>JANSXW010000036.1 GCA_024742755.1 bacterium | reverse complement strand
TATAGGGTATGGATGAGTATTTTTTGCCAGATCAAAGAACGCCCGGAACCTCGTAGCCTAAGCTACGAAGGTGAGGACGAGATGCAGAGCTGGTGAAAAAGACCATTCAGAGACATACAAAATTTACGTTAATAAACTCTATTGATTAACTTCCATAAAACTTCACCTATGAGACTCCTGATTCTGTTCACAGGACTTACTTTCATTGGCTACCTGAACGCTCAGCCCTTCGAATTCCGGCGGGAAATGGATGCGCTGACCCTCTACTATGGTGAACAGCCCTGCTTTGCCTATCAGACCGGCACGCTGGCGTATGACGATGCATTTCCGCGCTCCAATTACCTTCATCCGGTTTATGGATTGGGCGGGGCGCTGCTCACGCAGGACTTCCCGGAAGACCACCGCCACCACCGGGGTATTTTCTGGGCCTGGCATCAGCTCTATGCGGGTGAGGTACGGGTAGGCGACCCCTGGCTGTGCGAGGGCATCCGCTGGGAGGTCAAAGTACTGGAAACCCAGGCACGCCGTAAGCGGGCAAACCTGGAAGCAGTCGTCTATTGGATGGCAGGGCCGGATGCACCACAGGGGGTTCCCGATACGCTGGCCCGGGAAAAGGTGCGCATCAGCATCCGTCAGAAAGGCAAAGCGGTACGCCTGCTGGACTTCGACATCGAGCTTACTGCAATGGCCCCTGACATCCGCATTGGGGGCTCTGAGGATGAGAAAGGCTACGGCGGGTTCTCTGTGCGGCTGAACACCACTAATCCCCTCACCTTCTCCAATGCCCAGGGAACGGTAACGCCTCAAACCACCGCAGTAGAAGCCGGAGGATGGGTAAGGGCGAGCGGCACCTTCAATGCCCTGCTGCCGGAACAGACCTCAGTAGTCATGATGTGCGAGCCGGAGCAACTCCCTCAGTTTCAGGGTTGGATACTGCGCAGGCAAAACAGCATGCAAAACCCCGCTTTCCCCGGTGCAACTGCTATTGAACTGTCACAGGAGGTGCCCCTGCGTTTCCGCAACCGGATATTACTGCATAGGGGCCCCATGAAAGACCAAAAGACAGACCGGCTGTACCGTCAGTTTTTGCGCAAGCGGTAAATGCCCAGAATTTTGGTCGCCCCGGCGTAAATGGCGTGGACTTCCTCCCCACTGTAGAGCCCTTCCCGGTTTAAGGCCTGATCAAGCCCCGACCGCCAAACCCGGTAGTCCGACAGGAAGTAGTCGGCCTGCGCCGGGTCTTCGGTCAGTTCAAAACGAGCCCGAAGCTCAGGGTGCAGGTATTCGTAATTCAGTGTAGCCGGATAGGATTGGCAAGCTACTTTGATGACCGGTGCGCCATCCAGTTCGGCCAGCGCTTCAAAGCCCTGCTTGTAGGAATTGCCCCAATAGTCAAGGTCGTACTGCCCCAGTTGATTGCCCCATACCAGCGCATTGAAAAATACATTTTGGTGCGGATGATGCATGGCCATCCAAATAAGCAGATACGCCCCTTGCAGGCTTAACCCTGCGACTAACCCACGGCGCCACCACGTTCGCTTTAATGCCCATTCCCAAACCACCTTTGTGCCCAGTACAGCCAGGTAAAGCAAACTGGGGTACACGAAAAACAGGTGCCGCCAGCCGTCATAAACCACCGATTCCAAAACGATGATCGCCAGTACAGGTGCAATAATCAGCCCCAGGCTTGCCCAGTCTTTCCGGTCGGCAGCGGTAGCCCATATCCCGATGGATCCCTCTCGCAAACGCTGCCATGCCCGGGGCAGCAGGCTTAAAGCACCGGTAATGGAAAACAGCAGATAAAGCAAGGGGGTCGAAATGCCAATCCAAACCGGGATGTAAACCCCGGGGATTTCCGGTCCGGCGTAGAACTGCCCCTGAAAAAGGACCTTCCCGCCCCAACCGTATTGGGACATAATCTCAAAAGCTTCCAAAAACTGCAGCGGAGGGTCAGGCCACAGAAAAGGCCAAAAAACCACCGTAGCCCAGTAAACCATTGGCCCGAAGACCCCCAGCCCAATGATCCGTTTCCACCAAAGGGGTCGGGTCCCCGATTTACCCACGAGCACATCAGCGGCAAACAGGAAGACCGTCATCACCGGCATCAGCATACCGATGATCCGCATACTGATCAGCATACCGCAGGCCAGCGCGTGCAGCAGGGCCGTGCCAATGCCCGGGCGCAGCCACAACCGGAAGAGTGTCCAGGTAGTGATCACAAAAAGAGACAGGAAGGGCAGGTCTTTAGGGTTGAAGAAGGAATGCGCAAAGAAGCGCGGGCTGAGCACCCAAAATGCAGCGCCCAGCAAGGCCCACCGCCAGTTGGCAAAACGGCGGAGCAGTATCCTGAAAAAGACAATCCCGGCTCCCCAGTACAGCAGGAAAACGGCCAGGTGCCGCATCCGGAATTGCTGCCGGAAAGAAGTCAAATCCCAGGCTTCTTCCAACCAGGCCATAGGCAGGGTAAACCATACCCCGTGGTAGCGGTACATATACTCGTGCAGCTGCCGCCAGTCGTATTGTTTGTCGGTAATTTGGAACTGCTGATTGACGTACTCGGCGGAAACAAAGCCATGCTGCCGCTGCAGGGCTTCATCCCACGACATGCCATAGTCACCGTACAACGCCAGCCCAAGCCCAAGGTAAGCCGCAAAAAACAAGACCGGCCAGCGGTAGCCCGGCACTTTCCACAACTGCTGCCATTTTTCCATGGCGCAAAGCTACGAAAATGAACATTCTGCCTGCACAAAAATCGGGGGCTACCTCGTCTTCCAACGCTCCAATGCCAGTGGATTGCCGGAAAACGACCGGGCTTTCCGGCTGCCTGTTCTTTTCCCGCCGAAGTAGATCAATAGGTACCTCCTACCCGTCTCTTGTTCCACTCAGGATGGGTTTCGAAAGCGGGCAGCTCCTCTGGGACAGCCGTCATCCCCGTGGTATCCGTCAGCGACTCCATAAAGGCAACCAAGTCCTGCACTTCCTGCGCTGAAAGCTCCAAAGGTGTATCCGGCAGGGTTTGATAGGGGACGTCAATGCCCATGCCTGCCCCGCCTCCTTTGTTGTAAAAATCAACGACCTCTTCAAGGCTGCGGTAGATCCCGTTGTGCATGTAAGGCGCTGTCAGTGCTGCATTGCGTACGGTCACCGTTTTGAAGGAATGCAGGTAGAAAGGTGCCTGATCAATCGGCTTGTAACTGGCAAAACGGCCGGGGTCAGGATCAAGGACAAAGCTGTCCGGCCCTTGCGCAGCGGCAGGCACGCCCAGTACTTCCGACTCGCTTTCCTGAAAGTACGGAGGCACGGTCCCATTAAATGCGGGTGCAAAATGGCAGGTGCCACAGTTGGCTTTGCCCATAAAAAGGTCAAACCCACGCTCTACTTCCGCAGCAATGGCTTCCCTTTCACCCCGCACATACTGATCAAAGGGGCTGTTGAACGAGGCCAAATCAGCCACATAGCAAGCCAGGGCATTGGAGATGGACCACTTTGAAATCTGATACTGCGGATGTTCCGGGTAGGCCTTGGCAAAAAGCGAGCGATACGCCCCGCTTTGCTTAAGCTTGTCTACGATTTCCAGGAAGTCGGTATTGAACTCCTTTTCGTCCCGCACCACATGCTTAACCTGGCGTTCCAGATTGGGCTCCCGAAGATCGTAGAAATAATGCTCGGCGTAGACGCTGTTGATCAGGGTGGGGGCATTGCGCTGAATGCTGCCTTCGCCATTAAGGGCCATACTCTTCGGTAGCCCGTCTGTAAAGGCTTTATCCGGATGGTGGCAGGAGGCGCAGGAACGCTCGTTATTGGCTGAGAGGATAGGGTCATAGAACAGCATGCGCCCCAGGGCTATGCGTTCCTCACTTTGAGCCGCATCACTTAGATTGGTATAATAGCTGGGGTTTAGAAATTCATCCGAGAACAGGTTTTCTGCTTCGTAATTCCAGGCCTGCGGACGATCGGTGATTTCATGGAGGAGTTCTACCTCCAGGGCTTTTTGAGCTTCCAGGGAAAGCTTTAACAGTGGGTTTAGGTGTTTTTTCAGAAATTGGAGCCGACGAAAACTGTTGAAGTCCGATGGCTGAGACAAAGCCGCAATTGCCGATCCCAGCTCCAGGCGGCAGTCGGTTGCCAGTTGAGGGCCAATCTGCTCCAGAAGCGGAAAATAGGCCATAAGCGCCTGTGCTGCGCCCTCGAGAGACTGCCTGGCTTCCGGCAGAGCGGCGGCGGAGCCCGGTGTATCAAATCCGGTCAGCCCCAGCGTAAAGATGCGGACCAGCTGATAGCGGAAGGCTTCAAAAACAAAGCGGTGTTGCAGCACTACGCCCTCCTGAAAGGCTTTCACTTTGCTAAAATCTTTGTTGAATTGGCGGGCCAGGCGCAGGATTTCCTCCTGCTCCACTTTCGGATCTTCGCTGTAGACCAGTTCGTCCAGCACCTGCAGGCCCACCGGTTCGATGATGCGTACTTCGGGCACCTTAGGCTCTACGCTAAGCAAAGGCGGGCCGTTAAGGTATTTTTTGACGGCTTCCCGGTCGTTGTATTCCAATAAAAACTCAATAGACTTGTAAGCCAGGCGGGTTTGAGTATGTGCCTTTTGGAGGGCTTCAACATTGGCTTCCCCCTTTACAAAGGCATAGGCAGTAGCCTCATATGCTGCTGCGGTTTGATCCAGTTTGGCAAGAGCGGCATGGAATTCAGCACGTACATTGCGCAGTGCCTCAGCAGCAGTGTAGGCCTTTGGGGGCACGAAACTGATGAAATGGGTGCCCATCAGCAATAGCAGGAGGTAGAGCAAGCCGGTAAGTGTCGCTTTCATGGTCTGAAATGGTTGGTGTGTGGTGGTACTAATGCAAAACCTGCAAAGGCGGCACACCCGGTTTTTTGGGCATGCCACCTCTGAGGATAAAAAAGGAGAGATCAATAATTACTTAACGATCAGCTTCTTCGTTTCCCCTTCTGCAGTTTGCAGGAAGTACATGCCCGCAGGCAGGTTGGAAACGTCAATCTGATTGGTATTGCGGAATACTTTCAGGCGCTGGCCTTCTGCGTTGTACACTGCAAGGTCCGTCATTTCGCTCAGGTAAACGGTACGCGTAGTTGGGTTCGGGAAGATCTGCAGCTGGCTGGCAGACTCAAACTGAGGCTCCTCCAGGCTTGTAACCGTTACCTCATCAAAACCATGGATCGCGAACGTCAGCGAGTGGTTGAATGGGAATGGGTTGTTGGAGTTCGGGTGCTGAGAGTTCACCAGCAGCGACTTACCGTCAGGCGTAGGCATTGCACCCGTGATTTCGGCACCACGTGGTACAGCTGTGATACGGATCAGGTCGTCAACGGTTGGTTGCTCAATGCTCAGGTCAAGCAACCACAGTTCGCAAGTGCGGTTGCTGATACCTGCCGGCATACGGCCGTAGGAAGTACCATTGAGGTCTTCGCAGATCACCAGGAATGGCTGGCCGTCAATCATCATTACGTTCAGGCCATCAGGGTTAGACAGGTGCTTGGTGAAGTAGTCTGCTTCGGATGGGCTGGTCTCCTCGTCCCAGTCCGGTCCGCCTTCCAGGAAAACGTAGTTGGAGTCGATAGCAGGGTCGTAAACCCATACGCGGCCGTAGTAGTCAGGATACTCAGAAGCGTTAGGGCTGTCGATGCCCTTCTCAATCGCACGGTTGATGTGATAAGGGTCGTGCACAGCACCCGCAGCGTTCTCATCTGCCCAGCGTGAGCCCGGACGGTCACGGCCCGTCTCTGTCCAGTAAATTTTACCGCTGCTTGCATCAATAGCCACCCACTCCACACGGTTGTACATGGTGCCACCCAGTTCAACGGCCTGATCAGCAAAGTTGAGCATTTTCTCCGGGTCAGTGTTGTCTACTTCGAGCCACTTTTCAGGCGCATCATGCTTGTAGATGTAGGTCTTGCCTTTTGTGAAGTCACCTGGCTCATCGGCTACGAACTTCGCCCAGAAAGCAGGGGTAGCGTCCACACCGAGGTAAACCGTCTGATTGTCAGCAGCAACTACGCCGCCTTCGAAGCCCTGACGGCCCCAGTTGTACTGCTTGCGTACAGCCTTCGCCTGACGTGGGTCGATTTCAACCATCCAGTTGAAGTTCTCGTACTTAGCCACTTCCAGCCCGTCGAAGCCTTCAATGTCAGAAGAGATCAGGTAAGCTGAAGTGTCGCGTACACCCTGGTTTTCCGCACCGCCCGGAGACTTCGGATAGCCACCAGAGCTGGTAGGTGAAGAGAACCCACCGTTGTAGATAGAACCGTTGTTGCTGCGGAACCACTCCTCAGCCGTCCAGATACGGCCATCAACGATGGAGCTGATGCCACCGCAGTTCATGCCGGTTTCACCAACCGTGTTTACGAAATCTACGTTGAAGAATTCACCTTTACGGCCGTCTTCCAGTTCCTGCTCTACCACTTCCAGCTGACCGGAAACGGGGTCACGCTCAACGCGGAATACCGTCATACCGCCACCGTCGCCGATGCGGTTGTCCTGGTAAATCATCTCGTGGTTGACAGAAACCCAACCCAGAGATTCACCCGTTTCATCCGGCGTAAAGCCGATAAAGTCGTGCCACTCTTTGGCGTAAGCCACACCCGCTTCGTAACCGTAAGTAGGGGTAGTTTGTACCAGATCAACACCGCCCACAAAAAGGACTTGCAGAGAGAGTGGAGAAGGAGGCATCAGAAGGTCGTCAATAACGTAACCTTCCGGGATTTCAATTTCTTCAGAAAAGATGGTTGCCTGAGCACTGACAAAGAGTGCACACATGCTGCTGAGCAGCAAAGAAAGTACTACTTTCTTCATGTTTGAAAAAGATTTAGTGATCGAAATTTGGCTTAATGGGAGCAAAGATCACCCTGGGGTGTTAAGTGCAGGTCAAATCGGGGTAAGGCTTTTGTTATCAAATTGTGAACTGAATGTAAGCTCCCCGGGCAGGCATATTTTGTTTGGGACTATGTTGGAAATCGTAGGATAAGCCGGAGATGATTTATGGCAAAGCGGCATATTCTTTTTGATTTTTTTTAATTTGTGGCAATCAAGATTAGCATTCAATCACCAAATCGTCTATCTAATGCAAAAAAGTCTACATTTACTACTGCCCCTGTTAGCGTTTATAGCCTTCAGTATTCCAGCATTTGCCCAACCGGTAAATGATGAGTGCGAAAACGCCATTCCAATCAGCAGCGGCACCCATGATTTCACTACTGTTGATGCGACCACGGGCGACTCCGGTGCCTATCCGGCGACCTGCCCCGCCGGTGGCGGCAGCAGTTCTGATTCGCTCTACAACGATGTCTGGTTCATCTACACCGCTGACTTTACCGGGCTGGCGGAGTTTAGCACGTGTGGCACTGCCGACTATGATACCAACGTTGCTATTTACGAAGGCACCTCCTGCCCTCCTTCTCCTGATGATGTCATAGCCTGTAATGAGGATGGCGTGACGCCGGATGGCGAGGACTGTGCGCTGTTTACCTCCCGGGTGACCTGGGAAGTCGAAGAAGGCTCGGTTTACATTATCCAAATCGGTGGCTGGGGCTCAGAAAGCCCGGGCGAGGAAGGCAGTGGTACCTTTACCATTGAGGAAACCATGCCCGTCACCGGGCCGCCCAACGACGACTGCGAGAACGCCACACCGCTTGACCTTGGCCCACAGGACTCTATCGTGCTTCAGTTCAATACCGTGGAAGCTTCAACGGGACTGCCTCAGCATGAGGTCCCACAGTCCTGCTTCGAGCCCAATGAAGAATTTGTGTACAACGATATCTGGTACTCGTGGACAGCTACGTATACTGGCGGCCTTGAGTTTTCCACCTGCGGGACTGCAACCTTTGACTCCCGCCTCGCGGTTTACCAATCCACCACCTGCCCTCCGGATACCAGTACCCTTGTCGGTTGTGGTGACGATGAGAATGCCGACAATGGCGCACCTTGCGGAGGGTTCACTTCCCGTGCTTTATTCAATGTGGAACAAGGGCAAAACTACTTGTTCCGACTGGGTGGCTGGTCTTCCAGTGACCGTGGTGCCGGATCGGTGCTCATTAAGCGGATTGAGCCGGTTGTACCGCCTGCGAACGACGACTGCGCCAATGCACTGAGCGCCTTTGTCATCTCTCAGGAACAGGCAGACAACTTTGATTTCATCTTTGAAGGCACCAACAAACTCTCTACCGGTCAGCCACAGTTTGCCACACCGATTTGCAATAATGACGGTGACTTCCGCGATGTGTGGTATACCTTTAATTCGGGTGAGAATACGGAGCTAACGCTCCGCTTCAACAAAACGACTACCAACGCTGAGTTTATCATTGACCTGTTCGAGACCTGTGGCGTACAGGCTGACCCTGTGGAAGGGCCTTACTTTTGCATTGAAACCGAGGATTTCGATAATACCTTCCTCGAAGTGCCTCTGGAAAACTTCCCGGGCGAGCCTACGGAATACCTCATTCGCGTTTCCACCCGTTTGACCGGAGGCGACCTGCCTGGTGATTTCTGGTTCCAGCTGGTCGGCACGCCATTTTCCAGCCTGGAAGCCTTGCAACTGGGATCGTTCCGGCTCTTCCCCAATCCGGTGCGCAATACAGCAACGATGAGCTTCAAGGCTCAGGAAAGCCTGAACCTTCAGGCCGAGATCACGAATTCCCTCGGGCAGGCCATTCAGCGCCTGAGCTTCGGACAGATCCCGTCCGGTGACCATACTTTTGATATTCCAACGGAAGACCTGCAACCAGGTATCTACTTCCTGCGCCTTTTTGCTGACGGGGCGCAGAAGACGGTACGCTTTATAAAGCAATAATGGTTTGACCTCCCGCGAGGGAGAACAGAAACGGGCTGCTACCGGATTGGTAACAGCCCGTTTCATTTTCAGGCCAGGTAGTTTGGGGAACTCCCCTTACTCAATGTACAAATTGAATTCCACCCGGCGGTTCAGGCTACGGCCCGAACGCGTATCATTGGTAGCGATCGGTTGTTCCTCACCAAAGCCCTGGAAGGAAATCCGTTTTGGTGAAATCCCCTCACTGACCAGGTAAGCATAGCAGGCACGTGCGCGGTCTTCAGACAGTATCTTGTTGTTTTCGGCATCGCCTACATTATCGGTATGGCCGTTGATAGCAAGGGCGTAGCCCGGATAGCGCTGCATGATCTTCACGATCTGGTCCAGCACTTCTTTAGACTCTTCCTTGAGGCGGGCCTTGCCGGTCTCAAACTGTACGGCGCGCATAGCGAAGCTCAGCACTTCCTGCTCCGCTTCATTGAGCTCGGGGCAGCCTTTATTTTCTGCCGTGCCCGGTTGGTTGATGCAAGCATCTTTGCCATCGTGTACGCCATCGCCATCTGTGTCGGGGCAGCCGTCCATATCGCCGGCATCATCGGGGCAGCGGTCTTTGGCATCCCCTACCCCATCACCATCGCGGTCCGGGCAGCCCTTAGCCGCTTCTGTACCGGGCTCATCCGGGCATTCGTCCAGACTATCCGCCACGCCATCATTATCCCGGTCTTTGAAGGGGCAGCCGTTGTTCGCAGCAGTGCCCGCCTGATCCGGGCATTGGTCCTTCGCGTCCGCCACACCATCGCCATCGCGGTCCGGGCAGCCATTGGCAGAAGCCGTGCCCTTCACTTGCGGACAATCATCCTCCGCATCGGTGATGCCATCCTGGTCTGAATCCGGGCAGCCCATAAGGCTTGCCAGCCCTGCCACTTCAGGACATTTGTCTTCATCGTCCACAACACCGTCATCATCGGTATCCGGGCAGCCTTTAAAACGCTTTTTGCCAGGCCGGGCGGGGCATTTGTCGTCAATATCCGCCACCCCATCAAGGTCTGTATCCGGACAGCCATCGGTTTCCGGGCTTCCGGCATCGCGCGGGCATTTATCCAGATTGTCTACCACCCCGTCGCCGTCGGCATCCATACGGCCCAGCTTATGCAAATAGCCTACGCCGAGCTGAATGTTGTTTCGGTTCTCCTCCTGCGAAATCCGGTATTCGCCCTGCAGGTTGATGTAAGAACGTGTGCCGACTTTAAAATTGAAGCCAGCCCCCACCGGAATCTGAACATTGCTGCCCAGTTCCTCCTCCAGGGTAATGCCGCCACCGCCCATCAGGTAAGGCGTAATAAAGGCGGTGTCCGATTTCTTGTACTGCAACTGCAGTACTCCATCAATACTAAAGAAGGTACGGTTGTTGATATCATTTTCCACATCAATCACTCCAACCTTAGCCGGAACGGCGAAATTCAGCCAGGGGAGCAGCTCCCGGATATAGGTCAGCTCCAGCCCGTTGGTGATGTTTTGGTCGTCAACGTCATTGGGTGTCCCGTAATCGAGGAACAGTACTTTGGCCGAAAAGGCATTTTTGTTGGGGTCTGTCTGCGCATGCAACTGTAAAGATGCCACGAAGAGCAGAGTCAGGCAGAACAATACTTTTCTCATACTTAAAATGGTGTTTGGAATTAGTTTTTAAGACTTATGATTTTGCCCAAAGTCACAGGGCATTTACTTGAATGCTTTGATGTTTACGCAAGCCTTTTGGTAAGTGTTACAATTTTGCACAAAATAAGTGACAGGGTGAACATCCGATAGTTTGCCGAAAGAAATATTTCTTTTCCTTTGCTTAGCAAATTTTTATCACTATTTTTCCGATGTAAAAGAATGAAAGTTCAGCCCTGGCCACGCTACTTCACTTTTATTTCACGCTAGCCACCCGGCGCTTCGGATAGTATCTACCAATATTTACAGAGCAAACCTCTTGCAGCCTGGCACTGTCTGCCGGTACGTTTTTTTTTTGCAGCAACTAAAATAATTACTAACCAAACTATCTACGATTCCTTATGAAATTTAGTAACCTATTGCTATTAGCGCTTGTCGCTTTCGCCCTGATGACTTGTTCCAAAACGGAGCTCGCAACGCCTGAAAAAGCCCAGCAGGATGACCCGATGACCAAAGCCGAAATGGATCAGATCATTGAGGAAACGCTATTGGCCACCAATACCGTTTACTACTGGAAAGATGCTTCGGACCGCATGATCTGGAGCGCTTCCGTCCGCTCGGACTCCGTCATGTCGCTCGGGTATCAGCCGGCTGGATTTGAGCGTATCGAGGAGCGCATCCATGAAATTGACCTTGCATCAGAAGAATGGTCAACCGTCAAAGAGCAGCTCATCACATTTGTAGTCGAAGCGACGAACGCTGCCTACCCTGCCCTGAATGCCACGGCCGAAGACCTTTTCCTCAATCTGGACGAGGCCTACCTGCCAACCCTTGACGTGCGCATTTTCAACCAGGAAATCATCGAAAAGCTTCGTCAAATGCCCGAAGTGCGCTACATCGAGCCGATGAGCTACACCATGGGCGAACTTGACCGGCGCAGCGGCAGTGGCTGTGGGTACAGCCCGGCCAGCAACCTACCCGCTGCTGACTTTACCACCGTATCACCTAACGCCAAAGTCCCCTGGAATTTCAGCCATCCGAGCATGAACGTACCTGGCGCATGGTCTACCAGTACCGGTTCCGGAATTAAGGTAGCCCTTATTGATACGGGCACTTCTCCCAACCAAAGCAAGCTGGGCAATGAGTTCAATTCCGGCTTCTCCTCCGGGCGCAGCCTGGAGCGCCTGGGCACGCATGTCAGTGGCTGGTGGTGGTGGGCTTCCAATGACGGCCCCAACGATGCCTGCGGGCACGGCACCCAAATGGCCGGGCTGATCGCAGCGCCCCGGAGTACCACAGGCTCTACGCTCGGTGCTGCTTACAATTGCAATCTGAAAGCCTTCCGGGCCACCACCGATGTGATCATCAACTCAGGCAGCGAGAAGGACGGTGTCCGGGATGCCCTGGTGATCTCCGGTAACGACGCTGCCGTGAAGATCATCAGCATGTCCATCGGTGATGTCTTTTACAGCAGCACGGTTGCAGATGGTATATTTTATGCCTTCAACCGGGGCAAGCTGATGTTTGCAGCAGCGGGCACTTCACTGAGCTGGACAAGCTGGTGGGGCGTGATCTTCCCGGCAAACATGGCACAGACCGTAGCCGTTACCGGCATCCGGGACAATATGAATCAACGGTGCCACACCTGCCATGAAGGGCCTGAGGTGGACTTCGTAGCGGTTATGCAGCGTGCCTCCAACACCAGCCGCACTTCACTTACCCTTGCGATGAGTGGCAGTCAGCCGGCCTACGTTGGCGGGTCGTCCGCCGCTACGGCAACGACGGCTGGCATTGCGGCCCTCGTTTGGGCCACCAACCCGAACCAAAGCAGGAGTCAGGTGATGCAGCGCCTGATGAATGCTTCGTCCAACTACCCTGCACGGGACGGCAACTTTGGATGGGGCACCATCAATGCAGCCCAGGCTGTACAGTAACTTATTTACAACCATCTTTGAAAAGCTTCGGAGCATTTACCGTTCCGGGGCTTTTCCTGTTTTTTGCTGCCAGGCTTTCAGAAGCCACGCCCGATCGGTAAGCAGCTCTGTATCGGCGATCCGCTTTTCCAGCCCTTCCAGTTTTTTGCCTTCCCGGCGCACCAACTGATAGAGCAGGTCACAAAAATTCAGGAAGGTCTCTTTTATCGCATTGGACACCTGCTTGTTCCGTTTGAGGAAAATGGTGAAGGCGGCAATGAGGGAGAGCAGTGCCTCCTCCTCATCCTGCTCGTAGTAAATTTTAGCCAGCATCGTGCGCGCGCCCAGATAATAGTTGAGGTCAGAATAAGCCACCTGCATAAGGTGCTCCTGTGCCTGCTCGTAGGATTTGGTGTAGTAGTAAAGCTCGGCATAATTGTAGTGCAGGGCATTTTCCCGAAAAGCTTCCGGGAGGAGTTTTCCCTTTTGGGCAATAAACTGCCCGATCCACTGATAGCGGCGCAGCCGCAGTGCCAGTTTGACCACATTTGTAAAAGTCCAGGGCGAAAGGTTATCCTGCTCCATGAGTATCCGCCGCTCAATGCCTTTGGTGTAGAGTTGGAGGGCCTGCTCCACGTAACGTTCCTGCCCCTGCCTGATTTTACGGGCGCAGTAGTTGATAGCCATAAAATAAATCTCCCTCAGCCGGTCCACAGGCACTGCTTTTGAAATGCTGTCGAGTTCTTCCAGCAGGGCATCAAAATGGTACTCCTGCTCTTCATCCGATAACGCCCGGAAGATGTCCACATACAGTTTGAGCAAAGGAAGGCCGAAGTAACCCTGAGCTTCGATGTAGGCCAGCCATTCCTGCGTAATGTTGACGTTGTAGGCCCCCTGAAGGATCGCCTGCCGGTCGAGCATGGCACAGGCATACTTCATCTTTTCCAAGAAGTAATGCCGGTCTAATGCATCGGCAGCCTCCTGCAAGTCTTCATTGAACCGGCGCAGGCGTTGCCGCTGAAAATGCCGCTCTCTCGTATCTGCCCACTCCTGCCGGTGCCTGAAATGGGAAGCATCGGGGGCTTCCACCCCATCGAGCAGTTGCTGTAGCTTGCGGTCCTGCTGCCGGTAGTGTTTCTCCAGGCCCCGCTCCGAAAGTATCTCCATGAGCGTGGAAAGGTTGCGCTCTTCCTCGCCCGCTTGTTGCTGAACGAGCCAGAATTGTTCCAGCAACTTGTTCAACCAGCTGAGGTGGTAGCGCAGTTGTTTATCGTCGTAGGGCTCCTCCGGGAAAATAGCCTGATACACTTTCAGCTTGCTGATCCCGCTTCCGGAAAAGCTCGGTGCAAAGCCCATCAGGTAGTCCAGCAGGTCAAGCAATGCCGTTCTTTTATTGTAAAACGGAGAAGCGACAAAATCCCGAAAAGCGGCTGTTTCTTCCGGTTTAAGCTTCCTTAACGCAATAATCAGCTTATTTTTTTGCATCTCGCCCAGTCTCTTTTTTTGACAAAATACAAAAACAGATAAACTTAGCCTTCATACAAACTTCAAAAACAGTATCTTCAAGCACCTTTGCGAACTAAATCACACACCCAGCGTTGACAAATTCCTAATTTTGTAATTGACCTGATGGCAAATTGCCCCTAAGTTTGCAGCATAAGAAACGAATAAACAGCTATATGAAATCTCAAATCCCTTTGATCGCGCTATTGTTTGCCGCTTCCTTTTCTTCCCTGAGTGCACAGGAAATGTGGCCAGGCGATGCCAACAATAATGGTATTGTGAATGCAGTGGATGTACTGTATATCGGCATTGCCTACGGCACTAATGGCCTACCACGAGACAACGCCACCACCGATTGGGAAGCTCAGCCCTTTGAGCTTTGGGGGCAAACTTTTCCGGATGGTATTGATTACGGTTATGCTGACGCGGATGGGGACGGCCAAATTGAAGATGATGATATCACTAGCGCACTCATCCCTAACTTTGGCCTTTCCCAGCCATCCACCACGGCTGATGGCTATTCCAACGCTGCACCGGGTATCGGTGCCCCCGAAGTCACGTTGACGCCAAGTGCCACACTCGCAGAAGCCGGAGCGACCATTGACATTGGCCTTAGCCTCGGCAATTTGAGCCAGCCACTGGAAAACTTTTATGGCATTGCCCTTGCCATGAGCTACGATTCCGATTTAGTAGAGCTTGAATATGACGACCTGGACAACTCCTGGATCAATGCAGATGGTGCGGATGTAGAGGATGTTTTTGTCAAAGATGAAATGTCCGGCCTCGCTGAACTGGCCCTGACCCGTATTAATCAAACCACCATCAGCGGCAGCGGACAAGTGGCTGAGTTTAGCATTATTATCGAAGACATCATAGTTGGGCTAACCGTAGACACCTTCCGCCTGCGCATAGACAGCGTGTTGCTCATCGACAACAACTTCAAGCGTATACCCATGGTCCCGGATACAGCTACGATCATCATTGCAGATGACACAACTAAGCTCAGCAGGGTTCGTCAATTGTCAACCCTCCCTGCCCGGCTGTTCCCCAACCCGGCAAGCGGACAGTGCTATCTAAAGCTTCCTCATTCACTCAGTTTCCTGAAACTGGTAGATGCCTATGGCCATGTGATTTGGCAGGCCCCTCCTACCCTTCTGGAGCCCACCTCAGCTCCCCGCCCTATTCCTTTGCAAGGGCTTCCTTCCGGCGTTTATCAGGTACAAGGTGGGAATAGCAGTGGTGTTTTTTCCAGAAATTTGGTCGTACAGTGATGCGCTTTGGATAAGGCTCAAAGAAATTTAAGGGAGCTCCTGCATGGGGCTCTCTTTTTTTCTTCCTCTCACGCACAGCAATAGCACACTGATGCCGCTGATCTGACTGATCTCACTGATCTGCTTTACCGGGCCCGCCCCGCTGGAGGGCCCTCCCCGAAATCAGTGAAAATCTGTGTAATCAGTCCAATCCGTGTTCCAAAACCAAACTACTCAATCAACGGCACACCCAAATAAACCTTAATCTCCGGAGAAAGCCGCACCCGTATTTTCACCACAAGCGGGTCATTGAGGTTCGCCAGCGTCCGCCGGTGCAGGTTGTAAGTGGTACGGATGGTAGTAAAGACAGAGACAAGCGCCGCATTCTTACGCGTCTCCTGAATGATTGCTTCCAGGCGTTCCGGGCGGAAGTCCTCATGCCGGCCTACCATTTCGACTTCCAGGGCAGGGCTCAGGGCCACGCTCAGGGCAAAGCTGCGGATTTCCAGACCGTAGATTTCCAGTTTAGGGAAGACCGTTAGCCATTCCTCGATCAATTGGAAGCTCTTTTCTTTGGCACCTTCGCCAAACTGTGCCGCTTGCTCGCGCAAGGCCTCCGTAGCATCATTTATCGCTTGCTTGAATTTATCGATCATGGCAGGTCGTACGGTTGTTGAAGGGGCAATTTAGAAATTAGGAGCTGCTTCCCACCTCATTTTTCTCTGAACCCCACCGGTTTTTAGATCAATGGTTATTGGTGGCTTTACGCAGCTGCCGGTAGGCCAGGCCCAGGGCATCCGGGAGGTCGCCGGCGATCAGGGATTCCTCGCTTTCCCGTTGCAGGGCACAGTCGCCAGCCAGCCCGTGCAAAAAGACGCCCAGCAAGGCCGCCGCTTCCGGTGTATAGCTTTGGGCCAGCAGCCCGGTGAGTATGCCCGCCAATACATCTCCGGTGCCGCCGGTAGCCATGCCAGCGTTGCCGGTGCTGTTGAAGTACGAACGCCCATCGGGGAGGGCGATACAAGTGTGCGCGCCTTTGAGTACGATAATGACGCCGAGCTCCCGGGCTTTCCGGATTTGGAGTTCGTGGCGTTTAAAGTGATTGGGGGTGGGGCCAAACAAGCGCTCGAATTCTTTGGGGTGGGGTGTGAGGATGCTCTGAGGGGGAAGTGCCTCCAGTAAATCTGGCTGGGTACTGAGTATATTCAAGGCATCGGCATCGAGGACAAGGGGCTGATCAGTCCGGGCAATGAGCCGGGCCAATGCCTTTTGCGTAAGCGTGCCCTGCCCAAGCCCGCAGCCTACGCCTATGGCCTGATATGCACTGAGCTCCGGGACTTCAGTAAATTGCAGCTCGTGCTCATCCAGGCTGACCATAGCTTCCGGTAAGGCCGTTTGGACGATGTTATAGCTGATTTTGGGCACGTGGAGCGTCACCAGCCCTGCCCCCGACCGTAATGCCCCGCGCGCAGCCAGCAGGGCCGCTCCCATTTTGCCATAGCTGCCCACAATGAGCAGGGCATGGCCATGGGTGCCTTTATGGGAAAATTTGGCTCTCGGGCGCAGTAGCGTACCGGCTGTTTCTTCCGTCAGATAAAAGTTAGGGGTTTCAGCTTGTGCAATGGCTTTGGGATGCAGACCGATCGACCGGGCTGTCCAGTCCCCCACCCGCTCGGCATTCTCCGGGAAGAGGAACGCCAGTTTGGGCAACTCAAAGGAAAAAGTACGGTGGGCGTGAAAGGCAGCCCCTTCGGTTGTCTGATCCGCATAGACACCGGAGGGGATATCAATGGCTACTCTTTCTGCCTTCAGGCCATTCAGAAAGTGGAGCAGATCGCCCCAGTAGCCCTCCACCGGACGGTTGAGCCCTGAACCGAACAAAGCGTCAATAATCAGTGCGCCTTCCGGCAAGTCCGGCATGGGGTCGCCCTCAGCGATGGGATGGGCTCCGATAGCGCCGTGACCGGGCAGCCGCTTCAGGTTGGCTTCGAAATCTGGCGAGCAGTTGGGGCTGATCTGGCAGGTATGCACCGTCACATCGTAGCCGGAGTGATGGAGCAGCCGTGCCGCCACAAGCCCGTCCCCGGCATTATTGCCGATACCACAAATAATATGCACCGGCTGTTGTTTGTCCGGATAAGCCTGAATAAACCAACGGGTTAAGCAGGCCGCCGCCCGCTCCATAAGCTCGAGGGAGGAAATCGGCTCGTGTTCTATGGTATATGCGTCGAGTTCCCGAATTTGAGCAGCAGAACAGATTTTCATAAAAGGTATTTCATTTGGAAAAGCAACAGTTTTTTGAAGGGCTCAAAGTAATAGAGCTGGCAAGTGTGCTCGCTGGCCCTGCCGTCGGCATGTTTTTCGCCGAGCTGGGGGCGGAAGTCATCAAGATCGAAAATGCCCGTACCGGTGGTGATGTCACCCGCCAATGGAAGCTGCCCACAGAGCCAGCCGAATCAGATTACTCCGCGTACTACTGTAGCGTAAATTACAAAAAAAATGTTCGAATGCTCGACCTGTCTGCACCGAGGGACCGGTCGGAAGTATTGCAGCTGATTGCTGGTGCGGATATCGTTGTGAGCAACTTCAAGCGCGCCTCTGCCCAAAAGCTGGGCATGGATTATGAGGCGCTGGCTCAGCACAATCCCGGGTTGATTTATGCCCAGCTGGATGCTTTTGGCGCAGACGAGCCCCTGCCTGCCTTTGATGTGGTGCTGCAGGCGGAGGCTGGTTTCTTGTATATGAATGGCGAGCCCGGGCGCAATCCAGTCAAAATGCCAGTAGCCCTCATTGATATCCTGGCCGCCCATCAGCTCAAAGAGGCAGTGCTTTTGGCGCTGTTGCACCGCTATCGTACCGGAGCGGGGAGTTTCGTCTCCACATCCCTGCTCGATGCCGCCATTGCCTCACTGGCCAATCAAGCCACCAACTGGCTCATGGAGGGGCACATTCCCCAACCTATGGGCATGCAGCACCCTAATATTGCCCCGTATGGAGATATTTTCTACGGCAGTGATGGCAAACCGCTGGTCATTGCCGCCGGTACAGAAGGGCAATTTGTGAAACTTTGCCAGTGCCTCGGGCTCCCCGAGCTGCCGGAAGATGCGCGCTTTGCCGATAACAAAAGCCGGGTCCGGTACCGCAGCATGCTTTGCGATCAGCTGCGCCCTGCTTTCGGAAAAGCCAACCGGGCCACCTGGATGGCAAAACTGGGGAAAGCCGGCGTCCCGGTGGGCAGCATCCGCAACATGCAGGAAGTGTTTGGGCGGGAACGGGCCAACAGCCTGGTCCTGGAAGAACCGATGGCAGACGGGCGCCTCAGCCGGCGCGTCGCCACGGCGGCCTTTGAGTGGAAGCCGGCGGGCTGATCAGGCCAGGATGAACATCTCAGGGCTGCCCCCGTTCAAAGACTGAACAAACCAAACTTATACCTTGGACGACTTTAATGCCTCACTGGAAGCTTTTTGGAATACTTTAGAGGGATGGCTGGAAGGATTAATTGCTAATCTGCCGAACATCATTTTAGCCGTACTTGTACTGGTTGCCTCTATTTTCCTGTCCCGGCTCGTAAAGAAATACGCCGGCAAACTGGTATCCCGGTTTTCCCGAAACCATACTATCAACGGGCTTTTGTCAAACATCATCACCTCTGGTTTTCTAATTGTTATGCTCTTCATAGTCCTGGGGATTCTCGGGCTTGACCGGGCACTGACTTCTTTGTTGGCGGGTGCCGGTGTGGTAGGCCTGGCAGTTGGTTTGGCTGTTCAGGAACCACTGATGAATTTGTTTTCGGGCATCCTGATGTCAACCAAGTCTCTCTACAACGTGGGGGACCTGATTGAGACCAACGGCTACTTTGGCAAGATCAAAAAAGTAAACCTGCGTTCAACCATACTCGAACAGTTGAGTGGAGAGGAAGTACTGCTGCCTAATAAGAGCATCATCCAAAATCCCCTGACCAACTATACAGTATCTGGCCGCCGCCGTTTGGCGCTAAGCTGTGGCATTTCCTACGGAGAGGACCTGGAGAAAGTGCGCTCGGTGACGGTCAAAGCAGTAGAAGACAACATTGACCGTGACGAACGCTTTCCGGTAGAGTTTTACTATGAAGGCTACGGCGACAGCTCCATCAACTTCATCGTACGCTTTTGGCTGGCCGACATAACCCAAAAAGGCTTGCTGGCTGCACAGAGCGAGTCCGTAATTGCCATCAAGAAAGCCTTCGATCAGAACGATATCATGATCCCATTCCCGATCCGGACACTGGATTTCGGCATCAAGGGAGGCGAAAAACTGAATACCATGCTGAAAACATCCGCTATGAATGGCAAAGAATAACCTTGCCGGACCACTTCAGCAACACGCTTTCTCAATCATAAAAAACAATCAAAATTATGGCTGACAATCAAGATAAGCCCTGGAACAAGAAACGTTACGATGCCAATACGCATGCCTCCGGCATAGCTTTGGTCAACAATCTTATGATGCGCAATAAAGATGCGGAAGAGCGCTACCGGGAAGCGGCTGCCGTTGCAACCGACGAAAGCCTGGTGCAGTACCTGGAAAGCCTTGCCCGTTATCGCAACAGCCTCTACGAGCCGCTTTTTGAGTGGATGAATGCACTGCCGCCCACCCCTATGCCCATCAGCAGGCAGGCCCGCTCTTACCTGTACGAGCACTGGGGCGAATTTCGCGAGGCGCTGTTGCTCAACAACAAATCCAAGGTTGTGGAATTCTGCGAAGACAGCGAGAAGAAGATTTCCCGGGCCTACCGCGAAGCCGTTGCCCAAACCGGCGTGCCAAAGGACATCAATGAGTTTCTCAACAAACAGCTGCAGCACATCCTCGAAGTGCGCCGGAAAGTTGAGCGTATGGAGACCGTCCCTATGCTACACGACAATGACTTTTAACCCTTGTTTCAGGTCTGACAGAAATAATTATCTTAGCCGGGAACAATTCCCGGTATGGAGAAGATCGTATATCCGCTGCTTTACTACCCCATCAATGAGGACATCCTGCTTGGACAGTTGGTCGGCACGGATATAGAAGCGGTAGGCAGCAGCCTGGCGGGCCTGAAGAAGACTTTGCTGTCTTATCTGCAAAAGCAGTATAAAAAATACGACGACTACCCGCCTTCTGAGATTCAATCGCCCCGCCTGAAAATGGTGGAGCTGCAGGTACGCCCTTCCTACAGATCAAGGGGGGGCGTATTTCCATTGCCGGACACGGTGAAGATCCGCCTGCCTATTGTCTACGGGGCGGTGGAAGACGGGCATTACGAGTGTCATATCCCTACCTTTCGCGAAAATTTTTTCTACTACGAGCCCAAGCAGTTTGATGCGCTCGTGCACCACGCGAGCCTTACCCTGCTCAATCAGGCTGCCCCGGAGAAGCTCTACCGCCTGATGCGCTATCCTAAGCCTATTCTGGACCAGGTGGAGCTCCGGGTCAACTACGAAAGAGATTATTTCTGGGGAGGCTGGAGCCACGAACGGACCTATGAGGTACTCAACCGGCTGGCAGAACCTTACCCGCCTACAAAAAGTCAGCAGCGGAGCCTCAGTGCCCTGCCCGATGCTGCATGGGAACGGGAAGCCGCGGTCACACAAGCCATGGACAAAATCGTGGGCACCCGGTCCAATGTGCTGATTGTCGGGCGCTCCGGCACCGGAAAAAGCGCAGTGCTCACGGCAGCACTCAAACGCATCAGCAATCAGTCACGCAAACAGCAGCTGGGGTACACCTTCTGGCGCATTATGCCGCAGCGCATCACCGCAAGTGCCAAGTACCTGGGCGACTGGGAAGAAACGGTAGAGACGCTGGTAGAAGAACTCAGCATGGCAAACGGCATCATCTGGGTGGAACAAATGGTGCAATTGCTACAGACCGGTGGCGAAGGCCCGGAGGACAGCGTAGCGGCATTTCTGATGAACTTCCTGCAGCAGGGGAAGCTCCACATGGTGGGAGAAGCCACGCCACAGGAACTGGAAAGCATGCGCAGGCTGTTGCCGGGTTTTGCGGAAGCTTTTCAGGTTATCGAAATAGAAGAACTGAGTGAGCAGCAGGTCAGCAAAGTGATGGATGAGCTGGCTAATTATGCCGCCCAGAACCTGAAAGTGGACATTTTACCGGAAGCCCGGGAGCTGGCCTATCGGCTGCTGTTGCGTTATCACCCTTACGCCAGTTTCCCCGGAAAGGCGGTCAGTTTCCTGGGGCAATCCCTGAACGAAGCCCGTTCAAGGCAGGAGCGGCAGATTGGCAAAGCCGAGGTCATCCGGAACTTCATTCAGCAGACAGGTTTGCCAGAGTTGTTTCTCCGGGACGAGCTGCCACTGGACCAGGAAGCACTGCGGAGCCACTTTGAAGCCCGGATTATCGGGCAGCCTCAAGCCGTGGATACCCTCACCCGGGTAGTCAAGATCTTCAAAGCCGGCTTGAACAATCCGCACCGGCCCATCGCCTCCTTTCTGTTTGCGGGGCCTACCGGTGTGGGAAAAACGGCAAGCGTAAAAGCCCTTTCGGAGTACTTCTTCGGCAAAGGGCAGCGGCAATCGCCCCTGATCCGTATTGATATGAGTGAGTTCCAGCACCCCGAGCAACTGGTGCGCCTGATTGGTGCCGGCCGGCAACCCGGTCAGCTGGTCAAGGAGGTCCGGGAGCGCCCCTTCTCCGTCCTCTTGCTCGATGAGGTGGAAAAAGCGGACCTTTCCATCTTTGATGCCTTGCTTGGGCTGCTCGATGAGGGCGTGCTCGTAGATGCCTACGGACGGGAGACCAATTTCCGGAACACGATTGTCATTATGACCTCCAACCTCGGCGCCAGCAACCGCTCGGTGCCTGGCTTTGGCGATAAAAACCCGGACGCTGCAGCTTACCGTTCGGCCGTAGAGCGGCACTTCCGCCCGGAATTTGTCAACCGCATTGATGAACTCGTGGTCTTTGAGTCGCTGAAAGCCGAAGACATCCTCAAAATCACCGAAAAAGAACTGGAAGGGCTCAAAAGCCGGGAAGGGTTCCAAAAGACCGGGCTGGAAGTGCAATTCGAACCGCCGCTGGTCCGCCACCTGGCCAGTATTGGTTTTGATGAGCGGTATGGCGCACGGCCCCTGCAGCGGGCTCTGGAAGACCATGTGGTGATGCCGGTGGCCAGATGGATGCTCAAAAACCCTGTAGACAACCCTGGCCGGTTGATCATCGGCTGGTCTGACCGTCAGCAGCTCACCCTAAACTACCAGCCAAAAAAATAACCTATGCCCTGGATTTTGCTGCAAGCGTTGATCTTGCTGGGGATTCCTTTTTTAAGCCGCAGGCTTGCCCGCCGGGGGCTGTTGCCGGACTGGCTGAGCCCGGTCGTCTTCTGCTATGCAATAGGCATTCTCCTGAAGAATACCGGTCTTTTCCCGCTCAACGATCAGTGGTCGACTGCCGCTACGGAGGCGGGCATTTTGTTTGCCATTCCCCTTTTGCTCTACGCGACCGACCTCAAGCGATGGCTGTCCCACGCAGGCAGTAGTTTGCTGAGCTTCGGGCTGTGTGTGCTGAGTGGTATGGTGGCAACGGTAGCTGCTGCGTACTGGTTCCTGAATGACCTGCCGGATACCTGGCGGCTGGCGGGGATGCTGGCAGGGATTTACACCGGCGGCACTCCAAACATGCAAGCCATTGGGCTGGCACTGAAAGCACCGCAGGAGACCATCATCCTGGTGAATGCGGCAGATGTGCTGCTGGGCGGGGTGTACCTGTTGCTGCTGACTTCGGTGGTGCCGAAATGGCTGAAAGCGGTATTGCCTGGATTTCAGAACGACAGTGCAGCAGCAGCAGTTGACGAAACCGAAGCAGACCCCTACCATGCGTTCAACTACGGGCACGCCATCCGTGCAATAGGCCTGACCATCCTGGTGATAGGCAGCGCTCTGGGGCTTACCTGGCTGGTATACGGCCAATTGGACCAACTGGCGTTTCTCATCCTGATGCTGACCAGCCTGAGCCTGGCAGTGTCCTTCATCCCCACCGTCAGAAATTGGGAAAACACCTTCGAGACCGGCGAGTATTTTCTGCTGATTTTTTGCGTGGCCCTGGGCATGCTGGCTGACTTCCAGAGCATCCTTGAGGAAGGCCTGGGGGTCGTTCAATTCACGGCAGTCGCCCTCCTGGGCACCATCCTTCTGCACCTGCTGCTGGCCCGGCTTTTTCGCATTGACCGGGACACCTTCCTCTTCACCTCTGTAGCTGCCATCTACGGCCCGCCGTTTATCGGCCAAATAGCCAGTATCACTGGCAACCGGCAACTGATCCTCTCCGGCATCGCCATGGGATTGCTGGGTTACGCCATTGGCAATTACCTGGGCATCGGCCTGGCTTACCTTTTGCAGTGGCTCTTGTAGCCTTAAACATCGTAATTCAGCACCGGAGCGAGCCAGCGTTCCGCATCTTCCACCGACATATCCTTCCGGTTGGCATAATCCTCCACCTGGTCTTTGCTAATTTGCCCCAGCCCAAAGTACTTCGATTCGGGATGAGCAAAGTAGAAACCGCTCACCGATGCCGCCGGGTACATGGCGTAGGATTCCGTCAGCTTGATGCCGATATGTTCCTCAACCTGCAGGAGTTCCCAAATGGTCCCTTTTTCGGTATGCTCCGGACAGGCCGGGTAGCCGGGGGCAGGGCGGATGCCTTTGTACTTTTCTGCGATCAGCGCTTCGTTATCCAGGTCTTCCGACTGATCATAGCCCCAAAATTCCTTGCGCACACGCTGATGCAGCCGCTCTGCTAAGGCCTCTGCGAGCCGGTCAGCCAGCGCTTTAAGCATGATGGCGTGGTAGTCATCGTGCTCCGCTTCGAAGCGTTTGATGTGGGGCTCGATCCCCACGCCTGCCGTTACGGCAAAGGCACCGATGTAGTCGGGCCCGTCCGCTGCCTTTCGGATATAGTCGGAGAGGCTCAGGTTGGGCTGGCCGGGCGCTTTTTGCCGCTGCTGCCGCAGAAAATGAAGTACGGCTTGCTGCTCCTTCCGGCCCTCATCGGCAAAGACCGCCACAGATTCTTCACCCACTGCGTTGGCAGGAAAGAGCCCAAATATTGCTTTAGCCGTCAGCCACTTCTCGTCAATAATCTGCCGGAGCATGCTGCGGGCATCGTTGTACAGTTTTTGAGCCTCCGTACCGACCACCTCATCTTCCAAAATCGCCGGGAACTTGCCTTTGAGCTGCCAGCTGCTGAAGAATGGCGTCCAGTCGATATACTCGGTGAGCTCTTCCAGGTCGTAATCACTGATGACCTGTACACCCGGCTGTGCAGGCTTCACGGCAGGCGTTGCGGCCCAGTCGAGCTCCAAACGGTGCGCTCTGGCCTTTTTCAGGGTATGGTACTTTTTGTTGGACTTTCGGTTGCCCCGCAATTCACGTACCCGTTCGTAGTCTTTGCGGATATCCAGCACGTAGTTGCTGCGCTGACTTTCATTTTCGTTGAGCAAACTGCTCACGACCGATACGCTCCGGGAGGCATCGAGCACATGCACAACAGGGCCGGAGTACTGAGGCTCCACTTTTACAGCAGTGTGGGTCTTGGAAGTCGTCGCTCCCCCAATCAGCAGAGGGACGGTAAAGCCCTGCCGTTCCATCTCCTTTGCCACATGCACCATCTCATCAAGGGAAGGCGTAATCAGGCCACTCAGCCCGATAATGTCTGCGCCGGTTTCCTTTGCCTTGGCGAGTATCTTGTCCGCCGGGACCATCACGCCCATGTCGATGATGTCGTAATTGTTGCAGCCGAGCACCACGCCAACGATATTCTTGCCGATATCATGCACATCGCCCTTGACGGTCGCCAGCAGTACTTTGCCTTTGCTGCTGTCTTCGCCCGCTGCTTTCTGGGCTTCAATGTAAGGCGTAAGGTAAGCCACGGCTTTCTTCATGACCCGGGCGCTCTTCACCACCTGCGGCAGGAACATCTTGCCGGCCCCAAAGAGGTCGCCTACTACGTTCATGCCATCCATCAGCGGGCCTTCGATCACGTCCAGAGGTGAAGGAAGTTGCTGCCGCGCTTCCTCTGCATCGGCTTCGATATGGTCCGTGATGCCGCGCACAAGGGCATGTTTGATGCGTTCCTGCAAAGGAGCTTCCCGCCATGCCGTATCCTTTTTGAGCGTCCGTCCACCATCGCCCTTCACGCTTTCGGCGAACTCAGTCAGGCGTTCGGTCGCGTCTTCCCGCCGGTTGAAGAGCACGTCTTCCACCCGTTCCAGCAAATCGCCGGGGATTTCATCGTAGACTTCAATCATGCCGGCATTCACAATGCCCATATCCATGCCTGCCTTGATGGCGTGGTAGAGAAACGCGGCATGCATAGCTTCCCGGACGACGTTGTTGCCCCGGAAGGAGAAGCTGATGTTGCTGACACCGCCACTGACCTTAGCGCCCGGGCATCGCTCCTTAATCTGCCGGGTGGCTTCGATAAAGTTGATGGCGTATTCGTTATGGGCTTCAATGCCCGTGGCTACTGCGAAAATATTAGGATCGAAGATGATGTCCTGCGGCCGGAAGCCGACCTGTTGGGTGAGAATGGTATAGGCCCGCTCGCAGATGGCGACCTTGCGTTCAATAGTGTCAGCCTGCCCGTCTTCGTCAAAAGCCATAACAACCGTAGCCGCTCCATAGCGCCGGACGGTTTTCGCCTGTTGAATAAAAGCTTCTTCGCCTTCCTTCAGGGAGATGGAATTGACCACGCACTTGCCCTGAACGCACTTCAGCCCCGCTTCGATGACAGAGAACCGGGAAGAGTCAATCATGATGGGGAGCTTGGCAATATCGGGCTCTGCCATCACAAGGTTCAGAAAGTCCGTCATTGCTTTTTCGGAATCCAAAAGCCCTTCGTCCATATTGACGTCGATGATCTGCGCCCCCCCTTCTACCTGATGCCGGGCTACGGAAAGCGCTTCGTCATAAGCCCCCGACTTGATCAGGCGGGCGAACTTGCGCGAACCGGTAACGTTGGTCCGTTCTCCCACGTTGACGAAGTTGGTCTCGGGGCGGATAATGAGTGGCTCCAATCCACTAAGCAGTGTGTATTCCGGTGAGGGTGTGACCTTGCGCGGAGGCAGCCCTTCCACCGCTTCTGCCATCAGTTGGATGTGTTCGGGCGTTGTCCCGCAGCAGCCCCCAATGATATTGACGAAGCCGCTGTCTGCAAAATCCCGGATGTAGTTCCGCATTTCTTCGGGCTCCTGATCGTACTCTCCGAATTCATTGGGCAGACCTGCATTAGGGTAAGCGCTGATGTAGCAGTCTGCGATATCCGATAGTGCCTCGATGTGCGGGCGCATTTCCTGTGCACCCAGCGCGCAGTTCAGCCCCACGCTGAGCAGTGGCATATGGCTGACGGAAATCCAGAAAGCCTCAGCAGTCTGACCGGACAGGGTACGCCCGCTGGCATCCGTAATCGTGCCTGATACCATGATGGGCAATTCTCTGCCCCGTTCCTCATGCAACAAGTCAATGGCGAAAAGCGCGGCTTTGGCATTGAGGGTATCGAAGACCGTCTCGATCAGGAAAAGGTCAGCACCGCCATCCATCAGGCCCTTGGCTTGTTCGTAGTAGTTGTCGCGCAGCTCATCGAACGTCACCGCCCGGTAGCCCGGGTCATTGACATCGGGCGACAGGGAGGCGGTCCGGTTGGTGGGGCCCATTGCACCAGCCACGAAACGGGGGCGGCCCGGATTCTTGGCAGTAAATGCATCAGCCGCTTTTCGGGCGGCCTGCGCTGCTTTGAGGTTGATCTCGTAAGCGTATGCCTCCATGCCGTAGTCGGCCTGTGCGATGCGGGTACCGCTGAAGGTGTTGGTCTCAATGATGTCAGCTCCGGCTTCCAGGTAGGCTTTGTGGATCGCCTCAACGATTTGGGGCTGGGTGATGGACAGAATATCGTTATTGCCCTGAATATCCTGATGCCAGTCGGCAAACTCTTCGCCGCGGTAGTCCGCTTCCCCGAGTTGGTATTGCTGAATCATAGTGCCCATGGCACCGTCAATGACTAAAATTCTTTGCTTGAGTATATCGCGAATCGACATGGGTGCGTTATGTTTTGATAGATTGGTCACAAAGAAGGATAACAAATACCCCAATTTGTGGTTGCCAAAGTTAGTATATATTGGAATTTGCCCAAAATTGATTAGTTTAGACATTGGCATAATCAGGGTTGCCGGGTTAGCACACTGAGCATCCAAAAATGTACCTTTGCAGGTGCGCGTCAGACTTAGGCCGCACAGCTACAGCAAAAAGCAGCAGATATGGAAATGGATATAGGCAATTATATCAGTTCACTTCTTTACAAAAATAAGACAGTAGCACTGCCCGGGCTGGGGAGCTTTGAGTCGGCCTATCAGCCTGCGGTAATCGATCAGGTACAGGGCGAGCTGCACCCGCCGGGCAAGACCATTGCCTTCAATGCCAACCTGGTAAGCGACGATGGGCTGCTGTCGGGCATGATTCAGGAGCAGTATGGCTTGTCGTCTAAGGATGCCACCCAGACGCTGGAGGGTTATGTCAATGAAGTGAAAGAAGCAATCGGGCGCAGGGAAATCGTTGTTTTCCCTAAAGTGGGGCGCCTGTATCAGGATTATGAGAACAACCTGCAGTTCCTGCCGGACGGCAATAACTACGACATGGATTCCTACGGGCTGCCTACGGTAAGTTTTTACCCGGTTGCCCGCTCCTCCCGCCCGCAGCCGGTTAAAGAACGTCCTAAAAAAGCGGCCGTCAAGGCAGCTCCCCCAAAGGCAGCACAAGCGACCAACAATGGGCTGATAGCAGCGATTGCGGCAGCAACAGTAGTGGTGAGCGTGGCGATTTATTTCCTGATTTTCGGCGCGGGCCAGGGACAGGAACAAGTTATGCAAACGGTGCCTACCTCCCGCGTGAACGTACGCCCGGGCGATGACACCGCTGCCAATCCTATTCCGGAAGAAGAGGCTCCGGCAGAATCGGAAGCACAGGCAGAGGCCCCTGCTGAAGATACCGAAGGAGCTGATACCGAACGCCCAACGCCCGTGCCCGGACAACAGTCTTACGTCATCATCGTGGGCGTTTTTGGCAATCCGGATAATGTAAAGCAGCTCATCGACGATATCTACGATGCCGGGTACGAACCTTACACCGAAAAGGCAGGCAATCTGACCAAAGTAGGCGTGCAGCGGACTTACCGCTCTGAAGCCGAGATTGAAGCAGCGATTAAAGATGTCCGTAAGCGGTTTACGGAAGATGCCAAGCTGTATCGCTGGTAAGGAAAAACAGGAAATCAGCTCCAGACAGATTAGCCAATTTCCCGTTATCTGATTAGTGCCCTGATGGCGCAACAACTGCCGCGTCTCCGGTCTGTTCTTCTTTGACCATCAGCCAGGCCAGGGCAGAAATACCAAGGGTCACGCCACAGACCACGAAGGTGATGCTCTTATTTTCGGCATTGCCAATCAGCTGCCCCACGCCTAAGCTGGCGACCAGTTGCGGCAGTACCACCGACAGGTTGAACAGCCCCATGTAAAGCCCCATTTTAGCCTGGTCTACTTTTTGCGACATGATTGCAAAGGGCAGGCTCACGGTAGCCGCCCAGCCAACGCCTGCCACGCCCATCAGCACATAAATCAGCGTGGGGCTGATACCGGGCACCAGAAAACTGAAGTACCCGACAGCCATAATAGCGATACAGGCGAAGTGTACTTTCACCCGGCCAAATTTGTCTGCCATAGGCTCCAGAATAGTAGCGGGCAGGATCGCCGCAACGGCATTAAGAACCAGGAAAGCAATAGAGACCACCCGGCCCATTTCGATTTTAACATCCTCTGGAATGACATCGCCGGCCCTGAAGCCATAGACATCGTGCTGCACGTAGGAAAACATGTACACAAACATGGTCTGCACCCCAATCCAGGTAAAGGAATGCGCCGCCAGTACCTTCTGAAAACCAATCAGCCCGGCTTCCGACTTGCGCTTGCCCGTTTCGCTCTTGAGCAGGGCCTGGACCATCACCACGGCCGTCAGGGCCAGGCAGAAACCTTCCACAAAACCAGGCTCCCGGTCGATGTCCATAATACGCAGGGTGATGGCATAAACGGCATAGACCAAAAAGCCCCAAAGCGGGCGGATCGCCTTTAAGGTTTCGGAAAGGGAAAACCCAGGTTGCATTTCAGCCTCTCCCTCCTCTTCGCCGGAACCTTTTAGGACCCGGGGCTCTTCGATAAAAAATACAGGCAGCACGGACAGCACCAGCACCAGCCCCGCGCCGAAATAAATGAGCACGAAGTTGTTCCAGATAGCCCCAACCGCATAAGCCAGCACCCCAAAGGTGCCCGAGATGGTCTGCATCCAGGTATAGCCTTTGGTGCGCTCTTTGCCTTCCGGCGTTACATCCGCGATAATAGAGCGCGTAGGGTTGAAGCTCACGTTGATGGCCAGGTCAAGGGTCAGTGCTACAAGAATGGCAATGCCCAGTATGGACTCCATCCCCATCGCATCAGAGATGACCCCGATATTGGGCAGCGCCAGGAGCATCAGCGCCGCCAGCACCCCGCCAATAAGGATGAACGGCCGGCGCCGCCCATTCAAAAACCAGACATTGTCACTGATCACCCCAATGAGGACCTGCCCAATAATGCCCGCTATGGGGCCGGCTGCCCAAACCAGGCCAATGTCCTCGATTTCCAGGTGGTACTGAGTGCTGAGAATCCAGCTTAGCGCAGAAATCTGCACCGAAAGGGCAAAGCCCATTGCCGTGGCAGGCAGGCTAAGGTTGACATAGAAAAAGTTAGTCAACCGCTTTTGCATGTCCAGCATAGCTCGCTTGTTTTTTGTTTGTTTTTAAAGATTACCGGAAAAGGACCATGGCGGTCCTGCCCGGGATTTGCAGTACGCCTCCCTCTATGGTGCCCAGGCCTTCCGGGCTCACCGCGCTGCCGTCCACTGCGATAGTCCAGGCTCCTTCCGGGATGTTGACACTCTGATAGTCTTCGTTGCCGTTGAGTACCACAACGATGTTGGACCATTCGTCTCCATTGGCGCTGTCGCTGATCTGATAGGCAATCAGGTTGCTGCTTTCGCCTGTATCCAGGAATGCCAGGTGCTTCTTCACCTCCGCCGTGGTCCGCATGCGGAATGCCGGGTGGGCCTTGCGCAGCGCAATGAGCCCTTTGACGTAGTCGTTGACCGCAGCGTACGTTGCTTTCCGGGGCCAATCCATCTGATTGATGCTGTCCGGAGACTCAAAGGAGTTTTCCACGCCTTCCTTGGTCCGCAGGAACTCCGTGCCCGCATGCAGAAAAGCGGCCCCCTGTGAAGTCAGTACCGTAGCCAGGGCGAGCTTATGCATTTTGATGCGTTCCTCCTCGCTCTCATTCGGGCAGGAAATAGCCAGCCGGTCCCATAGCGTATGATTATCATGGCAGGATACGTAAGTCATGGTCTGAGTCGGATGGGCCGCCCAGGGCTGATCGGAATAGGCCACTTTTTGGTAGTCCACCTGAGGGTGGGCTGTGGAGGCTACGATACCGAACTTGACGTCCTCTTCCCGGCCGGGCTTGCCGCTGATGAATGCCCGCTCTTCATGTTCAAAAACGCTGCCTTTGAGCCCGTCCCGGATGTCATCGCTAAAAGCAGCAACTTCCGGCATTTGAGCCACTTTCGCCTTGAGAGCCCGCTTAGGCACGGGCAGGGGGCTGTCCCCGGCCGTCCAGCCTTCTCCGTAAACAATGATGCTGGGATCGATATCGGCAAGGGCCTCCGTGACCGCGTTCATGGTTTCAATATCGTGAATGGCCATCAGGTCAAAACGGAAGCCGTCCATATGGTACTCCTCTGCCCAGTATTTTACGCTTTCCACAATAAACTTCCGCACCATGGCGCGCTCGGAGGCGGTTTCATTGCCACAGCCGGAAGCGTTGGAGAAGCTGCCATCCTCATTGTGCCGGTAGTAGTAGCCGGGCACGAGTTCGTTGAACAGGGAGTTCTCGGTGAAGCCGGTGTGGTTGTAGACGACATCGAGCACCACCCGTATGCCTTTATTATGGAGGGCCTGTACCATGGTTTTGAATTCCCGGATGCGGGAGGCCCCATCGGCAGGGTCCATTGAATAGCTGCCTTCCGGCACGTTGTAGTTTTGGGGGTCGTAGCCCCAGTTGTAGCGGCGTTCTCCTTCCGGCTTGCTTTCATCGATAGACCGGAAGTCAAAAGCAGGGAGAATGTGGACATGGGTAACCCCCAAATCAGCAAGATGGTCCAGCCCGGTGGGCGTACCGTCCGGTGTGGTGGTCCCGGTTTCTGCCAGCCCCAGGAACTTCCCTTTGTGTGTAATGCCCGACTCAGGATGGATAGATACATCGCGGATGTGCAGTTCGTAAACCACAGCATCCGTGATGGCTTCAAATGGCGGCCGTTTATCCTGGCTCCAGCCTTCCGGATTGGTGGCATTGAGGTCGACCACCTGCCCGCGCATGCCATTGGTGCCCACGGCTTTGGTGTACGGCCCGGGCACCGGCTCCCGCCAGTTGTCCTCTATCTTAACCTGGTAAGCGTAGAAGGTGCCCAGAAGGTCTTCTTCAAAAGAGGCGGTCCAGGTGCCTTGTTCGGAGGGTTCCATCTCGGTAGTGCGGGTGGGTTCTCCTCCCAGCGGCTGACTGTAAAAATGGAGGCGCACGGCCTGAGCAGCGGGCGACCACAGGCGGAAACCGGACGACTCGGGCGTGTAAGTCAGCCCAAGGTCATCCCCGGAATAAGCCGGGTAATCATCATAAGATTCGTACGGTGGGGGCTGATAGCCCTCGGATTGGCAGGAGGCCACGATCATACTGGTTGCAATTAGGATCAAAAATGAACGGAGCATGGATTCAGTTTTGTCCTAAAAATAGATAAACTTGGCTGATCAGGGCATAAGAAAATTAAGTCTTTAGGAAAATTCCTGGCCGGTCATCAATGCACCATCAGCAAGAGTGGCGCATTTTCTACGGTACCCAGTGCAGACCGCCTGGCCCAACCGGGCGTATCAGAAACCGGCTGGGGCAGCAGTTTTTCGGCTGGTAAGTGACGGGTATCGGTAACGGCAATTGCAGCTTCGCTATCTTTCGGAGCTTTCAGTTGATCATCAGCTGAGAACACCGCCAGGGCTGTATCGGCTACGATTTGCGTCACTTTTTTGAACCATATGGAATCATTGGCTTCCCAGGCCATAGCGGGGGGGTGAGCGTAGACGGGCCCAAAGCGGACGAACTGCCCCATCAACACCATGCAGGCAGCAATGGCGGCGGCCTGCCAGAAAGGGAGCGTAAGGGAATGCAGGGGGATGTTGCGGCGCTGATGCTTTTGCCGGAAGGCCTTCATCAGGTTGGCTTTGAGGGATGGTGGGGGCGTGGGCGCCTCTGCCAGCGATTGGCCGGAGAGGATGACCTGACGGAGCTGTTCGTACTCCTGTTGCCCGCAGGATTGAGTGACCTGATCGCGCTCGGTCTTGGTCAGCTCCTCATAATCTTTTGTTGCCAGTAGGGCTTCGATGTGGTTGGTCAATGGCTCCATAATTATGCGTTTGGGCCCAGCACGCAGCTGAGCAGTTCGTTCAATTTTTTTAGGCTGTAGTGCAGGCGTGACTTGACGGTGCCGGGCGGGCAGTCCACGATTTCACTGATTTCCTGCACGGCTAAACCTTCCTGATAGCGCAGCAAAAAGCACTCCCTGTGATGGGGGCGCAGGGCCTGCACGGCTTTTTCTATATAGGCTTTGCGCACCTCTGCGTCGAGGTCGGGCAGTGCGCCTATGGAAGCCGAAGCCGTGTTGGCCTCCTCTAAAGGGGCCTGCAGCGGCTGTTTGGCTTTTCTGCGGTACTCATTTTTAACCAAATTGCCTGCCACGGCATAAAACCAGGTGGAAAACCGGCGCTGGGTATCGAAAGCCTCCGGCTGTTCAATAATTTTTAGGAACAGCTCCTGCGTAAAATCATGCGCCATTTCTGCCGATTGCCCCAGCATGCGGTAAAAGTACCGGTACATGCGCTGACTGTAGCGGTCGTACAGGGCATTAAAGGCAGACTCCTGCCCCCGCTGTATACGTTGCATCAGCTCTTCGTCAGTGGGTATCGCCTTGGATTGCTTCTGATCGGGCATTCGGTGCCTGTGTTTGATATGGGATACACGCCTTCGGTGGGGGCGTTCAAAAAAATCGAAAAAAAATTGTTATATCGAACTTCCATCCGGGATCATCGAAAATATACTGTGGTTTTCCGGCAATTTCTTTTAATTTGTAGCAACAGTTAAAAACAATCGACTAAATGCAAAAAGACCTGAAATCGCTCTTTGGCGATCACCATGGGCTGGACGAAAGAAGTGTAAGCGCCCTGACCCGTGCTTTGGCTAATGAAAATCTCCCGGGTTTCGATTATATTGAGTTCAAACAGGCACTCGCCCGGCTTCGCGATATGGACATGGATGAGCCGACTGCTTTCCGGTCCGCCTACGCAACAGCCTCCACGATGGGGCTGACCAAGGAAAAACTCCTGAAAACGGCCCTCCATTATAAGAAGGTGCTGGACAATGAAAATGAGCACTTTGAAGAGTCGCTCAAACGGCAAATGGAGCAGCGCGTCAAGGCCAAGATGCAGGAGGTGGAGAAAATGAAGAAGCAGGTGGCGGAGTTTCAGGGCAAAATTGAAGAGCTGGAAAACAAAATCAAGAGCCTGGAAGCTAAAATCAAACAGGGAGAGCAGACCATTGCTTCTGCTGATGAAGACATTCAGGCTGCCAAAGACAAACTGCTGTCTACCAAAGATGCTTTCCAGCATGCCCTGCAAAGTATTTCCAATGAGATACAGAAGGACATTGAAAGCATGGAGTCGTACCTTTAATTTTTTGACATAACCATACCGATATAACTATGGCAACATCATCGCCAAATTTTGATCAATCTGAATTCAGGCAAAAGTCATTTTGGAAGCGCCCGGAAGGCGTGACCGGTGCGATTTTTCTGGGTGCCCTGATTCTGGGCGGCGGCTATTTGCTGGCGGTCAACATGGGCGCTATCCTGGCGCTGGTTCAGAATACGCTTTACCTGGCTATCCTGCTGGCTGTGCTGGCGGCGGTGGTCTATATGATCCTGGACCCCCGCATGCGCAACCTCATTTGGTACATGTACAAAAGCGTGATGCGCAAAGTCACCGGCATTTTTGTGCAGGTAGACCCCATCGGCATTTTGAAAAGCTATGTGGAGGACCTGTCCAACAACCTGGTTAAGATGCGCAAGCAGATCGGCGTCCTCCGGGGCCAGATGCGGAAACTGCAAACCCTGGTGGAGGAAAACACCCGCACCATTGAGGAGCAAATGAAAATGGCAAGCGCTGCGAAGGAAAAAGGCATGGACAGTCAGGTTGTCCTGGCTACCCGTAAAGCAGCCCGGCTGAAAGACAGCAATGAAAAATACACGTCTCTCCTCAACCGGATGGATGTGATGTACCGCATTCTGAAAAAGATGCACCAGAATTCTGAAATCCTGTTGGAGGACACCAAGGATCAGGTGCAGCTCAAGGAACAGGAGCGCAAAGCCATCCGTACTTCCCACTCCGCTATGAAGTCTGCCATGAGTGTCATGTCCGGCGATCCGGACAAGCGGGCCATGTTTGATGCAGCCATGGAGGCCATCACCGACGATGTGGCCAATAAGGTAGGGGAAATGGAGCGCTTCATGGAAATGTCTTCCAACGTCATGAACTCCATCGACCTGCAGCAGGGCATCTTCGAAGATGAGGGGCTGAAAATGCTCGAACAATGGGAAAAGGAAAGTACCCTGATGCTGATGGACGGCGATTCTTCCAGCTCCGATACGCTAAACCTCGACTCTCCTATGGCGGAGCCGGAGCAGCAAAAGCGGGGCGGCAGCAGCAGCAAGGAAGGGTATGATAGCTTTTTTGATTAGTGGAAAAAGTTAGGGCAGGCTTTGCCAGCCTGCCCTAACTACTTACCGCACCATCACCCGTTGCGCGCTAAAGTGGTGCCCATCACTGAGCTGAAGCCAGTAAACGCCCGGCGTACAATGGCCAACGGGGATGCGAAGACTGCCCATAGTGGTGTCATGCCGCCCGCTCCAAACCTGTTGCCCTTTCACATTGTAAAGGCGCAAATCGAGCTGCATGGGCTGGCAGTCGCCAAAACGGATGGTGAACGCCTCCTGCGCCGGATTGGGCGAAAGGAAATAACTGCAGGGAAGTTCATGCAGGTGCCCCGTATCCGTAATCAACACATTACTGGCAATGGCTTCCCCACTATGCATGGGTTCCGCCATCATGGCAGCAGTAGCAATTACGGCTTTCACTGAATTGGCCATAAAGGTGAAGTCAAGGGTGCCAATCGTGTCTGAAGGCTCGTGATAATGCGGGTTGCGGAAATCTGCGCCATCGGTGAGCATGAGTGCTGGGATGTTGGCTTCCCAGAAAGAGCCGTGGTCGCTGCGCAGCAGGTCAGGGACAAGCAGAGGGTTCACCACATTCAGCCCGATCACCCGCAGCTCCGGGACATAAGCTTCAGCCGCTGTATTGAAGGCATTATACAGGGCACTCCCAAAACCTGGCCCCACATTGATTAGAAAATTGCCCCGGTTGGCATCCGACTGCACCTCGGCGGCCGCCTCCGGGAAGACCAACTCAAAGCCAGGCGGGAAATCCTGGCTATTGGGTTCATCGCTGTAGTAGCCAATCATCTCCATATTGAGCACACCTTCGATGGCTTCATTGCCGGACAGGTGCTCCACGTAATACATACTGCCATCCAGCCCGGTTTCCTCAAAGTCAAAGCCAATGAACCGCAGGCTTTTGCGGAAGTGGTAAGGGGAAAGGATGCGGGCGGCTTCGAGTACGCCCACAGTGGCGGTCCCGTTATCGTCAGCCCCCGGAGAATCACTGACGGTGTCATAGTGCCCGTCGATGATGATCACCTGCTGACTCTGTGTTTGCCCCCAATGATCGCCAATGACATTCTGGCCGGTGGTGCCCAGGTTGGGAAAATTTTGCCGGAAGGTTTCCAGCCCATAATCCAGGAAAGCCTGCTCCAGGGTATCCCGGCAGCGGTTCAGGTTCCCGGGGTTCGTAATGTAGTGCCGGATCCCGGCGATGTGCTCCATGCGGGCCCGCAATGACGGACTGTCCACCTGCGCCACCAGGTCTTCGATTGGGATGTCGTAGCCATCATCGGCAATGATTTTGAAGTCATAGGTATCGCTGCTGCCGATTTCGCCTGCGTAGTTCCAGGTCAGCTGCAAGCCCTCGCCCGGTGAAACCGGAAATCCAATCGCACCGGACACATTCTCCGCATGTATACTGAAGTTGGAGCTGCCTGCCGGTGCGGCGCGTAGGAAAACTTCAAGCTCGGTGTCTTCCGCGTCTGCCAGATCGTAGGTAATGGTTACCGTCTGTGTTTCCGGATTGAGGTCTACGGACTGTATCGTGAGCTGCGGGGGCTGGTTTTGAGCGTAAATGCAGATGCTGAATGAGCTCAGTGCCAGGGCGAGTAGGTATCTTCCAATTATCATATTCGGGGTTGGATTGATTGAATGTTGAAAATACGGTATTTGTTTTCCATTCACAAGTGGGGGGATGATTGTGGTGAGATTATTGGAGAGGGCGTCATTGGTTTGTTTGGAGGTAGGAACACTGATTAGACTGATTTGCGCAGATTCACACTGATTCCCGGGCGGGTCCTCCAGCGGGGTGGGTCCAGCAAAGCAGATCAGTGTCATCAGTCAGATCAGCGTCCTCAGTATACTATTGTTGTGGGTGGGGAGTTGGAACACAGATTGGACTGATTTCCGCAGATTTCCACTGATTCCTGGGAGGTCCTCCAGCGGGGCGGGTCCCGTTGGGCAGATCAGCGGCATCAGTGTACGATTGCTGTGCGTGGAGAGTTGGAACACTGATTGGACTGATTGCGCAGATTTGCACTGATTTCGAGCTGGGGCATGCTTGTGGGACGGCACAGGTTTGCCAGCATCAGCGGCATCAGTCATATCGACTTCTTAATCAAAGACAATCGTCTTATTTTGATAAGGCAAAATCTTATGCTGAATCTCCAGCCAGATTGCCCGGGCCAGGACGACTTTCTCCAGGTCCTTACCGATACGGATGAGGTCCTGAATGGTGTCCTTATGAGAAATCCGGCGGACATCCTGCTCGATGATTGGCCCTTCATCCAGATCAGCGGTGACGTAATGGCTCGTTGCCCCAATCACCTTCACGCCCCGGTTGAAAGCTGAGTGGTAGGGTTTTGCCCCTTTGAAGGCAGGCAGGAAAGAGTGGTGAATATTGATGACCTGATTCGGGAACGCTGCTACAAAATCATCGGACAAAATTTGCATATACCGGGCCAATACGATGAAGTCAACATCCAGCTTACGCATCAGCTCGATCTCCCGCTGTTCCTGCTCTGCTTTGTTGGCCTTGGTAATGGGGAAGACCTCAAAGGGAATCTCAAACCGCTCAGCGATGTAGCGGAGGTTTTCGTGGTTGCTGACGATTACCGGGATTTCCACCTCCCACTCCCCGCTCATGCAGCGCTGCAGGATATCATACAGACAATGCGACATTTTGGAGACGAATATGGCCATGCGCGGTTTGTGCTCGCTCAGGTGCACCTGCCATTCCATCTGGTATTTTTGCCCTACCAAAGTGCCGAAATACTCATCAATTTTTTCGGAAGGGATATTGAACCCCTGCAGTTCCCACTCCACCCGCATAAAGAAGCGCCCCGCCTGCCGGTCGACGTGCTGGTCCAGAGAGATGACGTTCCCGTTGTTGCGGTGCAGAAAGTCTGTGACTGCCGCGACAAGACCGGTTTGGTCCGGGCAGTGAATCAGCAAAATGGCCGTTTTTTTCATGTTTCCCGTTTTGGAGGCACAAAAATGCAAATTAATTTTTCATCCGCTTCAGTTCAGCGCTAAAAAGCAGCCAGGTATCCGGGTCCAGCCATAGCCGCTCCGGCTCAAAATCGCAGGGCAGGGTCGCCGTCTGCCGTTCCTGATCAATGTTTACCGTCCAGGTTTGACGGGTGCCATCGGGGGCTTCCGCTGCAATATCCAAGGGAAAGGTGTAGGTGGCATCATTGCGCAATTGCCCGATGTCCAGCTGCAAGCCTTCTTTTTTGCTCCAGGACCAGCTCACGCCAATTTCCGGCACGCCGGGCTGGTAAAGCCACTGGTAAAAAAAGTCGCTCAAATCCTCCCCACTGGCCATTTCCATTACCTCCTGAAAATCCCGGGTCAGGGCGTTGCCGTTTTGATAGGCTTTGTAGTAGCCGCGCAGGCCCGACCAAAATGCCCGTTCGCCTACCTTATGCCGCAGCATGTGCAACACCCAGTTGCCTTTCTGATAGGCGTTGGCATTCAGCAGCCGGTTCCAGTTGGTGACGAGGGTATCGATAACAGGGCGGTTGGACTGTCGGGCAAACTGCAGGACCTGCTGACGCTCGGTAAGCAGCCGCTTGGCCATAGCATCCCGGCCGTACTTGTGTTCAATATAAAGATTAGCCCCATAGGTGGCAAAGCCTTCGCTCAGCCAGATGTGGTGCCAGTTGCCTTCCGTCACGCTGTTGCCAAACCACTGATGGGCAACTTCGTGGGCAATAAGGTCTTCATGGTCCTGCCCACCGGTCACTGAATTTTCAAAGTAGAAAATATTGCTGGCGTTTTCCATCCCCCCGTATCGGGTTTTGGACTGTACATTGGCCAGTTTTGGGTAAGAATAGGGCCCGATGGAGTCGATAAAAAACTGCAAAACCTCTGTAGCCTGCCCGTAGTCCTGATAGCCTTCCGTCCGGTTTTGGGGATAGACCCAGCTCGTAACAGGTATGCCGGCGGCCTCCCCGGCCCGGCTCACCGCAAACTGCGCCGCACCAAAGACCGCCACTTTGGTGGGGATAGGCGTATCCATACGCCAAAAGGTCAGCTTCGTTTCCTTATCCAAATTGAGCTCTTCCAGCTGCAGGCCGGAGCCCACCACCTGATAATGGCCCGGCGCGATTATGACGAATGCCACGGTCGCTTTATCCGAAGGGTGGTCCACGCAGGGCAGGTAATGATGGGCGCGATTGGGCCAGTTGTCTCCAAAAAAGGTCCGGTCACCGTACTTGTTTTGGGCGATGATAAGCCCATCAGCCGGCACGCCTTTGTACCGAATGGTGAATTGCCGGGCGGAACCTGCCGCTGTTGGGCTGCCCAGCGCAATGTGCAATTGAGCACCTTCATGCCGGTAGGCCAAAAGTTCGCCCCCTTCATTCACTTCCAGGACTTGCATGCCCCCCTGCCCGGCTTCTGCTGCTACCAGGTCCAATACAAGGGTATCCAATGCCTGCAAAAACCGGATATCAATCAAGGCACTGCCCTGAATGGTATCGTGCGCATCACTCAGCTCCAGCTGAAAGGTATAATGCTGTACATCTATTTGGGAAAGGCGGGGAATGGAAGCCTGCGCCAACAGCAGGAATGGGCACAAGAGCACAAGCGGCAAAAGGAAGGTTCGCATTTTTGATGGTGAAAATACGTTTTTCCGGGAAAAGGCAATTTCCCAATTCCGTATCTTTACCCCAAACCTATGCAACATGCGCCAATTTTATTTCCTCCTTATGCTGCTCGGGCTTTCGGCCTGCTCAGCCCCTTCAACTCAACAAGATATGACTGCTGAACAAGCTGCCGGTTTCGACTGGCAGGGCCACCGGGGCGCCCGCGGGCTGTTGCCGGAAAACACGGTGCCCGCCTTTCTCAAAGCACTGGAATTCCCTCAGGTTAAAACGCTGGAGCTCGACCTGGCGGTAAGTCAGGACAGCCTGCTGGTGGTCAGCCACGAGCCCTGGATGTCCCATCACATCTGCAGCCATCCGGACGGGCGGCCCGTTACGGAAGACGAGGAAGCGGAACTGCTGCTCTTTCAAATGCCTTATGCTCAGATCAAAGCCTACGATTGCGGTACCCGAGGCAACGAACGCTTTCCGGGGCAAGCGCCCACGCCGGCACACAAGCCCCTGCTTAGCGAGGTGGTACAAGCCGTCAATGCTTACTGTGCCGAGCACAACCGGCCCAAGCCCCGCTACAATATCGAAATCAAGCATGACCCGGCTTACGACAACCTCAAAGCGCCCCGCCCGCTGACCTTTGCCCGCCTCGTTTTGCAGGAAATAGAAGGCCTGGGCATTAAAAACCAAACCTGCGTGCAGTCTTTCGATGTCCGCCCCTTACAGGAATTGCACCGGCTTGACCCTGCTGTCACCACGGCCCTGCTGGTTGAAAACCCCAACGGCGTTCAGGTCAACCTTGATGCCCTTGGCTACACCCCGGAAATCTACAGCCCCTACTACAAAATGGTGACGGGCAACGTGGTGGACACCGTGCACGACCTCGGCATGACCATCATACCGTGGACTGTCAACGACACCACCGCCATGAAAGCACTGATTGGATTGGGCGTAGACGGGATCATCACCGACTACCCCAATAAAATTTCACAGGTTATTCAAAACTGATACCCTACACTCGCAGATAAGGAGTAGTAATATAAGTCGGTTGGAAACCACCGGAAGCCACCAAAGTAAAACGTAGCATTGCCGTGCAGCCCGGCATAAAATGGCCCGGCAATTTGCGCCCACGCCCCTGCGGAATAGGCCGGCTTTAGCAGATTAATGGAGGCGTACGGGCGTATCCGAAACGTCTCCGGCAGCATATAGCCCACTTCCACGTTGTAGGAAGTAAAGGTGTCTGTTTCATTTTCATCCGCCAGCTGCCGATTGACTTGTTGCACCCCAAGGCGGAAAAAGACGCGTTCGTGCACCATGGGCATGACCAAAAACAGATCAGCCCCGTAAGCCAAATGCCCCTGATCCGCTACAGTTGGTGTATTGGAGAACTGCATCAATCCTGCCCCCGCTCCTATAAGTGGCTTGAAAAAAGGTGATGCTTTTTTTGTAGATGATTAAGGGCTGCCCGGGCTCCGCTTTGAGCTGATGGTAGCGTTTGGCCAACCGGAGCAGTGATTGGTGGCTGGGCTTTTCAATTTTCGAGATTTGCTCCTGCAGTTCCGGAGCATCCTGCAAGTGAAACTTCAGCAACCCGATATGCTTCTTTGAACGAAAAAGATAGTCCGCTCTAATTTCCGGTGCGCCCTCAATCTGATTTCGGTCGAAATACCGGATTTCCTCTACGTACGGCAAGTGCACCAGTGTATCACCAGTCTTGCGGAAATAATACTGATTAGAGTCGGCTTCATCCCGATGGTAATACACTTCCATCGCCCCATTAACCAGACACTCTAAGAAAGCCCATTGCTCTTCCAACTCCTCAGCAACGAACAGCCGCCCGTCCTCAAAACGGTAGCCTTTGATTTTCAACGGAGAAAAGACCTGTTCGGTGGCATCAGCACTGCCTTTGAAGTGGCACTCCTGCCCCAGAGAGAGGTCCCCCCGGTAATCAATCCTGCCATACAGGGTATCACCTTCCTCCATCCAAACCATGCCCGGGCGAAAATCGGTCTGAGCTTTTATTGTATAAATCACTGTCAGCAACAGCATAGCAAAGAGTAGCATTTTTTTCATTGCGCGAAAATTTTAAGACCCGGACTAAGCCTCCCGCTTCGAGTAAGCCAGCGCCAGCCGGATTTTATAGTAAGGAATTTGCTCATCCAGGTATTCAAAAACATCCTTCAGCTTATAGGGCTCCTGAAGGTATCGAAGGGATTTAATGACCTGATCGACCTCTGAGGGCGTGACCAGTTCGTGCAGGTTGATGTCCTGCCCTTTCTCAAACAGGATGGCCAGGTGGGAATAGACCGTGGTTTCGGTCAGCTGCCGTTTCTGTGCAATTTCAGATACGCTCAGCCCCCGTTGGTACATATCGTGGGTGATTTGGTAAGTGGAGGACTTGCCCCGGCTCGCTGCCGGCCCCACATGCTCAATGATGGCATCAATAAAGTAGTTGCCATAGAGGTGCAGTTTGCGCTCCCCTACCCCGCTGATGCGCTTCATTTCGTCGTCGGTCATAGGCCGCACGGCTGCCATTTCCTCCAGGGTTTTATCGCTGAAGATGATGTAGGGCGGTACGCCCCTCTCCTGTGCCAGCTGACGCCGCAGCTGCCGGAGTTTTTCGAACAGATCATCCCGTACCCCCTGCCGCTCGGTGGCTTTTGTTTTGGCCTGCGCTTTTTCAGCCTCCTGCCGTTCTTTAAGGGTCGCGAAGCGCACAAGGGGCACTTTTTCTCCATCGAAGAGCACCCGGTTGCTCGCCGGGGTCAGTTTCAGCACCCCATGCTCATCGTGGGCAATCTCAATGTAGCCGTAATTCAGCAGTTGCAACATATAGTGCTGCCATTCCAGAAAGGGGATATCGCGGCCGGCACCGTAGGTTTTGATGTTTTGGTAGCCGCGTTCAAAGATTTCCTTCTTGCCGCTGCCGCGCAGCACGTCAATTGCCAGCGTCATGCCCACCTGTTGCCGCAGCCGGTAAATTGCGGATAGTGCTTTTTGCGCAATCTCTGTCCCATCTACGGTCTTCGGCGGGTTCCGGCAGATATCGCAGTTGCCACAGTCCTCCGTGGCTTCCTCCCCAAAGTAACTGAGCAGGATACGCCGACGGCAGCCTACCGCTTCCGCAAACTGCCGCATGCGGTCCAGCTTTGCCAGCTTGATGTCCACCTGATCGCTATCATTTTGCTTGAGGATGTCTTCCATCAGGGCCACATCGTTGTAGCTGTAGAAAAGCAGGGTATCCGACTTTGCGCCATCGCGCCCGGCCCGCCCGATCTCCTGATAGTAACTTTCGATATTCTTAGGCAGGTTGTAGTGGATGACCCAACGCACATTGGACTTATCGATGCCCATCCCAAAGGCCACTGTTGCGCAAATGACCGGTGTATTATCGTTGATGAAAGCTTCCTGTACGGCATCCCGCTCCTCCGGGGAAAGGCCGGCGTGGTAATAATCTGCATTAATGCCGGCAGCCTGCAGTTTTTCTGCCAGTTGTTCGGTGCCCTTGCGGCTCAGGCAGTAGACGATGCCCGACTCATTGGGGCGTTTGCCAATAAACCGCAGGATTTGCTCGCGGCGGCGCTGCCCGGGGCGCACCTCCAGGCTGAGATTGGGGCGGTCGAAGGAGGCAATGAACACCCGCGGGTCTGGCAAATTGAGCTGCTGCAAAATGTCTTTCCGGGTCAGTTTATCAGCCGTCGCAGTGAGCGCAAGTATGGGTGTGTCCCGAAACTCCTGTTTGAGGAATTTCATGCGGGTGTATTCCGGCCGGAAGTCATGCCCCCAGGAAGAAATACAGTGGGCCTCATCGATGGCAAACAGGCTCACTTTTGCCCGTTTCAGCAACGGCAGAAAGTCCCGGGAGGTGAGTTTTTCCGGAGAGACATAGAGCAGTTGCAGTGCTCCGTTGAAAAACTGATCCTCCACTGCCCGTTGGCCTGCTTCACCGAGTGAACTGTTGAGAAAGGCCGCCTGCACCCCATTGGCCCGCAGGGCTTCCACCTGATCTTTCATCAGAGAAATGAGCGGAGAGACCACCACGGCAGTCCCCGGCAGGGTGACCGCAGGCACCTGATAGCAAATAGACTTGCCCCCACCTGTAGGCATTAAGACCAGGCTGTCTTTGCCTGCATACACCTGCTCGATGATGTCCGCCTGCATAGGGCGAAACGTATCGTAGCCAAAGTATTTTTTGAGCGCATCCTGAGCGGCGGGCATATTCATGAACTAACAATTTGTTTCGGGACAAACTCAAATTTAACAAAAATCAGCAAATGCCCCATCTTTGCCCGGCGAATGTTCGTAAAAAGAGTAAGGGCTTTCAGCTTATGCCGAAAGCCCTTCGAAACTTTTGGGTCCAATGCCCAAGAAAACGGGCACTGAGGATTAGTTTCCCTTCCAAAATAAAGGGCTTCCCAGAGAGGATCAAGGGAAGCCCTCATTTAAACACGCTTCTTGTTTATAAAGGAAGGAAGATTTATAACCAGGTGGTTGTTTTCAAACTTCTGACTTATTCTAACGATTACAAATATAGCCCCCCTGACACGAAATCTAAACCCCATATTCATGGGGCAAGACATTGTGGATCAGGATGTGCGTAAATCAATGAGAAACCTTATATTTGGCTTCCGTCGGATCCTCCCTTGGCAAAAAGTACCTTATTATGAGAATGATACTCCTAACTGCAGGACTATTGGCGCTTTTTTCATCGGCCGTCACCGCCCAGGGGAATGCTCAACTGGAATTAGCTCGGGAATTGCTCGGGCGCGAACGCTACCAGGATGCTGCACAGGTGGCGGAACAAGCCTTCCACAGTGGCCGCAAGGCAGACGATCTGGCCATTCAAACAGAAGCACGGCTGCTGCAGGCCGAGGCTTTTTTTGGCAAACAGACTGCCAGCTCACTCAACTGGCGGGAAAAATTGAAAGTCAAAAGGGCCATGAAAGCCGCTGAAGAGCTCCTGCAAGAAGCATCCAACGACACCTTGCAATTCCAATACCAGCAATTGGCCCGCCGGCTGAACAACAAGCCACAGATGCCCATACAGCCCGGTGGTGTGGCAGAACAACGCCCCACCCTGGAGCAACTGAAACAGCGCAGGATCGATGTCATGCGTGCCGTTGGTGATTCCATCCTCTCCCTCAAAAAAGAACGGGAGGCTTTTGAAAAAGAAGTGCAAACCCTCACCGATGAACAGGCACGGCAGGAACTGCTGCTTGCCCGTCAGCAACAAACCATCGACTCCATTTCCCTGGCCCGGCTGGAAGACTCCATCATGGTCATCCGTCAGGAACAACAGCTGCAGTCACAGGAAGCCCAGCTGCAGCTACAGCGCACCCAACGCAACCGCAGCCGCATTGTAGCCGGAGCCATTATCCTCATTGCCCTTATTCTGACCTGGCTCTACCTGAACTCCCGCCGGAAGAACCGCATCATCGACACCGAGCGGAAGCGCTCTGAGGAGTTATTGCTGAACATCCTTCCGGCATCCGTCGCGCAGGAACTCAAAACCGATGGCCAGGCCACTGCCCGGCACTATGACGAGGCTACGGTACTCTTCTCAGACTTTAAGGACTTTAGCCGGATTTCCAAGGGCCTTTCCCCTGCCGAATTGGTGGAAGCCCTCGACCGCTGCTTCAAAGCCTTTGACGAAATTGCAGAAGCACACGGCATTGAAAAGATCAAGACCATTGGCGATGCCTACATGGCAGCCGCCGGAGTACCGGAATCCAATCCTGATGATGCCCACCGGGCAGTCAGGGCCGCCCTGGCGATGCAGGAATGGCTGCAGCAGCAAAAAGACCTGCCTTTTTCCAGCGCGCGCATCGGGCTGCATACCGGGCCGGTAGTGGCCGGAGTGGTAGGCGCCCGAAAATTTGCTTACGACATCTGGGGGGACACGGTCAACCTGGCCGCCCGCCTGGAATCCAAAGGGGAAGCCGGAAGGGTCAATATCTCTCAGGCGACGTACGACCGGATTGGCGATACATTTTCCTGCACCCCGCGTGGAAAAGTACCTGCTAAAGGGATCGGTGAGGTCGAAATGTACTTTGTCGAAAAAACCGTTGCCACACCGACCGCATACGAAGCCTGACCTGAATTTGCTGTCTAAGACTATGGTTGGAGCTTACTCCTATTGCAAACCAAGGACTTATGAACCCCGCTGAAATGCGGGGCAGGCTCTGGCGTCATCTTTTTTAGCTTATTTGACCCGCCAAACGCGCTAAAAAAGATTTAGCCAGAACCCTGCCGGCCATGCTGGCACAGCAGGCGGGCACAATTCCTTGATTTTCATGACGAACCCGCTCCAAACATAGTCTAAGGGCCCCGGCGCGCCGGGGCCCTTAGCAAACGTGGGTAAAATAAGCTGCTTTTACCGAAAAGTCAAGAGGGCAAAACATCAGGGTTTGATGTCGGACAACATCTGATTGTAAAAAGAAAGCAGCTGTGGGTTCTTCTCGCTGGCTTTTATAGTCTTGAGCCTTTCCAGGAGGGTCTTTGCATAAGCCTGTTGCTCTTTTTCTTCCGCCTGTTCAAAAGCTTTCCGCATTTCATTCAGCCCGCGGGTAGCCCCGAATTTAATCCATGGGGAAGTACTTTCTCCAAGGGCCAGGGTGTTCAGGTGGTCCGCAACGGTCTTGGTGGTTTCCAGGTCGCTGTTGGCCGCCAGTTCTACGTAGGCATCCACAAAGTAGATGGCAGAAAAGCCGCTAACTTCAGTCAGGTTGTTTTTGAAGAAAGGCAGGTACTTGGCATCGCCGGTGCTGGCGTACAACTCCCCAACTGCCAGGAGGATATCGCTGGAGGAGTGCTGCTCCAGGTCATCCGCGATTTCCAGGGCGGCTTCCGGATCAAGCACAGTCAGGTACTGCAGGGCGGCCCCAATGACGCTGTAGGCGGAGTCTTGCTGAATGGCTTGCTGAGCAAGGCTGATGGCGCTTGCATCCTCCAGCTCGGCCAGCATAGAGAAGGCCATGGCGCGGACCTCAGAATGGGGGTCTTCACTGGCCATTTTCGAAAGCATTTTGCTCCCTTCTGCTGCAGACTCCGGCGAAAGGTTTTGCATGGCGGCTACCCGGATGGCCCAAAACGGGTCTTCCAGTGCAGCGGTCATGACTTGCTGTGCCTCAGGGCTCTGCTCCCCCCGAAGTTCAAGCACGGCCTCGTAGCGGTCCAGGAAGCGTGGGGCGTTTTTGTACTGAAACAGGTATTGAGCTGAAGTTTTATTGTCCTGCATTTCTGCCAGCAGCACCCGGTCCGCATCAAACTGCATCAAAGCGGGAGCTTCTTCCAGCTCGAAAGTAAACGTTTGGCTACGTTCGTTCACCATTACCTCGTGCCGTACCTTTTCACCATTGGCTTTATAAATATCAATGGCGGCCGGCAACTGGAAGATGGCGGGCATGATTTCGGGGTTTTGAGTCTGCTCTACGGTGACATTTGCCTGCCCGGTTGCCTCGTTGAAGTCATAGCTGACGGACAACTCCGGGTGCCCCTGCTCGAAGTACCACTGGTTGAAGAACCAGTTGAGGTCTTCGCCCGTCACTTCCTCAAAGGCCAGCCGCAGGTTGTGGGCTTCCACCGCCGTGTAGGCATTGTCAGTCAGGTAGAGGTTGAGGGCCGCAAAGAAGGCCTCATCGCCCACATAGTTGCGCAGCATGTGCAAAACAGAGCCGCCTTTGTTGTAGCTGTGGGCATCAAACATATCCTCCTTGTCTTCGTACCCAAAGTGGATAAGTGGGTGCAGATTGCCACGGGCGGAGCTCAGATAACCCGACCATTCGCCCAACAGATGGTGATCGGCATAGTCCCGGCCGTATTTATGCTCAAACCAAAGGTACTCGCTGTAATTGGCAAACCCTTCGTTCATGGTCAGATTGGCCCAGCTCTCGGTAGTCACCAGGTCACCAAACCAATGGTGGAAAAGCTCGTGCGCTACGATACGGTCATTGCCATCATCGATAAGCTCCCGCTTGTGGCGCTGTACGAAGTCACCAAATATGACAGCAGTTGTATTTTCCATGGCACCGGAAACATAGTCGCGCACCACCACCTGTGCGTATTTCTGCCAGGGGTACTTTACGCCTAGTTTATCTGAGAAAAAGGAGAGCATTTCCTTGGTATGAGCGAAAATGGCTTCGGCATCCGCTTCATACGCAGGTTCTACATAATAAGTCACCGGTTTGCCTTCCCAGGTGTCTTCCACCACAGCAAACTCCCCAATGGCCAGCATGAACAGGTAGGGCGCGTGCGGTTGGTCCATGACCCAATGCCAGGTTTTCATCCCGGCTTCCTCCTCCACGCTTTCCAGTACGCCGTTGGACAAAACTTCGTAGCGGCCCTCCACAGTGACGTACATCTCCTGCGTGGTGCGCTCATTAGGCTTATCTATGGTTGGGAACCAGCGGGAGTTGTGCTCGGTTTCTCCCTGTGTCCAGATTTGAGTGGGCTTGTCCGGGTCTTCATCCCGGGGGTCAATAAAGAACAGCCCCTTATCAGAAGTGATGGCTGAACTGCCACCGGACGCTGCCGGCGTAGCTACGTATTTGATCTCCAGCGTATAAGATTCCCCTTTTTTATAAGTCTTATCCAGGTTGATTTTCACCTGCCGCCCATCGTAGTCATACTCCAGGTTGCTGTCACTGTCTTTCAACCGGATGTATTCGAATTCAAAGCCTTTGGCATCGAGAGTGACCTCATCAGAAGGATAAAAGTAAGGAGACAGCGTAAGCGTAGCGACGCCCAGGACCTGCTCCGCTTCCCAGTCAAACTGCAGATCGAGAATGGTGTGCATCAGATCGTGCGTTCGGGTATGGCTGGCCTGGTAGGTGGGCAGGGTGTAATTTTCCGGCTCCGGATCACGGGATGCGGAGACGAACATGGTATCCAGCTGCCGAAATTCTGTCTCCATTATGGTTTCCTCCGCAGGCTGCACAGCTTTTTGCTGGCTGCCGCAGCTCCCTAACAGCAATAGCGCGCTGCCAATGATTAACGTTCTTAGAATAGACATGTATGGTTGTGTTTTACACTACAAATAGATGCACCGTGCTGAAATACAACAGCAGTGCATTTGCTTCCTGTAAAGGTAAAGGAATCAGCAGTTAACAGAGCTTAAGTACCCCTGTAACGTAAAAATTGGCAAGATAGTCTCCCTGTTTGTAAATCGCGCGGCCGGTGGCTAAGCATTTTCTTTAGCAGCCACTTCTGCGAGAAAATCCTGCAGGTGGCCATTGAAAACCTCCGGGTGCTCCATCATGGGGGCGTGCCCGCATTCTTCCAAAAACACCAAACGCGAATTTTCGATCAGCTCGTGGAACTTCTCCCCTACAAAGGCTGGCGTAATATTATCCTGACGGCCCCAAACCAAAAGCGTAGGCGCTTCAATCTGATGGAGTTTATCCCCGAGATTATGGCGCACAGCTGACTTGGCAGTGGCGATCACACGGATGGCTTTGTTGCGGTCATTGACGATATCAAAAACTTCATCCACCAGTTCTTTGGTGGCCACTTCAGGACGGTAGAAAGTCGCTTCCGTTTTGGTTTTGATGAAGTCGTAATCGCCGCGCTTGGGAAAGCTCGTCCCCATCGCACTTTCAAACAATCCCGAACTACCGGTCAGAATGATTGAACTGATCTTGTCCGGCTGGGCCAATGCATAGAGCAGGGAAATATGCCCGCCGAGCGAGTTGCCAAGCACGTTCACCTTATCGTATGCTTTGTAGTTAACGAAGTCCACTACATAATCGACTAGTCCGGTGACGGATACTTTCCGGATGGGAAGTTCAAAAATAGGGAGTATGGGCACGATAACGTTGTGCGTTTTCTTGAAATGCTCAATGATGCCCTCAAAGTTGCTTAGCGCGCCAAAAAGCCCGTGCAATAACAGAAGGTTTGGCCCCTCACCCTGGGTCTCAATGTATTTGAATTTACCTTCTTCCTTAATCCGGTGT
>JANSXW010000366.1 GCA_024742755.1 bacterium | reverse complement strand
GGGGAATTTTTCTAAAATTTCTGAACAATTTTTTACAATTTTTTCATTTAAGAACAGTCTAACATTTCATCATTTTCAAGGTTCAGGTTTCAGACCATTTTACGGCTTTCTGGGGGATACACGTGTTTAATCATATTATAAGATAATAATATTAATAAACAACAGTTAATTTGTCCCGTATTCAATCTCACCAGCGATACAACCACTATAACAACTCATACTATACTCACAACAATAATGTTCATAACCTTCTGTTAATTGGTCAGTGTAAATTTCAATTAAATCGCTAAGAATATGTCTCATATAATAATTGTTATTTCTATATGACCACCAACTGTTTAGGTTAGGAAAGTTAAAATCATTATTTTTCATAAATGATAATTGTTCAATTTTAATACATTTTCGTAAAATTAGTCTAACTTCGTGACTGTTATTTTTACAGTATGATTTCATTGCTTGATAATACATTTTCCTATTTTTAAATCTTTCTTTTACTCCTAATTTGTCAAATATGTTGTCAATGTTTCTTCTATACTGCTTGTCATCATAATGTTGTCCAGTCATTTGTGTAATGTAGTTATTAAACGACTGTTTGAAAAACAATAATTGTAATTCTGCTTTCTCCAACCCTTCTTCTGGTAAATCTTTATCTTTCATAAAATACATTTCTTTTAATTTCAAACAACGACATTTAAAACAATCCATTTTACTATAATCATTAATAATATTACACACATTAACAGGCAAGATGTTTGCTATTGCCACTACATTTTCACACCTTATTTTTTTACAATGACAATTACTATAATTAAACAGTGCCATTTGTCTCTTATTATATTAAGGTGTCATTTCTTTAAGTATTTTTAGTTTTTGCTGGGTTTGTATTTTGACTTTCAGCTTCATCATTTTCACTTTCAGACTCGTCCCCATCCACACCGGTAGGAACTGGAATGTCGGTAGGCGGGGCTATTTCATAATTAGGATTTTCTTCTGTGGATGATGAATTAACAGTATGCGTTGATGAACTATTAACAGTGATAGGCGGAGAACTATGGACACTGACAGGGGGTTCAGTGTTTAACTCAACTTCTTCACTAACATTCGTATTCAACCAATTCATTATAGCACTTGCTATATCATAAGACGTTATTAATGAATTCATTGTTAAATTAACCGATAATTCTGAAATTTGAAGTGTCGTCAATGTAGTGTGATATGTTAAATGTGCTACTATTTGTCCTATACTAAAACCTGACTTTAACATAAATTCTATAATCCTCATCAATATAATTAGTTTCTTTCTGTATCTATCATTATCGTCATCATCTTTTTTGTCGCCATCGTCATCATCATCATCGTCTTGAATAGGTGTGAATAAGGATGCTTGTGCTTCTGCTTCTGCCCTATTCCTCAGATTACTTTTGAAACTTTTTGAAAATCCCTCTGAAATCAAGCCTGTGTCATCAAAATAGTCTGTTTGT
>JANSXW010000313.1 GCA_024742755.1 bacterium | reverse complement strand
TTGTTGCTGAGCAAGGCTTGCTGTTGCCCGTTGCTTGTTGCTGGGGAAGAAGAAGCTGCTCAGCTGGCTTCTTGCTTTGCTGCCAATGGGGGCGTCCAGGTGTGGAAAAAGCACATTGCCAGACCATGCTTGCACACATGCACCTTCCCTGTGTAATTTGCTGTGGAGAGCATAGGCATTGCACTGATTGCCAAGCCAAACTTGTAGCTGTAGGTAGCATGGCTACACACAGCTAGATTTCATGGCTGCTACAGGCAGCCTTTGTGGCTGGCAGCCTTCCTTGGCTGGCCATATAGCCTTGTGGCTGGAAGCCTACATCCTTGTGGCAGAAAGCAATAGGGCCTGGATTAAATGCCTTCCCTTAATCCTTGCAAAGCAGGTAATGCTGTAAGTAGCCTTCATGGCTGTAAGTAGGCTTGTGGCTGTGAGAAGCCTTCATGGCTGTAAGTTGCCTTCATGAGAGTAAACAAAGCCTTTGTGGCTGTGTAGCTGTTTATGCCACTATAGGGTTTTCATGCAAGCAAATAGCCTTTCTGTTGGATGAATGGCACTGGCTGCTGCAAGTAGCATGCATTGCACCGAGTTGCCAGAGCATGTTGGCTTAGAAGGACAGTATGGCTGTATTTGGTTTATAGAGCAAGCTGCATCCTAGCACATGCCCTTGGCAACCTTTTTAATTTCTCCACAGTTGTAGGCCCCAAGCTATCCATGCTGCACACACCCCTTTCAGGGCCCTTATAAAGCAGTGTAAATCCCATGGTAAGAAAGCACTGAAGTTTGTGCCTTGCTTTGTAGGGGGCCATGTCAGACAGAGCCCAAAAGCTGCAAAAGCTGCACCACCTGAGGGACTCAGTCCCTTTTGTGTCCAAGTCTGCTCTGTCATCCATTTTGGACCATGTCAAGGAGCAAGGGGCTCCAGACATGTCAAGTGCCAAGCATATGAGAGAGGCCACAAGGAACTTGCTTGGGCAAGCAAACGCCTATGGACCTTTGATACTGCAAGATGAATTTGCTTGCCTGCAAGGCAACCCTGTAAAGATCAGCTACCTGAACTTCTTGTCCTTCTTGCACTTCTGCTACAAGAGTGGTGGCTCTTTGCATCAGCAGCTCTGCAATATTACAGAGCCTTTGGGCTTGCTTGTGTACACTGATGAGATTGTGCCTGGCAACCCATTAGCAAACCACCCAAGCAGGAAATGCTGGTGTGTTTACATTTCCATCAAACAGCTTAACCACCACTTGCAATCTGAAGATGCTTGGGTCACTGTCTGCTGTGTAAGGTCTTCAGTTGTACAGCAACTTGCAGGCCACATGAGCCAGCTCATCAAGCAACTACTCTTATCAATCTTCAGAAGCCCATGGGCTGAAGTGGAGAGCCATGGCATCTTGCTCCAAGAGCCCCCAAGCTCTGCCAAGCAGCACAGCAGATTCAGGTGCTGTTTGTCCTTCTTCATCCAAGATGGTGCTGCTCACAAGTATGTTTGGTCAGTGAAAGGAGACAGTGGTTCTCGCTGTTGCTGCTTGTGCAAAAATGTATTCAGCACATCTGACCAAGAGGAAGGAATCAGTGAGGTTTCAAAGTTTGTCTCAGCTTCCAGACTGGACCTAGCAACAAGCCAAGAAATCTTTAGCTCTTGGGATAGGATGGCTGCAAGGCAAGCTTGCAGTAACCAGCAGCAGTGGAAGTTGTGGCAGCAAGCAGCAGGCATATCTTTCAGCCCTGAAGCCATGCTGGCTTGTCTTCAGCTCAGGTCGGTTGTGGACCCTGTGAAGCAGTTTGTTCATGACTGGATGCACTGTTTGTGTTCCAATGGCATAATTTCACTGGGTATCTTCTTCATCCTTGAAGAGATGGACTGCTGGAAGGAATTTGGCAACTATTCTTCTTGCTGGGCACTCCCTGCCAGCTTTGGCAACATCAAGGTGGCACCTTTGTTTGAAGCCAAGAGGGTGGAAAAGCACAAGAGGTCCATGAAGTTCAATTCCACTGCGTCCGAGCTGCTTACTGTCCTCCCCATACTGGTGCATTTTTGCCAAAATGTGTGCAAGGAGGCATGCATAAAGCAAGTTGAGTGCCTAGCTTCCTTGCTATACTTGGTGGAGCTGCTGCAATCCACCTGGTGCACTTCAATTTCCTGGCAGCAAATACAGCATGCAGCTGAAGAAGTTCTCAGACTATGGATTCAAGCTGGCTGGAGAGACAATATGATGAAAAAGCACCATTGGCTGCTGCACCTAAGCTCTGCCTTCAAGCAGCATGGTATGATTGTCAACTGCTTCTGCATGGAAAGGAAGAACAAAACATTGTCCAGATTCAGCAATCCTGTGCAGAATACTGCTTACTTTGAGCAAGCTGTGATGGAAGACGTTGTTGGCCATGAGCTTCTCAAACTGAGCAAGGCCAATGTCTTTTTGCCCAGCTATGTGCTGGAAAAGCCTACTGCCTTGCCTGCCAAGCTCTTGTGGATTGCCCAACAGATCTGGCCCTTGGGCATGCTTAGCCAAGACTTTGCAGCGAGCAAAGCTGCCAGGCTGAAGTTTGGAAGTTGTAGTGCTGGCGATGTTGTTTTGTACCAAAGCCACAGTTCCAA
>JANSXW010000135.1 GCA_024742755.1 bacterium | reverse complement strand
TATACCCGATGTTTCAGGCATAGAAGCGGAGGTGGATATCCGGCGCTTCGATCAGGCGCTCTTTCAGCTGGATACGAATAACATGCAGGCAGCTCTGGAAGGGCTGATGGAAGACTATCCGGAACTGGGCGACCTTTACTTTAGCCGCATCCTCCGGGCCAATGACCCGCGCATGGCACCCGATGGGCCAGCACCCTATATCAAAGGCTTCCTGCAGCACGAGCCGGTGCGCAACCTTTACGATTCCGTACAGGTGCACTACCCGGACCTGTCGGATATCGAAAAGGAGATGGAGCAGGCCTTCCGCTTTTTCCAGTATTATTTCCCCGATGAGCCGGTGCCCACCGTCTCCACACTGATTTCGGAGTATGCGGTGGCTGCTTTTGTGTACGGGGAGAACGACCTGGGGATTTCCCTGGATTATTTTCTGGGAGAGGATTACCCTTACCAACAGCTGAACCCCCGCGATCCGGCGTTTTCCGCTTACCTCACCCGTGCTTTCAACCGGCAGCACCTGACTTCCAAAGCCATTCAGACCCTCATCAACGGGCTCGTGCCCCCGCCCCGGCAACAACGGCTGCTTGATCTGATGGTCAACAACGGTAAAAAACTCTACATACTGGACAAACTTATGCCTTATGCCCCGGACAGCATCAAACTGGAAGTGACCGGAGCGCAGGTGGAATGGCTCAATGACAATGAGCTGGAAATGTGGGCATTCTTCATCAAAGAGGACCTGATGTACGAAACGGACAGCCGCAAAATCCGAAAACTCGTGGATTACAGCCCCCACTCCCCCGGCATGCCGGAAGAAGCCCCCGGCCGCACCGCCAACTGGGTGGGCTGGCAGGTCGTCCGGGCCTACATGCAAAGGCACCCGGAGGCTACGATGCAGGACCTCATTGCGCTGGAGGATGCACAGGCCCTGCTCGATGCCAGCCGCTACAAACCCGGCCGGTAAACGCCCGGAATTTTGTATCTTTGCATACCTCGAAAACTGTGATGCATGAGCAATTTTGTTGTTTCCGCCAGAAAGTACCGCCCTACCCGCTTCGATGAAGTGGTGGGCCAACAGCACGTTTCGCTTACGCTGAAAAATGCGCTGCAGAACGACCACCTGGCGCATGCATTCCTTTTCTGTGGCCCACGGGGGGTCGGCAAAACCACCTGTGCCCGTATCCTGGCCAAGGTGCTGAACTGTCAGAATGTAACCGAAGACCACGAGCCATGCGGGGTTTGCGACTCTTGCAAGTCCTTCAGTGAAAATGCCTCCTTCAACATCACCGAACTGGATGCCGCCTCCAACAACAGCGTGGAGCACATCCGCGCGCTCATCGAACAGGTGCGCTTTCAGCCACAGCAGGGCAGGTATAAGATTTTCATCATTGATGAGGTCCACATGCTTTCCCAGCAGGCCTTCAACGCCTTTCTGAAAACCCTGGAGGAACCGCCCTCCTACGCCATCTTCATCCTGGCGACCACCGAAAAGCACAAGATTATCCCGACCATCCTGTCCCGTTGCCAGATTTTCGATTTCCGGCGGATACAGGTGCAGGATATGGTCGATCACCTGCAGAGCATTTGCGATACCGAAGACATTCAGGCAGACCCGGATGCCCTGCACATCATCGGCCAAAAAGCAGATGGCGCCCTAAGGGATGCCCTGTCCATTTTTGACCGCATCGTCTCCTTCAGCGGCAACCGCATTACCTATGAGGATGTCATTGAGAACCTCAACGTGCTGGACTACGACTACTACTTCCGGGTCGTGGATGCCATGCTGCAGGAGGACCGCAATCAGATGCTGCTGATTTTTGATGAAATCCTGCGCAAGGGCTTTGACCCCGACCTTTTCATCAACGGGCTGGCAGAGCACCTGCGCAATGTACTGGTTTGCAAAGACACCCAAACACTCGATTTGCTGGAAGTCAGCGGTGGGCTAAAAGACCGGTACGAGCAACAAGCCCGGCTGCTGCCCGCCCAACTGCTGCTCACCGCCCTGAATATCGCCAATGACTGTGACCTGGGCTATCGGCTGGCCCGCAACAAACGGCTGCACGTAGAGATGGCGCTGCTCAAAATGACCTACATCAACCGGGCCTTTCAGTTGTCCGAAGCCCAGCTGTCCGCGCCTGCCCCGGAAAAAAAAACGGCTGACGTAAGCACTTCGGCCCCGCCACCACAGGTCCCGGAGCCTGAGCCCAAGCCCGTAGCGCCCCCGGCAACAGAGACTCCTGCCACAACTACTGCAGAAGAAGCGCCTGTAGCGCCACCACCAGCTTCGGCAAAAAAACCCACTGCCCCAACACCTGTCAAAAAGACCAGGCACGTTCTGCCTAAAATGAAAAAGCTGGACGCGATGCTGGCTGAAATCAAGGAAGAAGAGGCTCAGACGACCGTAGAGGAAACGGCAGAGCCCATCACGCTGGAGCGGGCACAGGAAGCCTGGGACCAATACATCGAACACTGCGAACAGGAATCGGTCAAAGTGATCATGCGCAATGCCGGGCTTGCACTCCTGGGCGAACAGGAAATACAGGTGACGGTTTCCTCCAATCTGGCAGAGAATACCATACGACAGGAAGATGGCCTGGTAGAGCACCTGCGGTCGGCCCTCAAAGCACCGGGCATTATGATGCGGGTGGAAGTGGACAAAAGCAGCGCACCAGAGCCCCCGCCCAAGCCGAAACGGCTAATGACCAGCAAAGAAAAATACCTGGAGATGCGGGAAACCAACCCCCTGCTTCAGGAAATGCAAAAGCGGTTTGATCTGCGCCCCGACGAGTAGGGCTTTCCCGGGAAGCCTTACTAAAAGGGCGTTCAGCATCTATTTGTTGCAAATGTTCTGTGCCGGACACTTTCTCCGGATTATCTTTGAAATGGAAATGCGCAACCGGCGTTTAACCATTGATTTGCTTATTTGCAAAGCGATAATCTCCGCAAACTAAACCTGAAAGGCTATGACTAGCGATCAGTCCCTTTGGTACCTTGAAAATATTGACCTGAGCGGCATCCTCTGCCCTCGCAAAATTCAGCGGGGCGACCTGGATACCCACGAGCACAAAGTATTTGACAAAGGCAGCTATATTTATCTGCCTGATGAATACGCAGACCGTATGTTCTTCATCACCGAAGGCCGGGTAAAAATCGGCACCTACAGCGATCAGGGCAAGGAGGTCACCAAAGCCATCATCGGCCCCGGTGAAGTATTTGGCGAGCTGTCGATGATCGGTGAAGAGAAGCGGCACGACTTTGCCTACGCGATGGAGCAAACCCGCACCTGTATCATGACGGTAGGCGATTTGCAGGATATGATGCGGGAGCACAGTGCCCTGTCCCTGTTCCTGATGCGCACGATGGGCTCGCGCATGCTGGAAATGGAGAACCGCCTGCAATCCCTTGTTTTCAAAGATTCCCGTACCCGCATTATTGACTACCTGGTCAGCCTTGTCCACAAAAAAGGGCAGCGCGTGGGCTATGAAATGCTGGTCCGGAAGTTCCTCACCCACCAGGAAATTGCCAACCTCACTGCCACCTCCCGGCAAACCGTGACCACCGTCCTCAATGAGCTGCGCAATAAAGACATCCTCACCTTCGACCGCAAACGGTTGCTGGTACGGGATATGGAAGCCCTGGAAAAGGAAAAATAATGCGTTTACCCGTTTTTAGCCCTAACTGTCTTACCTTTGCGCCCTAAATCATCACGTTTGGCAAGGATTCTGAGCATCGACTATGGCACAAAGCGCACCGGGCTGGCAGTGACCGACCCGTTGCAGATCATCCCGACCGGGCTGGACACGGTGCCTACCCCCGGGCTGGAAGCCTATTTGCAGGATTATCTGAGTAGAGAAGAGGTCGAAACCATCGTGGTCGGCGAGCCCTTTTATCCGGATGGCAATCCAGCCCAAATCCATCATATGGTGGTGGGGCTGGCCCGGAAGCTGCGCAAACTTTTTCCCGAAGTGGAAGTTGTTATGCAGGATGAACGCTTCACTTCCGAGGAGGCTAAATCTGTAATCCGTCAAAGTGGTGCCCGCCGGAAAAAACGACAGGACAAAGGCCTTGTGGACAAAGTAAGCGCCGTCCTCATCCTGCGGGATTATCTTGAACAAAACCGCTATTAATACAACCATGATACTGCCCATTTACGCATACGGACAACCTGTCCTCAAAAAGGAAGCAGAAGACATACAGCCGGACTACCCCGGCCTTGCAGAACTTATCGAGAATATGTGGGAGACCATGTATTTTGCGGAGGGTGTGGGGCTGGCCGCGCCGCAGATCGGACGCTCTGTCCGCATTTTTATGGTCGATACGGCACAGGTTGAGCGCGAAGACAGCGAGGAGGAAGGCATTAAAAAAGTCTTCATCAATGCCCACAAAGTAGAAGAAGGGGGCAATCCATGGCCCTACGAGGAAGGCTGCCTCAGCATCCCGGATGTGCGGGGCGAAGTAGAGCGCCCGGCGCAGATTCGCCTGCGCTATATGGATGAAAATTTTGAGGAGCACGAGGAGGTATTTACCGGGTTTAACGCCCGGGTCATACAGCATGAATACGACCATATTGATGGCATCCTGTTCACGGAGCACCTCAAGCCGATCAAGCGCCGCCTTATCCGCCGAAAGCTGGACAGCATCAAAAAAGGCAAGATTAAGGTGGATTACAAGATGAAGTTCCCGCGGTAAACAACACTTCCTGCTTTCAGAAATTACGAGCGGAGCGCCCTGGGCTCAACAACCTGCGCGATAGAAAGAAGGAGCCACCCCAAACTTTTTCTTAAAGGCTTTTGTAAACGACCGCCGGTCGGAAAAGCCCAGCTCCCGGGCAACGCTGCTGAGGTTATCCCCCTCTCCTACCAGCCGGGTTGCCTTGTGCAGGCGCAGTTCCAGCACCTGCTGATAAGGCGTGATGCCGAATGCCTGCTTGTAAGTCCGCAGCAGGTGGTATTTGGATAGCAAAGCCGCTTTTGCCAGCTCCTCCAGCTGCAAATCGTTGCAGTAATTGTCATAAATATACTGCCGGGCGGTGCACAAACGGCGGTACAGCTCTTCCCGTGTAGACCGACGGGCACAGTCGATGCCCTTCATCTCCTTTTCCGTGCGCCAGTGGGTGCGCAGGAGTGCGGTAGCTACATCAAAAAACACCTGATTGAAATCCAGTTGCTGATGCGCTTCCAGTGCCGGGCGCAATTTTTCCAGATAACGGCCGAGTTCATTCTCGTCCGTCCGGTAAACCTTCTCCAGAAAGAGGGGGGCTTTGCCGGACTTCGGTGCCGGATCGTCCAGCAGGTCTCCGGTAGTGCGCGACAGCCCTGAGGCTGCTTCCTGAATCAGGCGTGGGCTGAGGTAAAAGCAAAAGCCTTCCACCGGCGTAGGATTACGGATAAAACAGTCGAAAGTTTGGTGGCGGTTCACCAGTAGATATTCTCCGCGCTGCAGGCTGACCTGACGGTTCCTGAAAAAGTAACGCTCCGTACCAATATGCCCCAGCTTGATCGACAGGCCTGAATCGCTGACCGATTTATCAAAGTCCCTGAGCCGGGAGTGGATGATTAAGTCGTCAAAATTGAGTGGCGTATGCCGCAACTGCTCTGACATACGGACGAGCGGCTGCCGGGTGGGCATCCCATTACCTGTTAATAGCGTCATGTTGGACTGCATTTTAATGATGTGCCGGGTGACCAGCATAAATACCGCAGCGGCAGGCACTGCGGGCAGTTTGTAGTATAACAGATGATGGGCAACGGAACAGAAGAAGACTGCTCCGGTCAATTGCAGGCTAAATATTGGAAATATTGCTGATTTGCGGGGAATTAATCTATAAACACCGCCTTTTTGCCGACGAAAATAGGAACAGAGGCACATCATAAACAACAAAGCGCCGCTTTCGGAGACGAAAACACTCCAAAAGCGGCGCCCGCAGGAAGCTATATACTGACGATTAAGTGGTTTGCCACAGCAAACCTACTCAATGTCAGCATTAACGCTGAGAAGTGGCTTGCGCCTGCCCTGACAAGCTACGCTTCGTCAGTGGCCGATGTCGCAAATCCAAGATTCCAGACGATGAATGTCTGGACTGTAAGCCCGACATTTATCATTCCCTGTGCTGGCCGTCAGCGCCAGTAGGTGACCACTTCGTATTGCGTATAAACGGATGTTTACTGCACCACAATAAAGGTAGCCTCGACCCGGTGCCCGGCCGTAATACGCAGCACGTAGCTGCCAGCAGGCAGGTTAAGGTCAAGCGCCTCCCCGTGCCAGCCGAAGCTGCGCTGCCCCAGGTCTTCCTGATGTACCGTTTGCCCCTGCAGGTTCACGACTTCCAGTTGCACTTCAGCTGCCTTGGGCAGATCGTAGCTGACCAGCAGTTCGCCGGCAGTAGGATTCGGCGCAACGCGGAGTTCAAAGCCATTGGTTGTCCGCTCATTTTGAGTAGAAGTCGGCGTTTCCAATGGTTCTGTAGTGTACAAACGGTATTCCCCGGGCTCAAGTGGCAGCAACTGATTGGGCGTAATCACCTGAAAGGTTTCTCCGGAGAAGTACTCATACCAGGTGCCTGTTTGCGTGAAGACCTGGGAGGCACTCTGATCGGTTACGCCGAAGTTGGCTACCGCCACCGCATCCATGCTTTCGTGCCGCAGCTTGATCACCTTTGTGGAAGGGGCCAGGTTATACTCAATGTCATCGGTGTGGAAGACATCATAGGCCTGTGTCACCAGGATGAGGTTACTCATCGTTTCGTAAAGATCGCGCCGCCCTTCCTCTTCCAGGAAGTCCCAGCGGATAGGCTTGGGGCCGGTCCGGCAATCCTGATTGATGCTGCCATCTTCACAGTAGTTGATGGAGAAGTCGTAGCCTAGCTCACCAAACTGCCAGAGCATCTTCGGCCCGGGGATAGTGTAGAACATCGTAGCGCCGGCTGCTACCCGGTCCAGGGCGGTTTCCAGCTCTCTGACGTTGTAGTCGCCCTGTGAACTGCCAAACTCCAGGGCCTCGTACACCAGCCGCTCTTCATCGTGGCTTTCCATATAGGACACAATGCCCGGTACATCCCAGCCGCGGTGGGTATAGGAAGCGCCGGAAAGATTGGAGCCAAAGCCAAGCACGGCATTTTTGTACTGCGGCTGCATGTTATTCCACATCAGCATACCTTCGCCATAATTGGCCATTTCCACTTCTTCGGCCCAGTCGCCCAGGTGTTCCATGATGGCATAGGAGCCCGGTGAGGCATCCCACATTTCATCCGCGTAATCTTTGATGATGACCAGCCGGGAAGGGTCATAGGCACTCCAGGCGCCCACATCGGTGGTTTCTACCTGCGTAAACCCTTTGGAAAGGTCGAAGCGGAAGCCGTCCACCCGCATTTCTTCCAGCCAGTAGCGCATGGTGCGCTTCACAAACGCCCGGGTGTGCGGGCTTTCGTGATTGAAATCGTAGCCCACGTTGAAAGGGTGCCTGGCAAATTCATTCAGCCAGGGATTGTCAGGCGTTGGGCGGAAGTTATTCCCATCCCAATACAGCTGTGCAAGCGGGCTTTGGCTAAAGGCATGGTTGTACACCACGTCGATGATCACGGCCAGCCCGCGCTGATGGCAGACATCCACAAAACGCTTGAATTCATAAATCGGTCCGTAGTACTTGTCCAGCGCCATATGGAAGGACGGGTTGTACCCCCAGCTGATGTTGCCCTCAAACTCATTCACCGGCATCAGCTCAATGGCATTGATGCCAAGGCGCTTGAGGTAGTCAAGGGTATCAATCAGATCGGTGTAGCTGTGGCTTTCGAGAAAATCACGCACCAGCAGCTCATACACCACGAGCCGCTCCTTGGGCGGGCGCTCGAAGTTGTCCACCTGCCAGTCGTACTCCGCCACCTGTGGGTCTACAAGGGAGACAATCCCCTGCGCATTATCCGGGTAATCGGGCAGGTTGGGGTATACCTCCTCGCCAATGAAAGGATCGTTGCCGGGGTCCAGCACCACTGTGCTGTACGGGTCTGCCACCCGGATGCTGCCATCTACGAGATATTGGAAAGTGTGTGGCCCTTCAGGGTCCAGCCCCTCAATTTCTATCCACCAGTTACCGGAAGCGGAAGGCGTCATTTGGTACTCCGTCAGCGGGCGGTAATCGTTGAAGCTGCCCAGGACGAAGATGTGCTCCTTGTTTGGGGCAAAAAGATTCAGGCGGAGGGTGCCGGATTCGAAGGTAATACCAGGTTCCAGCCCGGCAGGCACATCCTGAGGCGCGACATCCAGAGGCACGGCGTAGGCAAAATCCAGCACGGCGCTCTCTTCCCCATTATCTACGGTGATTTCGACGAGGTGCGTCCCCGCTTCACCGGCAATCAGGTCATACTCCAGCAGCGCTGTGGTCTCAGAGATCAGCTCTTCCCCATTATCGGTAATGGTCATTGTCGCTTCTTCAGAAACGGCTACCCTTACCGGTATGGTTTCTCCGGTTTGGGCAATGATGGCATTGCTCGCCGGGCTTTGCAGCACTGCAGTAAAACCAACGCTGCCGTCAAACAGGTCAAGGAATATGTCGCCACCGCCCGTTGCCCGACCCGTCTGATTACCTGTAGCATCGCGGAAGACAAAAGCCATTTGCTCCACCGTCTCGCTACCGGGCACACCGTAGTAGGCATTGACGGAAGGGGAGAAAGTATAGCTGTAGAGGTTGTCTTCCCCGGGCACCGGTGTCATTTTCCAGTCGTCGTTGGCCTGCCCCCATGTGGTAGGCACGTAGCGCCAGTCGGCGGGGCTTGAGCTGACATTGGTGATCACACCGGTGTGCAGGTACACGTCGCACCCACAGTTTTCCAGCCCTCCGTTGCCTTCTGAGGCATTGAAAAAGACGGTGACTTCATCTTCGGGTGTTGGGAATGCCGGTTCGCTGTAAACGACCTGAGCTTGCAGGAGCGCAGCATTTAGGCCGAGCAACAGCAGCGGCAAAATTGATTTTAGCATGCTAATGAATTTTCTTTCAGGTTTATGATAGCAAGACTATCAAATTTACGCAAATTTCGGGACGCCTGCGCCATCAAATTGACTGAATGCGGACAAAAGGCACACGTCTTTCTACATCGGGACGCCCAAATGCAGGATGCGCCCTCCGGTCTGATTGATCGGGCTCACACTCTTTCCTATGACCACTCCATCGTGGGGGGCAGTGTAACGCTTGATAAAGTCTCCGAAGATATTGCGCAAAGTGGCCACTTCCTGCCCGGCTTTCACGCGCTCTGTGAGGCCAGGCTGTACAGTGAGAATGCCTCCGGTGTCGGTGTACAGCCAGCTGGAATCCTTACACATAATGGCAGGTTCTTCCGGCTCTTCCACCGTGTCCCCCGTCATGCCCAGGTGCGCCAGTACGTTGTGGATGCCAGTCAGCCCGGACCGGATGTGCCCTTTCTGAAAAGTATTGGGGTTGCCGACTTCCAGAGTGATGGCGTGTATGCCCAACTCATCGGCGGCGCCGCGCAACGTACCATCGGATGGGGGATTGTGGACAATGATCTGCGCGTTTTGGAGCAGTGCCATGCGGCGGGTGGTTTCACTGCCCATATCTGCCCGGATGTAATAGGAATTGACCCTTCCGAAGCTTGCGGTGTGCAGATCGATAAGGTAGTCAAATTTGGCAACAATCCAGTTAACGATACGGTAGGCATAGACCTGGCTCACGTTGCCGTCTTCCCGGCCCGGCATGATGTGGTTGAGGTCAGTGCCATCAATAAAGCGCCGTTTCTTGCGCAGCAAACTCGGCAGGTTGACCACGGGAACTCCGACAATGGTCCCCTTCAGCTCCCGGGCATCGATCTCCCGGAAGAGGCGCTGAATAACCGGAATCCCGTTGAGCTCATTGCCATGCACCGCAGCAGTCAGCCCCACCACCGGCCCCTCTTCCACCCCCTTTGCCACAATCACCGGGATGAATACGGGCATGCCCATACCGTCGGTCACGAGGTGGAGCCAAAACCGCTGTAAAGTGCCCTGGGGCACGGCTTCTAAATCGAGTTCCCGGATGACTGGCGCATCATCGGGCAATGCAGAGTAGGTGGATTCCATATACTTTGGTTTGCTGAGCGGACAAAGGTAAGCCCTTCACCATAAAAAATACGCCCCGCAACAGTTCTTTGTTTACGGGGCGAATGGGAAGTTCAAAATAAGAAAGTCAAAGAAAACACATGGGTCAGGTCAGGTGCAATTGCATACCATTGTCTCCAGTCGTATAAGTTTCAAGGGATTGCGCCTTGAGCTGATAGACCGATCGGTAAGCTTCCGGATTGCTCAGGAAGGCATTGACTCCGATTTTGGTGCCATCATCAAGCAGGGCAGCGAGGGGTTGGGCTACCTGCCAGATTTGGGGCAGGGCATCTCTTAATTTCAGGTCCCATGCCTTGTAGTATTGCTCAAAATCTTCGGGCCGGAGCTGTTTGCGGCAACAATCATGAGCGCACTGCAGGTCCATTGGCTGTGTCAGGTTGAAAAGGCCGTACTCGTCGGTAATTTCCTCACCGGGCTGAATGTCGCGGATGGCAATTTCAAAGCCATAGCCGGTGCTCATCGTGTTGCAGTTGCAGCAGTGGTTGACATACTTGGCGAAGTCCCAGCTGACGATGCGGTACCCGCGCTCGTCAATGTAGGAATACTTCTCAATAGCGGCTTGCATTTCGGGATTATGATTCCGGTAGGTGTCCGGGCTGATCTCCATTTCCAGGCTGTCTTTGACATAGGTAATGGTGCCCTTAGGCAGGAACCGGGTGGCAAACACACCGTAACCTTTATGGTCGTCGATGTATTGCAGCTGAGTGTGCGGGTGGATCATTGTTTAGAATAATTGGGTTTCGTCCTTGAGCCACCCCGTGATGCTGCACCGTTCGCGGTGAGCCACTTCGACTTCGTGCTCAATGGCATGGCTTTCAAACAGCATCAGCCGGCCGGCTTCCGGTAGTACGGCAACCGTTTCTTCTGTGCCGTCTTCATTGGGTAGGTAAAGTTTCAGGGCGCCGCCATCGGCTGCCGTCCATTCCGGATTGAGGTAGCAAATGGCGGAAAGCTTGCGCGACTGCGTGCGGTGGAATACATCGAGGTGGCGTTTGTAAAAACCGCCCGGTTGGTACACCGCGAAGTGCATCTCCATATCCCGGATTCCCAGGTAGCAGGTACGGTTGAGGTACCGTATCAGGCCCTGCAGGCGTTCAAAGTAAGGTGCACAGGAAACGGGCGGGCTGTTATGGTCTATCCATCGGATTTCATCCCGGCGGATTTTCTGATTGCGTTGGAAATCTGCCCCCTTTCCGATACCAGCAGGGTTGAAAGCGCCTTCTGCTTCCTCGGCGTGGATGGTCTGCAGGATTTGGCCGACTTCCACAGGGCTGAGAAAGCCATCGATAATGCTGTAGCCCCGCTCTGCAATCTCGATAGCAGCCTGTTCGTATATAGCTTCCTGTAAAAGCGCGGTGGTTTTGGTCATAATGTTCGCTATTGCAGGTTGGCTTCCTCACTCAGCCAATACTGCGGATGATTGTATTTGGGTGGTTTAGCGGTCTTCAAAGCCTTTTTGGGCCGGGGTGCATCCTCCTGCTCAGTGCTCCGCTTTTTAAGGCGTACCTTGTCTGTGGATTTACCTTTCCTGCTCATTTTTTCAGGCAAAAAAGCGCGCAGATTCTGAATAAAAACTGAATTTTGCCGCAGCAAATAAAAAAAGATGAAGGTTTTACTCATCGGGGCTGAATCCTCCTCCCGAACGGCACTGCAACGCTACCTGAAAAGGCAGGGGCTGGAAGGCCAAACGGTCACTCAGCCGAGGGCGGCGGTGCAAAAAGTCCTGCAGGTGGAGTTTGATGCGGTAGTGGTGGCAGAGCCCCTGGAAAAAGGCAGTGTAATGCGCTTAGGGCAACTGCTGAGGCAGCAGGAAGTGCAGGGCGGGCTGCTGTTGCTAACCCCCGCTACCCTATCTGCCTATCGGATTGAGGCGCTGGAAGCCGGTTATGATGATGTCGTCTCCCTGCCTTACGATTTAGCTGAAGTCCACGCCCGCCTGAAAGCCATCGTGCGCCGCCGCACCGGGCTGTATCAGCGGGAGCTCCGGCTGGAGGAGCTGGCCATCCGGCCTGATGAGGCCACCGTGTGGATTGGCGGGCAACGCCTGGAACTCACCAAGAAGGAGTTCAATATCCTGTTTTTCCTGGCCCGCAACCGCAATCGCGTAGTCAGCAAAGACCAATTGATTGACTACCTTTGGGGCGAGGAGGCAGAAGATATAGATGGGTATGATTTCCTGTACGCTCACCTGAAGAACCTCCGTCGGAAACTCAAGGCGCTGGGCGCGGAGGGGCTCATCGAGACCATCTACGGCATGGGCTACATTCTGCGGTCCTGACCAACCTGGATTTGGCAGCCTGCTCAACAACGAACGCTGCCCGCTCGTTTATTCGAAGTACAACAATCGAAACATGGAAGTCGCAACAAAGAAAATAGAACTCCGCAACCTCACCCTGGATGATTACATCGGCCTGAAAGAGGCGATGATACAAGCCTACTCGGGCGGTGGCGTCACGCATTGGAATAAAAAAGCCATACAAAAACTGCTTAAGGTTTTTCCGGAAGGGCAGCTTTGTGTCGTGGTCGATGATAAAGTGGCCGCCTGTGCCCTTTCTATCATCGTCAACTACAACAAGTATGGCGATAAGCATACCTACGATCAGATTACCGGCAACGAGACCTTCAATACGCACGATGAAAACGGAGATGTGCTCTACGGCATTGAGCTGTTTGTGCACCCGGAGTTTCGGGGCATGCGGCTGGGGCGGCGTTTGTACGATGCCCGCAAGGAACTCTGCGAATCGCTCAACCTGCGCTCCATCATCGCCGGAGGGCGTATCCCCAAATACAGGGAATATGCCGATGAGCTGACGCCCCGCGAGTACATCAATCAGGTGAAAATGCGGGAAATCTATGACCCCACGCTGACCTTTCAGCTGTCCAATGATTTCCACGTCCGGAAAATCATTCAAAACTACCTTCCGGAGGACAAAGCCTCGAAAGAGTACGCCACCCTGCTGGAATGGAACAATATCTACTATCAGGAAGAGGAAAAGCTCATCAATATCCCAAAATCGGATGTGCGTATTGGCATCGTGCAATGGCAGATGCGCCTCTTTCCCAACTTTGATGCCCTCATCCGGCAGGTCGAGTACTTCGTGGATGCCGTGAGCGACTATCAGTCCGACTTTATCCTCTTCCCGGAATTTTTCGAAGCGCCCCTCATGGCAGATTACAACCACCTGGGGGAGGCGCGGGCCATCCGGGAACTGGCCGGGTATACCAATGCCCTGCGCGAGAAATTCACGGAATTTGCGGTGAGCTACAACGTCAACATCATTACCGGCAGCATGCCCAAGGTGGAGGAAGACGGGCACCTGTATAACGTCTCTTACCTCTGCCGCCGGGACGGCACCTGGGAAAAATACCGCAAAGTGCACATTACACCTTCCGAGCGGGATGCCTGGGGCATGAAGGGGGGCAGTGAGCTGAAAGTTTTTGATACCGACTGCGGCAAAGTGGGCATTCTCATCTGCTACGATGTGGAATTTCCGGAGCTGGCCCGCATTTATGCAGATCAGGGCATGCAGCTGCTGTTCGTACCTTTTCTCACCGATACTCAGAATGGCTACAACCGGGTCCGGCTCTGTGCGCAGGCGCGGGCCATTGAGAATGAATGCTATGTGATCATGGCGGGTGCCGTGGGCAATCTGCCCCGCGTCAACAATATGGATATCAACTACGCTCAGTCTGCCATCTTTACTCCATCTGACTTTGCTTTCCCGACCAATGCCATCCGCTCTGAGGCCACCCCCAATACGGAGATGACGGTGATTGCTGATGTCAACCTTGAACTGCTCAAAGAGCTGCACGAATATGGTAGCGTGAACACCCTTAAAGACCGCCGCAAAGACCTCTACGAGGTAAAACTGAAGAAATAATGAGCCTGAAAAAAGGAGAGGACAAGCAGTTTGATGAGGACGTACTGCGCCACTACGGAGTCAATCCGGACTATGTCCATGAGCTGTATTTCCTGCAGGTGGAGCTGCTAAAACTGCAAAAGCACATCCACGAGCAGGGGCAGCGGCTGGCGATTTTGTTTGAGGGCCGGGACACGGCCGGCAAGGGCAGTGCAATTGCCCGTTTTTCTCAATTTCTTAACCCCCGCCACTACCGCATTGTGGCTCTGGGCAAGCCTTCAGAGGAGGAGCGGGGGCAATGGTACTTTCAGCGGTACATCCGGCAGCTGCCCAATGCCGGGGAGATGGTTTTCTTTGACCGCAGCTGGTACAACCGGGCCGTGGTAGAGCCTGTCATGGGGTTCTGTACGCAGGCGCAGTACGAGCTGTTCATGCAGCAGGTCAATACCCTGGAGCGCATGCTCACCGATGATGGCATCATCCTGGTCAAGTTTTGGTTCTCTATAGACGCTGAGGTGCAGCGCAGCCGTATCGAAGACCGCCTGTCCAGCCCGCTCAAGCAGTGGAAAGTCAGCCCGGTCGACCTCCTGGCCCAGGAAAAATGGGATGCTTTTACCCTTTACAAAGCGCGCATGTTCGAACAAACCTCTACGGAAGACAACCCTTGGTTTGTTGTGAAGGGCAATGAGCGGGAGCGTGCCAGAATTGCAGCGATACGGCATGTGCTTTATCAACTGGACTATGATGGCAAGACTGAAAAACTGCAGCCACCATCCATGGAGATATTGCAGCGGCACCATTAAAGGCTAATGTACCTCCGTAAACCCCAGGAGAGCGCACGCCCGTGCCTTTGGGCGCTACCTCCAGCATGCCCTATTCCATCCACTGACGTTAGGGCATCCGAAGGTAACGAAGGCTGGGAAAATGGCCGGACTCGTTCCGTATCGTGCGCTACCGCCCATTCGGCTTCCCACTCGCCCGCTCCACTGCGCTGCCGCTGATGGCATCACCGAAGAAAAGCGCGTTGGCGAAAATACGATTGGTGCCGTACCAAAAAGCCCGGAAATTGGGGTCAAAAGGCAGGCAGATGACCCGTCCCTGCCCTGCACCGCTGACGATAGCGGCAGCCGCCCCCGCCAGCTTGCGCTCGTGCTCCGGCCGGGCGTACCCGCTGATCAAAGGTGGCGTGGCATAAACGGCCGGCGTAGCGTAGCGGTTGCCCGTGGGGCGATAGGCGGTGGTGCCCCGCTGGAAAACAGGAACAGACGGGCGGTTGTAACCGAAAAACAGCGGATGGCTCAGGTCGGCTTCGATTGCCATAATCGCCCCGCCAATACGGTCGGCGCCCCGGTCCGCACCGAGTTTTTCATAAGGCCGCTGCCCGGAAGCCTCCCGGGCATCTCCAATGGCGTTGACCTTAGCCAGCCCCTGCCGGTCAGCCCAGTCAATGGCCGATTTAACCGCAATCAGGTTGCCGCCATCGCTTACCCATGCGCGCAGGTTGTTGTTGCCGCTTTGGCTGATGCTGCCGTAGCTGCCATCAACCATGATAATCGTATTAAAATCTGTCAGGTCTGCCCGGCCAAGTTCATCGGTTTCCAGCATCGTGAGCGGGATGCCGTAGCGCTGATCGAGCAGGTGCCAGGCAGCGCCTGCTTCGTACGCATAGACGCCCTCCCCTACGATCAGGGCGGCCTTTAGTGCCTCCAGCCGTTCAAACCGCCGGCTACCGAGGTCGATGCCGGTTGGGGTCAGCCCCGTGCCCACGGCGGTGATGGCTGCACAGCCCGCGCTTGCCTTTTTGACTTGCTCATGGATTTCAGTGGCCGGCAAATCCTGGTTTTGAACAGGCACCAAAATTGTGCCCCGCTGATAGGACTTGCCATTTAACACAAAGGGTTCGGTGGCGACCTTGGTGCGCAGGCCGGCTGCCTGTATCTGGTACAAGGCTTTGGGCGCGCAGTAGCTTTCCCATTCCAAAAGATAGGCGTAGGCGCTTTGCTCCGGGGCGGAAAAAGCAGCTTCCGGCACCGCCTCTACCTGCTGGCCCAGCAAGCGGTTGCTAAATTGCCCGTCGCCCAGCTCCGCGTAGTCCATGCCAAAAGCGAGGGGCAGCGTCCAGCTCGACACATCGTAAAAAATGCTGTCGGTAAAGGAGGTCATGGTCTCGAACATACCTCTCACCAGCCGGTACTGTGCCTGTTCTGTGGGCACTACATAGCTCTGCCCGGGTGCATACACCATTCCATCCGCTTCCAGCTCACGCTCCAGCTGATAGACCTGCACTTTATGCTTCAGCAAAAGATCAAGGAAGGCCGAAGTCCGTACCGGGTCTTCCGGTGCCCCAAATACATAGCCTTTGACCTTGGCGCCCCGGGCTTCTTCCAGCCCCTCCCGGTAAAAATCATGCTGATACTGCAGCAGGTCCTGACGCAACGCAACGCCCGCTTTTTGGGTGGAAAGCGCCGTACGCACCTGATTCCGGATGGTAAAGGGAAAGGTCAGCAGCCCATTCTCCGTTTCCTGCGCATGCCCCCGCGAGCTCGCCTGTTCGAACAGGATGCCAATACCACCATTCGCATCCGGATAGGTGGAGCCCTTACCGTAGTAGAAATCGTCGTAGCTCTCTTTGGTATAGTAGAGGGAGCCGATATCATCCAGGGCTTCTGCATGGTAATTGCCGATGCGCCCGGTCAGTTCCTGATTCAGGGGCGGAGTGATGGGGTTGGTGCGGGAGGGAATGCCCGGCATAAAGAAGAAGGTCGCATTGGAGCCCATTTCATGGTGGTCGGTCAGCACATTGGGTTTCCATTGGTGGAAAACCTCTATGCGCCCCCGGCTTTCCGGGTGCTGTACCAGCAGCCAGTCGCGGTTGAGGTCAAACCAGTAGTGATTGGTCCGGCCACCGGGCCAGCTTTCGTCGTACTCCCGGTCCTGAGGGTTGGACGTGAGGTGCAGGTTTTTATGCATATTCACCCAGGTGGAAAAGCGATGGAAGCCATCCGGGTTGAAGCAGGGGTCGAGCAGGACAACCGCTTCTTCCAGCGTTTGCAGGACTTCCGGGCTCTGCCCCGCTGCCAGGTAATAAGCCACAAGGGGAGCTGCATTGCCCCCGCTTGCTTCGTTGCCATGTATGCTAAAGCCCTGATAGAGGACCACCGGCTGCTCCTTGGCAGGCTTCCGGTTGGCATCCGGGTTGGAAAGGGCTACATGCTGCGCCCGTATTTCATCCAGCCGGCTGTGGTTGTCCGGGGAGGTGATGGCCAGGTAAAGCAAAGGGCGCCCTTCGTAACTGCGGGCATATTCGGTATACGTCACCCGGGGAGAGGCTTCCGCCAAGGCCTTCATATAGTACACCAGTTGATCATGGCTCAGGTGCCACTCCCCAATCTGATGCCCGAAAAAGGATTCGGGGGTTGGGACACTTTGATCGTATTCGATATCCGGCAGGTAGTAGGTCAGAGGTTGCTGTGCGAAGCTAAGTTGGGCAAAAAGGGCCAGCAGGGCGGCTAGCAAAGTGGGCTTACAACTCATTGGCGTTGGTTTTGATGATTGTTTGCCCTTAAAATGAGGATTTTTTGGAAATTGTTGTTACAATCTACCCTTACCCAGGGCTAGATAATTTCTTCTGTACAAATATTGGACCTTGCTTATACCCCTTACATGTATTAAAAAAAATGGAGGATGAATGAACCCACACCCAACCTCCTTCACTAATTAATGCACAAATAATCTTCCGGAGTTTGTACTGCCATGCCCCGGCCTGCCCTGCACGGGCAAGCCAGGGGAGGCGCTCCATTTATCTAGTCGGCTACCACCATCTTCTTCGTGGCGGTATGGCCCTCTGTGGATACCGTGTACGACAGCACACCGGTTGCAGCAAGGTCAGACACCTTAATAGCGATCTGATTGTAGCCCTTCGCACCATCTACCTGGTAAGAACGGACCACCCGTCCGGCCACATCACTAATGGTGACCGTGGCAGGCATCGCTTCCGGCAGCTCAAACCCGATCACTGTTTCATTGCGGAACGGGTTCGGCTGGTTCTGGTAGAGTACGAATGCGCTTGCTTCAGCGGCCTCGCCGAAGTGCAGGGCCACATCCTCAAACGTGCCGGTATTGCCGTAAGC
>JANSXW010000353.1 GCA_024742755.1 bacterium | reverse complement strand
TTGGGATTATGATTCCGGCTGGGTAGAAAAATGCTACCTGGCCTTTTTTTATGCCCGCAATCGCCTATTTTTGCGACTAAAAGCCGTGTACAAATCCCTGCTCAAACCTATCTTTTTCCGCTTCTCACCGGAGCGGGCGCACCACATTACCCTTAGCCTTTTCCATTTTGGATTGTCAGTGCCTGTCGTGGGCGCATTGCTGCGGCGTCTGTACCGCTACGAACACCCTGCCCTTCGCCGGGAGCTTTTCGGGCTGACTTTTGAGAACCCCGTAGGCCTCGCCGCCGGATTTGATAAGGACGGGAAGCACTACAGAACGATGGCGCACCTCGGTTTTGGCTTCATTGAGGTCGGCACCGTGACGCCAAAGGGGCAGGATGGCAACCCGCAGCCCCGGCTGTTCCGCCTGCCGGCAGACGAGGGCCTCATCAACCGGATGGGCTTCAACAACGATGGCGTGGAAGCGCTGGTGGATCGCCTGAAGCGGTACGGCAAGCCCGAAGGTGTTATCATTGGCGGCAATATCGGCAAGAATAAAGTGACCCCCAACGAGCAGGCTGCCGATGACTACGTCAAATGCTTCGAGGCGCTCTTTCCGTATGTCGACTACTTCGTGGTCAACGTCAGTTCGCCCAATACGCCCAACCTGCGCGACCTTCAGGAAAAAGAGCCCCTGTCAAAGCTGCTGCAGCTGCTACAGGACCTCAACCGGGCTAAGCCGGCCCCCAAACCCCTACTCCTCAAAATCGCTCCGGACCTCACCGATGGGCAGCTCGACGACATCCTCGACATTGCCCGGGAGACGCAACTCGATGGCCTCATCGCCACCAACACCACCATCAGCCGGGAAGGCCTGGCCACGCCCGCCGCAAAAGTGGAAGCCATAGGTGCCGGAGGGCTTAGCGGTCAGCCTGTCAAAGCGCGCGCAACGGAGGTCATTCGCTACCTGGCACAGCGCAGCAACGGTGCTTTCAAGATCATCGGCGTAGGCGGTATTAGCGGCCCTGAGGATGCCATCGAGAAACTGGATGCCGGCGCTGACCTCATCCAAATCTACTCCGGCCTGGTGTACGAAGGCCCGGGGCTGGTGCGGCGGATTAATCAGGCGCTGGCTGCCCGGTAGGTTGTTCGAAATGGGGTTCACGCAGTGTCCGCGAGGGTGCACGCGGAGAGCGCTAAGGTGCACGCAGCGCACGCGGTGCATTCCGAAGCCTCCACTACGCTGCGAACTTTGCGAGCCTCTTTCTCCCCTTTGGTGAACTACAACATGAGAGGCCACGCAGTGCACGCGGAGCATTCCGAAGCCTCCACTACGCTGCGAACTTTGCGAGCCCCTTTCTCCCCTTTGGTGAACTACAACATGAGAGGCCACGCAGTGCACGCGGAGCATTCCGAAGCCTCCCCTACGCTGCGAACTTTGCGAGCCCCTTTCTCCCCTTTGCGTGAACTACAACATGAGAGGCCACGCAGCGCACGCGAGGGTGCACGCGGAGAGCGCTAAGGTGCACGCAGCGCACGCGGTGCATTCCGAAGCCCCCTACGCTGCGAACTTTGCGCAACCCTTTCTCCTCTTTGCGTGAACTACAATATGAGAGGCCACGCA
>JANSXW010000133.1 GCA_024742755.1 bacterium | reverse complement strand
GGCGGCGCCCGGGCAGGCGGTAACCGAAGCGTCTTCTCCTGCGGAGGGCGTACTGCTGAATAAGGGCAGCCGGGCATGGGCTGTGTCTGATACATTATTTGCAGCGTAAGCGATGAAGCGGACTTGACGCTCGCCCGCCTGCAGCGGCATAGCGGTATTGCTGTAGCGCAGGGCCTGCAGGGCTTGTTCCCAAGCCTGAATGCTTGGGCGGAGGGGTGCACTGAGCAGGAGGGCGCTGCCGCCCCCGCTGACTTGTATGCTGTCCTGGCCGAGAAAACTCAGGGACTCGGCGGCGCCGTCTAAAGTGCCGGCAAGCAGTACGCGGATGGAGTCCACATAACCGAGCTCAGATTCAATTCCGGCATCAGCGTCCACCACCGGCAGGGCACCGGGTGCACAGGCCGTATCGGCAGCGTAAGACAGCAATGGGGCGGTGCTGTCGTCCAGGTCGGGGTCTACAACTAGAGTGCAGGCAGGCGGTGTAAGCTCAAGCGGTGAAGCAGTCGATACAACACGGTGGGGCAGTTCGCAGCCGATGTCTATCCTTTGTTGGTTTTCGAAATCTATAATGTCCATAAAGTACCGCTCCTCAATGGGCGCCCACCTAAAGCCATAGGTGATGGTGCTGTCGCAGGATAATTGTAGCGTGACCATATCGTCAGTAGGCCCTTCCGCAAAAAAGTCGATTGGGATGACCATTTCGCTATTTTGAAAATTCTCCCGGTCCATGTAATGAATACCAAAAGCATCACCGTAATACAGGCTGTCGTTCCTGATGGTCAAGCCAGTCCCATAGCCGACAGGGTCAGTCTCCGTCGTAGTTAAAATTTCAGTCTCTCCGGTATTTACATTGGCAATACCTACCGCACCAATCATCCCTTCGAGTCTTATGGCGTAGAAGATACTGTCGTTAACGAACTGTATTTCTCCAAAATTCGTGTTAAAAGAGCTGATGTATAATGCTGAGCCATCGTTTAGGTCAACGCTATAGAAATTGCCATTTGTAACGTCCAGGGCATACAGCTCACCGGAGGGGTTATAACTGAAACTAGGGCGCGTCAGCTGAGAAGCGAGCGCAGTGTCAACGGTAGAAAAGGAACAGGTAGAAACATCTAAAACGCCTACTCCTATTGGCTCACCAACCTCCCCCCTGTAAGTCACTAGAATTTCCTGCCCTAAAACGGGAGTTGCGTAGGCCGTAACAATAAGCGCACAGGCTAAGAGGTATAGGAGGTATATGTTTTTTTTCATGGTATTATGTAGTTGGTAGAAACTGTGTAAAAGCCAAGCTCACTGGGGCGCGAGCCTGGCTTTTGAATGAACGCTTTAGGGGTGAAGGTCTACTGTTTGATTATTTTCTGAGTTGACGTACTGCCATTACTGTCTACCCTTTTTTCAAAGCATAAAGAGTAATCCGTACAATTACCCGACTGTGCCATTACCAAATGATTAGAGAAAAGAAAAGCAAAGCAAAGCAAAGAAAGGTTGTATTTTTCATATCAACAGTTTTTAGGTTGTCCTGGTGTTTTTTGAACAACGGTTGTTTTCAGATCACGCGGTTGGGCTTGGAATTTGCAGCTGCCTGTATTTTTGTGTATTACGCGTTATTTTCTTAAAAATATAAAATTCAGGTGATGGGACCAAGCCGTTTACGCAGATTTAACATTGTGGATTTGGAGTGAGGGGTGAATACGCCTGCCGCCGCCTGGCACGGGCGAAGTCCGCTTCCATTCCGGATGGGTATTCCACCGAGCAGGTGCCAATCAAAGCCCATACATGCGCAAAGTAATGACCATCATCTACATGGACAAAGACATGCGGTTGAAAGCCCCGACCAACGCCGGCCAGGAGAACGACTGGAAAACCTGGTGCCCGGGTGCAGAAATCGGTGAGGTCATTGACACGCCGCTGAACCCGGTGCTGATTTAGCGCCCCGACCTCCCTATCACCATAAAAAAAGGCAGCAGTACCACATTTGATACTGCTGCCTTCGCTTTAACTCCAGGCACAGATTTTTGTCAAATCAACAACTAAACCCGTTTAGTTATTGAACTTAGTAAGAAAACTTAATAACTTAGAGCACAGAACCTTTTGTTTCAGGCACCTAAACCATCTTATTCCCGATCATGCACAACGACAGGACAGTAGCAATGACCCGCACTTTCAAAATTTTTGGCAACGGTTCCTTAAAGCCGAACGCCCTCTGGCTAACGCTTTGCCTTGCATTCGTGATTCCGTCCATCCTGCCGGCACAATCTCAGGAGCGCCTAAAGCTATTTATTGATTGTAATTGTGACCGCAACTACCTGGTGCAGGAAATCACCTATCTGGACCATGTGCGCGATCAGGGGCAAGCCAATATTCAGCTGTTTATCTTTGATATCTGGACCGGTGCGGGCGGTCGGTCGTTTACGCTTAACTTTCAGGGACAGAGGCAGTTTGAAGGCCTGGAGCAGGAACTCAAGTTTGAGTCGAACCCCAACATGACAAATGCCGAGATTCGCGACGGGCTGCTCAAGGTAGTCAATCAGGGCTTGTTGTATTATTTGGTTAATTCTGACTATGCCAGCCATATCGATTTCCAGGTAAATCTACCGGAAGTGAGCGATACCGCTGTAATTGCGGAGGCGGAGGAAGATCCCTGGGATTACTGGATTTTCGAGGTATCCGGCAATGGCAGATTTTACAAGGAAGCTACCCGTGAGGACTTCAGCGTGGACCTTGGGGTGGACGTGGACCGGGTGACCGAGGATTGGCGTGTGCGGATCGACGGGCGGATTAGCCATGCCGAGAATCAGTTTGAAAGTGAGGATGAAACCCTGGTCAGCCTGCGAAAGTGGAAGTTCCTGTCGGGCAGTGTGGTCAAAAGCATCACCGATCACTGGTCAACCGGTGTGTTCAGCGGAGTACGGCAGAGTACGTTTAACAATATCGCGCAGGCTTACAATTTTCATCCTGCCGTGGAGTACAGTATCTTCCCTTACGAGGAAGTCCTGCGCCGCGAGATCACCTTTGCCTATCGGATAGGGTTTCAGCATCAGCAATACTTTGAGCGCACCATTTTCGGGCAGATTGAAGAAAACCTGCTGAACCACTCTTTGGATATTCAACTGCGTTTCCGGCAACCCTGGGGCGATATTTTTACCACCCTGCAAGCCTCTTCCTTCCTTCATGATATGTCCAAAAACCGGGTAGAGTTTGACAACTGGGTAGCCGTGCGGCTTTACGAAGGGCTGGCGCTCCGATTCTCGGCCAACTTCGACCTGGTCAGCGATCAGATCAATTTGCCGGAAGGCGACACTTCCGTGGAGGATATTCTGCTGCAGCAACGGCAGATCGCGACGGACTTTGCGGCGAGCACCGGCCTTGGGCTGAGCTATACCTTCGGTTCTACACTTAATAATACAGTGAATACAAGGCTGTAATTGTCGCATTTGCCATTAAGAGGCCGATAGAGTAAGTTGATCCTTTGCAACGAAAAAAATAATTTTGCCCTTCCTATTCCGGATTGCCTAATCATTGCCCCGTTTAGATAACGGTAGTAGCCTGCCTTCACCTTTATTGCATCAGTTTTTTAGCACCTCTTTTGGGAAAGTACGGTAACCTATTTCCCAATCATCAAATCAAAAGGGAAATACAAACTGATCATGAAGAAAAATCCATTTCCGCTATTCATTGTACTGTTGCTATTTCTTGCTCCACAGTTGGGCAAGGCACAGGCGTCTGACCACAAGGTCATCGTACCCGCCTACTTTTTCCCTTATGACAATGCAAATCCTGGCAAGCACGACGTAGGCCCCTACTGGTCCACACTCATTGATGCAGCCGGGCAGTATGGCGACCGTCTGGTGGTCATTGCCAATGTCAATAATGGCCCCGGAGACCCTGGCAACGCCTGGGCGACCCAAAAGTACACCGAGGCCATTACCAAAGTGCGCAAAGCCGGTGGTATCGTACTGGGCTACGTGCACCTGTGCTACGGGCTGCAGCACAGCTCCGCCGCTTGTAACGGCCGTACGCTTCAGCAAATAAAGGGAGAGATTGCCAACTGGCATAACCGGTACAACGTTGATGGCTACTTTTTTGACGAAGCCCCTACCGCACCGGGTAAGCTACAGTGGCTGAAAGACCTGGATGCTTACACGAAAAGTACGGTAGCTCCAAACTTCGAGGTCCTTTTCAATGATAATGGCACGCTCGTTACAGACCCCAACCGTAAATTGTACCGGGTGATGCATTACGGTACAACTCCCGGACAGGACTACCTGAATACGGCAGCGTGGGTTCATTCCGTTTGCGAGGGCCCAATTAATCTGTACCCGTTGGATGCCGGAGTGGCACCCAACGTCGACGCTGCTTTGCAGCAGGTGGGGTACAATACCCAGCAAATGCAGCATAAACAAGCCGCTGCTATGCTTTACCAGCAGGGAGGGCTTACTGAATCACAAAAGAGCGCCCGCATCTCAGCAAGGCTTCAGGCACAGCTGGAAAGCGGAGTGCTATACCATGACCTGAATTTCACGTGGGATACTGTAGAAGCAGCATTAAAGCAGCAGGGCTTTTCCTACCTCTACGTCACCGATGACGGAGCTGATGGGAACGCGTGGGATAGGCTTCCGGCTTTTTTCTGGCAGTTGTTCTAACCTCTCTTTTCCAAGCCAAATACCCTGCCTCCTGCTGATTGATGCCGGGGAGGCGGGGCGTTTGGCTGATTAGGCTACCCTTGCCTCAGTTGCACATTGAGCGCCACCGGGCCTTTAGGGCCTGCACCGACTTCAAAAGAGACTAAATCGTTGGTTTCAATCTCTTCCTCTATATCGTTGATGTGTACAAAGTAGCTTTCAGAGCTGTCTTTTTCGTTGATGAAGCCATAGCCTTTTTCCGCATTGAAGAACTTCACTTTGCCTTCTTTCTGGTACTTAGACTTTCCGTCATCTTCGTGCTTGGGGACGCCAATTTCAATGTCTTCCAGCTTGACCTCTTTCTTCGGCTTGTCAGGAGGGGTCGTAGAGAACTGACCATTTTCATCCACATACATGAATTCTACCTGGGTCTTGTCCTCAAACTTTTTCTGTTCTTTTCGCTCCTGCTTCTCTTTCCTCTTTTTACGTTTTTTCTTTTCCCGTTCTTTCTTTTGATAGCTATCCGCCATTCAGATTATTGTTTTTATGAAGAAAATGCCACATCCAAATAAAAGCCAATAGCCGGTTTTAGCGCTCTATCTCATTTAGTTTGAAAATAGCTGAATCGCTTAAGGTACTGTTTTTTTAATCGGGTTTCTGCTTTTCTTGAGTTTATTAGCAAGATAAGGCCCAATTATGACGGTAAAGGAGGTTTTGATCCCACGGCGCCCCTGGGCTTTTGAAAAAAAGAAAGGGAGTCTTCTTTATCGTAGCCGTTAAGCCAGATGAAGAGGACTCCCTGTTTATGAAGTGTGTCAACCTGTCCGTCTGCTTAATTCAGGAAAGACACTTTTCCGTTGTCCATATCATAGACGGCGCCGACAACTTTGATTTCCCCGTTGTCTTCCATCTCCTTAAGAATGGGGCTTCGCTCCCGGATTTGAGCCATGGCATGGTGCACGTTGTTTTCGCAGACCTTATGGACAAAGGCATCGTTTTTCGAGCTCCGGTCTCCCTCGTACTCAGTAGCCTCTACTGCCGGCTTTATTTTGGAAAGCATGGGCGTAATGTTGCCCAGCTCTACCCCGTCCACTGCGGCTTTGACGGCGCCACAGTGCTCATGCCCTAAGACCAGGATGAGCTTAGAACCGGAGACCTTGCAGGCAAACTCCATGCTGCCCAGAATGTCCTCGTTAACGAAATTGCCCGCCACGCGTGCCACAAATACATCCCCAATGCCGCGGTCGAAGACGTCCTCTACCGGGACCCGGCTATCGACACAGGACAGCACGATAGCTTTAGGGTACTGCGCGTTGGTGCTCCGGCGTACTTGTTCTGAATGGTTCCGGGTGGTCAGGTCATTGCGCATAAACCGCCCGTTACCTTCTTTAAAGGATTGAATGACCATATCCGGTGTGAGTGCTGCCTGCTCTTCGGCGGTCAGGACATCCTCAACCAGGCCCACTATTGATTCTTCCTCCGTAGCTTCAGGAGCCTCAGTGGCTGTTTCCGCCTGTTCAGGCTCTGTGGCCGGACTGCAGGACAGCAAAAACAGCGTAAAAAACGATAATACCATAACAAAAGGCCGCAATGTATTCATAGCGCTCAGGTTTTTTCAGGTTAATAATGTTTTAATCCGCAAGCGTTGTGGATTGAGTAATGAACACCGGCCGAAAAACCTGGTTCGCAGTAATTTAGGGTGTTTTGAAACATAATTTGAATGGAGGTCATTTTTTACGAATCCGCCTCCTTGGTTCAGGATAGCTTCTGTTGGCGCTGCGGTGATCTCATTCCGACTGACAGACAGCAAGCCTCTACTTCGAACGCTCATATTCCCCCAGGCAGCCATCCAAATCATTGCCTTCCACATGAATACATTCGCAAAACCTAGACCCGATCGCCTCCCGCCCGGTGTTGGCAAACTGAGTTTTGCAATCTTTTAAGGAGTTTCTGGGCATGACTTCATGGCCAAACGCTGCAAAGGCAACGGCTGCCACCACGTTAAAAAATACAAACGCGAAAAACAGGAATGGGAACTTCGTATTGTACTTCGCCGGCTTTGGAAGAATGCCCATTTCTGAAAATTCCTTCAGGGGCAAGAGGTACCTCAACCGGTCATAATGCCAGACGAGGAGGTATAAATTGGCAAGGACCATCAGGGGAGAGGTGACATAGGAACCTTCAAAACGAACGGCATAGGAAAGCAGCCAGATATTCACGATGATGGGAAAGTACAGGAGCGCGCCCAGCGCCACCGTCCTCGGAATGAGCAACATAATAGCCGCTGCTACCTGCGCAATCCCAATAAAAGTATAGTAGTATCCGGTATGGTGCAGGGCTTCCAGGTAAGCACCCATGGGATGGAGTTCGGAGAGCCCGCTGGCGAACCGCTCCCCTACGATTTTGACCATCCCGGCAGCAAAGAAGGCAAAGGCCAGCACCACCCGGCAGAAGAGGGAAAAGAGCCAGTACCACCGGTTCTGCCTGGCACTGAGAAAGTATTCTTCAAATGTGGATACAGCGTTCAAAATCTTTATTTTAACAAGGCTAACCAATGCAGCCTGCTAAGCCAGGTTGCTCAAAATTTCCATGAATTTAGCAGATTCCCATCTTTGTCATACTGCTCCGTCAATTCCGGCATGGCATGCCCACACCGGTTCATTAGCGCTTGCTGTCCGGTAGGATAGTACAATTTCCTGTACCCGCCGTCTGTTGCGTACTCCGTCCAAATGCCAGTTCGGTAGCCCATCCAATATGTTCCTTCCGCTAGTTTTTCACCGGTCTTGTAGTGGTGCTGCACGAAGGGGCCGTTCAAAAAACCGTTAACGAGATAAGTGCTATTGCCTGGGTCACTTACGGTGTAGGCTCTTGACTGGACATACCGCAATTCCCTGCTGAGGGTGCCATCTGCATTGAAGAAGATGGTGGTCCCGGACCGGTTTCCGTGCTTATAATGCTCCATGCTTTTTATGGTGCCGGACTGGGCAAAAACCGTTTTCCAGCCATGCTGCAGGTTGTTGGCATAGGGTGTGTATTCAAAGCCGCCTGTTCTGTAAAAGCGGGTCTTGGAAAGCAAATTTCCATCGGAGCTGTACACTTCTTCATGCTCCAGCTGCCCATCATAAAAATACTGCCATACCCCTTTTCGTTTACCATCTGTATAGGTGCCGCTTAGCCTGACCTGCCCTTCCTCATCAAAAATTTGAAGAGTAGAAGTATCAGCTGGAATATCCGGATACGTTTTGGTGGCCACGATCGCTCCTTCCTTGTTGAAAAAAGTCCATTTGCCCACTCTCATGCCACGGAAATATGCACCTTCTGCCAATGGGCTGTAGCTGCTGGAGTCTCTGCCTGATTTAAGGAGGTAGTACCCATGCCTGAACCGGATGGGGTAAAGTGGGGGCTCGCTGTCATACCACAGCTCAACTTGTGCAATGTGCTTGCGCTTTTGCCCAAGGGAATCTGTAAATGCTGCAACCATTGTTCTCCTCTCATCACTGTTGTACGCATACCTGACCTGCCCTTCCACTTCATGCATTTCTTTTAACAAAAGCCGGCCACCGTGGTACACTTTGCGCTCGGAAACGAAGTTGTCTTCTTCCGCTTCACGATAAATGCGATATTCGCCATGAAGCGCCCCCTTCCGGTAGGCAATTTCACTTCTCTTGATCTCCTTTTCGAAATAGTCACGCCTGCTGTAGTGCACCCATTCGCCATGAGGCTCTCCCGCCAAAAAGTGCCCTTTGGCAACAAGCCTGCCATCACCGGTGATGTTTTTGCTTCCCGAAAATTTGTTTTCCCGTACCGATTCGTAAGCCTCCAATACGTCAAGATAAGTGTTGCCTAACGGGCTGATGGACCGGGAACAGGCCTGATTGTTCCCTGCTTTAATCCGTGCCGACAAAAAATCGCAAACTGTTGCCCCATAGTGCAAGCTATCCTTTGTGGTACTGAAAACCAGCCACACTTCGCCGGGATATAACTTTTGTCCGCCTGCTGTGGTGCCCCCTCCCGTATTTAAAAAAATGGTATCCGCCGGGCTGCCTCTAAATCTTCTTTTCACCACAGCAATGCTCTCGAAGCTATGCCCTCTTTTGTAAGTCTCCAGCACCTCGCAAGTGAAAATATGATGGTTTTGGGGGTCGTGGTTAAGCAATTCCGTAATGGAGAAATATTCCCCGGCGCATGAGCCGGGCAGGCTTACCGGATTGGCAAGAAGGATAATCGCCAGTATGGCTTGTGGAAGCTTCATGCATGCTGTATTGACTGTAGGTTGCTCACCTCAGGTATTAAGATACAAAACCCCTTCGTGATTCATAAACGTGCTACCTTTCCGGTTCAGGTCCAGCTGCCCTCCATCGAAATTCGTAGCAGGCCGCCCCATTGCCTGGAAAATGCAGGCCGTAGCCGCAAAGTCCCAAATGCTGCCTCCCCCTTTTTCCTTTTTGGGAAATTTGAGCATGCAGGCGGGGCCCTTTTCAAGCGCGCGGATGGCATTCAGCACAGCACCTCCACCGGAGATTTCCTGCACGCCGCTTAACCCGGACTTTTCCACCTGCTGCTGCAAAAACTGCCGGATTTCGGCTGCCCGGGGCGTGTCCTTCAGTGGGCGGTCGGTCACGTAGGTAAGGTGATAGTTGGTGTTTTGGACGGCCCAGGGCGTGTTGTTTTTCCAGGCCCCTTCGCCCCGTATGGCGTGGTAGAGGGTATTGGTGACGGGGTCAACCACCACACCAATATGGGGCGTCCCGTCTTTGGCAACCAAAGCAATGGACACGGAAAAACCGGGTTGCTTCCGGATAAAAGGCAGCGTGCCGTCCATGGGGTCAACGCACCAGAAAAAATCTTTTTCAAAGCGGCTCCCATCGTCTTCGGTCTCTTCTGATAAAAGCGCCAGGCCAAACGCCTCACAAGTAGGCAGGAGGTAGGAAAGAATGACGGCTTCAGCGGCTTTGTCTACCGCAGTGACGACCTGTGAGGCATAGCTCTCGCCCGCCTGCTTTTGCTGCACCGGCACCTCTTCGCCCATGGCCTTTTGGATGGCCTGCCCGGCGGCAAGGGCAGCCTTTATCGCGGTTTGGCTAAGCAGGGAAAAATTCATGCGGTGAGGCTTTTGATCACTTCTGCGGTCATGCGTTCGCTGTAGCTGTTGATTTTCCAGTGCCCGGGGCTCCACCCTTTCAGAAAACGGTGAAAATCTGCCCAGGCGACCCGGTACAGGGCGCGCCATTCTTTTTCCAGGGCAGCATTGGGTTGCCCAAGCGCGGCTTGCAAATGGCCGAAGTAGGTATCCAGAATCTGCCCTTCCAGGCGCTCGCAATCCTGCTCCGTCAGGCAACTGCCGATGAAGTACGCTACGTCTTTCATGCCACAGCCACCCCCCACATACTGAAAGTCCACCCCCGCGACGCGCCCGTCCTTTGAAAAGCAAAAGTTGGCCAGCTTCGCATCCCCGTGCACGAAGGTTTTGAACTGGCAGGTGTTCAGTTTTTTATCAATGAGCGGGGCGGCTTCCTTCAGCGCCTGATCGTCCAGCGCTTCCAGTTCGTGGGGGCGGGTGGCCAGGTGCCAGTAGGTGCCGGTTTCCCAAAGCCCGTCCGGCGCTTTTCCCATATAACTGGCGTGGAATAGGGCCAGCCATTGCAGGCAGGCATTGATTTCCTCCCAGGAGACCGTCTGTTTGCGCAGCGGGTACCCGGCTTCGTCCAGGTCTTCCAATACCATCAGGACTTCGCCGCCGCGCCTGACCACCGTAAGGCATTGGGGAAGGCGGGCCGCACTGTGCTTGCTGTAGGACTCATACCACCGGGTTTCTACCTGATAGGATTTTACTTTGCGTTGGTGCCCCAAATTGGTATTCCAGCCCCGGGGGTGGTTTTGCTGCGCCGGGAGTTGGACATGCTTGACGACGACACTCCTAACTGAGGCATCCGCCAATTTGACGCGCAGAATTTTACCGTACCCGCTCCATAAGGCTTGCAGGGTTTCCTGCTCCTCCAAAGCTGATGCGCCGGTCTTTTGCTGAATGATTGATTGAAAATAGGGATCCATAGGGCGGTAATATAAACAGGATGCTCCAAATACGTTGCCAACAATGAAGGAAAACCCACTTTTCTGCCCCACTGCACTTTGTTGGCCAGCGGAAGGGGTAACAAAGCACTACCGCAAAAAAGGGCACACTAACTCCGTTCGTGTATGGTCCCCGACCGGTGCTTGAGGAAGCCGCCCTGCCGCCCGCTGAAGTACGCCCGGATTTCCGCCAGCACAGACAGCGCGATTTCTTCCGGCGACAGCGCCCCGATGTCCAGGCCTACCGGGCTGTGGAGGCGTTCCTGATCGGATTCGGAAAGTGTGATGCCCTCTTCCGCCAGTTCGTCCAGCATCTTGTTGGTCCGCTTGCGGGGGCCGAGCATACCGATGTAGGGCACCTCCGTTTGCAGCAGCCGCCGGAGGTTGTTCAGGTCGGTTTTGTAATCGTGCGCCATCAGGATGCAAGCCGTGTATGCGTCCACTTCCACCGGGTCCTCCTTGGCTTTGACCTCATCTGCCTGCTGGAAAACCGAGCGGCTTAGCTTGTGCGGATTAGCATAGACTGTCACGTGGCGGCCGAGGTCTTTGGCGAGTTGGGCCATGGGGAAAACATCGTAATTGCCGCCAAAGAGCAGCAGGCGGATGGTGGGGGTCAAAAATTCAATGAATGCGCTGACGGAGCCGCCATTCTCCAGTTCGTAATGCCCGGTGACGGACTTTTGCCGGCCCAGGGCGGTTTCCACATCTGCCTGTAAGGCTCTTACCGGAGCGCCTTCCGGCAAAACCGCTTTCAGTTGTTCACTGCTCTCATACCGGAACATCCGGCCCGGGTACAAAGCTTCGGGCCCCTCCTCATTATGAGAAATCGTGATCAGAATATTCGGCTGCCGCTCGTCTGTGCACCGCCGCAGCACCTCCAGTGCGTTATCCGGCTCATCTTTGAGCGGGGCGATGAGCACATCAATGATCCCATTACAGCCCAGCCCCACTCCAATTGACTGCGCATCATCGTCGGTGGTATCGTAGGTGACCAGGGAGGGCTTGTCCTGAAACATGGCCAGTTGAGCTTTGCGCAAAGCGTCCCCTTCCAGGCAGCCACCGCTAATGCCCCCAATCCAGTTGCCATCTTCCATCACTAGCATACGGGCACCGGCGCGGCGGTAGGAAGACCCCTCCACCCGCACGACAGTAGCTAGTGCCAGTTTTTGGTGGCGGTCCAGTTCATCATAGGTTTTGATAATCGATTTGATTTCTTTCATAGCAGGATTTCAGCAGCGTTTTTTGATTTGCAAATACTAACAAACAAGTATTGTACTAAGGTTTTGCTTGTGTAAATTTTAATTAGCGTGTCAAAAACCAATTTTTATTTTTATTTATTTGCCAAAATAGCACTTAAATTCATAACTTTAGAGTCCCTGTAAAAGGATAAACCGAATAAACGACAGACACACTCATGCATCTTAAAGGATCACACCAATTCAATGCGCCTGCTCACCAAATTTTCAAAATGCTGATGGACGCGGACACGCTTGCGCGGATCACGCCGGGGGTCTCTGAGCTCGAAGAAACCGGTCCGGATACCTACAAAGCGATCGCCAATGTCAAAATGGGCCCGGTTAGTGGTTCTTTCTCCGGCCAACTCGAAGTGGCCGAAAAGCAGGAGCCGGAAAGCTTCGTCCTCAAGATTCAGCAAAACAGCAAAATCGGCAATGTAGCCGCAGACGTGAAAATCGACCTGGAGGAGACCGGCGCGGAAACGACGACACTTTCCTTTGATGGCAAGGCCCGCCTGTCTGGCCTGCTCGCCCGCACCGGGCAGCGCGTCCTCTCCGGCGTAGCCAATACCCTAAGCAAACAATTCTTTAAAGCACTGGAGGAAGAGCTGGAAAACCCGGCGCATCAGCCTGCCTGATGGCGCCCAGGCTCCGAACCACCGGATATATTTCCAATTGATCAAAAACTCAGAATACCCTATGCCGACTAAAATCACCATGACCGTCAATGGGCAGTCTGTTACGAAGGATGTGGATGCACGAACGCTTTTGGTGCACTTCCTGCGCGACAACCTGCAGTTGACCGGTACCCACGTGGGTTGCGATACCAGCAATTGTGGGGCTTGTACCATCCTCGTCGACGGCCATGCCGTCAAATCCTGTACTATGCTTGCCGTTCAGGCCGACGGCTCAGAAGTGACGACCATAGAGGGGCTTTCGCAAAATGGCGAAATGCACCCGCTTCAGGAGGGCTTCCGTGAAGAACATGGCTTGCAATGCGGCTTCTGCACGCCGGGCATGATCATGGCTGCTGTGGATTTACTGGACCGCAACCCTGATCCTTCCGAGCAGGAAATCCGCGAAGGGCTGGAAGGCAACTTCTGCCGCTGTACCGGCTATCACAATATCGTACGCTCTATTCAGTACGCTGCCAAAAAAATTAACGAACCGAAAAAAGCTGTCGCATCATGACCAACTATATAGGCAAAGCCGTCAAGCGCGTAGAGGACAAGCGTTTCCTCACGGGCAAAGGCCGCTACACCGATGATATCGTGCTGCCGGGCATGTTGTACGCTTACATCGTACGCAGCCCCTACGCGCACGCCAAAATCAATAATATAGACACGAGCCGGGCTGAAAACATGGACGGCGTCGTTAAAATTTACACCGGAAAGGATATTGCCGAGTCTGGCATTAATGGCATCCCTACTGGCTGGCAGGTCAATTTCAAAAACGGCGACACCATGAAGGAGCCGCCCCACCCGCTGCTGGTTGCCGATAAGGCCCGGTACATGGGCGACGGCGTGGCCGTGGTGATCGCAGAAAGCAGAGAAGAGGCCCGGGATGCTGCTGACGAAATCGACATCGACTGGGAAGAGCTTCCCGCTGTAGCTAATGCCAAAAAAGCTACTGAGGACGGCGCGCCCCTCGTACACGACGAAGCGCCTAACAACAAGTGCTTCGACTGGGAACTGGGCAACCCCAAGGAAGAGGTCGATAAAGCGATGAAGCAGGCGCACCATATCACTACGCTTGAGTTTACCAATCAGCGGGTAATCCCCAATGCAATGGAAACGCGGGCTGCCATCGGGCAGTACGAAGAAGCCACCGGAAAATATACCCTTTATACCACCTCTCAAAATCCACACCTTACCCGGCTGCTGCTTTGTGCTTTCGTACTGGGCATCCCCGAGCACCGCGTCCGCGTGGTGGCGCCGGATGTAGGTGGCGGCTTTGGAAGCAAAATTTTCCACTACGCCGAGGAAGCATTGATGATCTGGTGCTCCGAGCGCCTGAAGCGCCCGGTGAAATGGACTTCAGACCGCAGCGAAGCGTTCATGACGGATGCGCACGGCCGCGACCATATCTCCAAAGCCGAAATGGGTTTCGATAAAGAGGGCAATGTGTTGGCGCTGCGGGTCAAGACCCACGCTAACCTGGGCGCCTACCTGTCTACCTTTGCGCCCTGTGTGCCTACCTGGCTGCACGGCACCCTCCTGCAGGGGCTGTACGTCACCCCCAAAATCAATGTGGACGTAACTGGTGTCTTTACAAATACCGTAATGGTAGACGCCTACCGGGGTGCCGGCCGGCCGGAAGCCACCTACCTGCTGGAGCGCCTCATGGATACGGCCGCTCTGGAGATGGATATGGACCCTGCCGAACTCCGCCTGAAGAATTTCATCCCTCCTTTTGATGGGGTGGAACAGCCGGGCTATCAGACGCAGGTCGCCCTTCAATACGATAGCGGTAATTACCATGCCGTGCTTAAGCGCGCGCTGGAGATGGTCGGTTACGAAAAATTCCGCAAGGAACAGGCTCAGGCCCGCAAGGAAGGCAAACTGCTGGGCATCGGGTTTTCCACCTACATCGAAGCCTGTGGCATTGCACCATCTGCGGTAGTGGGCGCGCTGGGCGCTCGTGCCGGCTTGTACGAAGTCGGTCAGGTTCGCGTGCAGCCAACTGGCAAAGTCAGCGTATTTACCGGTGCGCACTCGCACGGGCAGGGGCACGAAACGACCTTCGCACAGGTCGTGGCTGACCGCCTGGGCATCCCGCTCGACGATGTGGAGATCATCCACGGCGATTCCGATTCGGTCGCCTTCGGCATGGGCACCTACGGGTCCCGTAGCCTGGCAGTAGGGGGCAGCGCCATCGTAAAGAGCCTGGATAAAATCATTGAAAAAGGCGCTAAGATCGCTGCCCATAAACTGGAAGCCGCTGAGGAAGACCTGGAGTTTGCGGAGGGCAAATGGACGGTAAAAGGCACGGACAAGAGCATTGCATTCGGAGATGTAGCCCTGACTGCTTATGTGCCGCACGACTATCCGGAAGGCGTGGAGCCGGGCATGGATTTCTCCAGCTTTTACGACCCGGCGAACTTTACCTATCCTTACGGTGCCCACGTGGCGATTGTGGAGGTCGACAAGGATACCGGGTATACGAAGCTCAAGCGCTTTATTGCGGTGGATGATGTGGGCAACGTCATCAACCCGATGATCGTGGACGGGCAAATCCACGGTGGGCTGGCGCAGGGCATCGGACAGGCGCTCTTCGAAGGCGCGATGTACGACGAAGACGCGCAGCTCATCAATGGTTCCTACATGGATTACACCATGCCACGGGCGGATGACCTGCCAAGTTTTGAAATTGACCGTACCGTTACGCCCTGCCCACACAACCCACTGGGTGTGAAAGGGGCCGGTGAAGCGGGCTGTATCGGGTCCACACCAGCGGTAGTCAACGCCGTAATGGATGCCCTCCGGCCGTTCGGTATCAAGAAAGACCTGGAGATGCCCCTGACGCCCGAGCGCGTGTGGCGGCACATGCAGGGCTAATTCAATTGTCAGACTTTCAAACTCAACAACAACCATGGTAACCAATAAATTTGATTACATCCGCGCCGAGTCCGTCGACGACGCCATCACCCTGATGGTCAAACACGGCATGGATGCCAAACTGCTGGCAGGGGGGCACAGCCTCATTCCTGCCATGAAGCTGCGGCTCAATGCGCCCGGCATACTGATCGATATCCGCAAAATTCAGGAGTTGCGGTACATCAAGAAGGATGGCAATAAACTGGTCATAGGTGCCGGTGCCACCCACCACGATGTCGCGACTTCCGAACTGGCGCACCAAACCTACAGCATGCTGCCGGAAGCGGCTGACTTGATCGGTGATCAGCAGGTACGCAATATGGGGACAATCGGGGGCAGCCTTGCCCACGCGGACCCTGCCGCCGACTGGCCCGGGGTGATGATCGCTGCCGGGGCCTCCGTCCACCTCAAGGGGCCGGATGGGGAGCGCAGTGTGCCCGCTGAAGACTTCTTCACCGGATTTTACATGACCGACCTGCAGGAAAATGAGCTGCTGACAGCCATCAGTATCCCATTGCCGCCGGAAGGGACGCGCAGTTCCTATCAGAAGTTTATGCAGCCGGCTTCCCGCTTTGCAATTGTCGGTGCGGCTGCGGCCGTAACCGTCAAAGGTGGGAAGATAGAGCGTGTAAAGGTCGGCATCAACGGCTTGGCGGATGCCGCTTTTGCTGCCGGGAATATCGAAAAAGCCCTGGTGGGCAAAGAGCCTACAGAAGCCAATATCGATGCCGCTGTGGAAAGCACAGGAGCGGATGCGATGGTTATGGCAGACCACTTCGCTTCCGAAGAATACCGTTTACATTTGGCGAAAGTCTATGCCAAACGGGCACTGATGGCCGCTACGCAATAGCCACTTTTCAAAGTAGTGTATGAAACTTGAATGATTGGAGACTGCCGGGTGGTGATGCCGCCCGGCAGTACTTTTTGACCGAACCTTTCCACATCGTTATGATCAAAAACGAGGGCTTACAGCACATTCAGCAAATGCTATACGAGCAGGGTTACATCACAGAGCCCTCTATCGTTATGTCGGTCTTTCTGGCCAAGGAACTGCGCAAGCCGCTTCTGATTGAAGGGCCGGCCGGCGTGGGCAAAACGGAAATCGCCAAGGTCATGAGCCGGGCGCTGAATACCGACCTTATCCGCCTGCAGTGCTATGAAGGGCTTGACGCTACCCACGCCATCTACGAATGGAACTATCAGCAGCAGCTGCTCCATCTCAAAATGGACGAGCAGAGCGGCAAAACCCTGGAGGAAAAAGAACGCGATATCTTCAGCGAACGCTTCCTGCTCCGGCGCCCCCTGCTGCAAGCCATTACCCACCACAAAGCACCGGTGTTGCTGATTGATGAGATCGACCGGGCCGATGAAGAATTTGAAAGTTTCCTGCTCGAAGTCCTCTCCGACTGGCAGATCAGCATACCGGAGATCGGTACCATCAAAGCCAGCCATATCCCGCAGGTAATCGTTACCAGCAACCGGGTGCGGGAGCTTTCGGAAGCCCTGCGCCGCCGCTGCCTTTACCTCTACATTTCCTATCCGGAATTTGAAAAGGAACTGCAGATTGTGCGCAGCAAAGTACCGGGCATTGACGAGGACCTGAGCCGCCAAATCTGTGCCTTTATGCAGGAGGTCCGCCAAATGCGCCTGGAGAAAGTGCCCGGCATCGCTGAAACCCTGGACTGGGCAATGGCCCTCTCTGCCCTTCACATTGACCACCTCGATAAGAGCATCGTGGAGTCCACCCTGGGTATTGTCCTTAAGGACTGGCAGGACATCCGGCACACGCAGGATTCCCTCTCGGAGTTGTTTGAGAAAGTGGGGGCGATTTCAAAACTGGAAGATTTGTAAAGGGCGTGCCCTATTCGCCAGCGCAGGATTGGCCGCTTGGGGGCGGAATGGAAGCCAAAGCGCACACGGATAATAATGTGGCTATCGTGCCGTTATCTGCTCAGGGACAGGGCATAGGCCAATAAAGGCCTGGAAATAAGCCGCCCCTGCGTCCGCTGCCAGGCAATTATTGGTATTTAGACCGGGCAGGGCGTCGCAGAACGTACAAAAATTGTATTTTAGCCCAAAATCAAATAAGTTATGAGACATATCATTGTTATCGCACTCTTATTGGGCGCATCCATCCACCTTCAGGCACAGGCTGCCGGCAAAGCCCAGGTGAATGCGGTAGCGGAAGACTTGATTGCGACTTACCAATTGACAGAAGCACAGGAAGCCGGAGCTTACACCATTGCTGAGCGGCGCCTGCGGAATCAGGAGGAAATTGCCCACCTTGCAACCTCCGACCGAAAGTTGTACCTCCAAAAGAAAAATGCGATCCGCGAGGGAGAAATCGTCTCTCTCAAGCGGCTGCTCAATCAGGGACAGCTCCCTATTCTGAGGGAACAGATGGTCGAACGGCGAAAAAAAGAGTCAGCGCTGATCAAACAAATGAAAGCCCAGGGCGCTACACGTGAAGAAATACAACTCGCAGTCTGGGAAATGGAATAAAAAATAAGCGGTTCGTCAAGGGCCGCTTTTTTTATTTGCCAACAACTATTCTTCGCTTATTGATGTAATATTAGCGGTGCCGTAAAATATATGTATCATCAAACAGGGTCTTCCCAACATAATCCCTGATTTCAATGATCCTCTTCGGCAGAATACCTACGAACAGGATTTGCTGTCTTGTGTTTTACCTGTACGGTTACCTTTTTACATGACACCATAATAACTATAAAGCATTAATGGATCCTTTAAAAACGAAATTCAACGAAAAAGCGACCGCTCTGCGGACTG
>JANSXW010000102.1 GCA_024742755.1 bacterium | reverse complement strand
TGAGCCGGGTACACAGCTGACGCTGCGGACCTTCCACGTAGGTGGTATCGCATCGGTTTCCAAGTCAGAATCTGAGATCGTTTCCAAGTTTGAAGGTAAGATCGAATTCGATAGTATCCGGACAACAGAAATGGTGGAAGAGCCTGGTGAAGAGAAAGACATCGTACTGTCCCGTACCGGTGAAATCCGGATTGTGGACGCCAAGTCCGGCAAGCAATTTGCGAGCCACTACGTTCCTTATGGTGCCAACCTGCACGTGAAGGAAGGTCAGAAGATCAAGAAAGGAGATATGATTGCGGACTGGGATCCGTTCAACGCCGTCATTATCTCTGAATTCTCCGGTGTAGCCAAGTTCGAGTCTATCGAAGAAGGGGCGACCTACCGTGTTGAGCGGGATGATCAGACCGGCTATGCAGAGAAGGTGATCGTAGAAAGCAAGAACAAGCGCAAGATTCCAACCGTCAAAATCGTAAGTGCAGACGGTGAGGAATTGCGGAGCTATAACCTGCCGGTGGGCTCTTATCTCTCTATTGATGAGGGCGACACGATCCGCGCCGGTCAGAAAATTGCCAAGATTCCACGGAAGCTGGGTAAGATTGCGGATATCACCGGTGGTCTGCCACGGGTAACGGAGCTTTTCGAGGCTCGTAATCCATCTAACCCTGCTGTGGTTTCTGAAATCGACGGTGTGGTATCCTTCGGTAAGATCAAGCGCGGTAACCGCGAGGTGATGGTAGAGGCTAAAGATGGTCAGAAGCGTAAGTACCTGATCGGGCTTTCCAAGCACATCCTCGTGCAGGAAGGTGACTTCGTTCGCGCGGGCACCCCACTGTCTGACGGTGCAACTGCGCCACGCGACATCCTGAATATCAAAGGGCCATTTGCCGTGCAGTCTTACCTGGTCAATGGTGTACAGGAAGTATACCGGGCACAGGGTATCACCATCAACAACAAGCACATTGAGGTGATCGTGCGTCAGATGATGCGCCGTGTACAAATTGAAGATCCGGGTGATACGAGCTTCCTCGAAGGCGAAGCGGTTGAGAAGTACCAATTCCTGGAGCAGAACGACTGGATTTTCGACAAGAAAGTCGTTACCGAGTCTGGCGACTCCAACAAGCTGCGCCCGGGACAACTCGTGACTTTGCGTCAGCTGCGGGAAGAAAATTCTCAGCTGCGCCGCAACGACCTCGAGCTGGTACAATACCGCGATGCAGTGCCTGCGACATCAAGCTCGCTCCTGCAGGGTATCACGAAGTCTTCACTGGGTACGGAAAGCTGGATTTCTGCCGCTTCCTTCCAGGAGACGACCAAGGTGCTCAGCACAGCCGCGATCGGTGCCAAGATGGACTTCCTCAACGGCCTGAAAGAGAACGTCATCGTCGGTAAGCGTATCCCGGCTGGTACGGGCATGCGTGAATACGAAGACCTCTTCGTGACGACTATGGAAGCACACGAGGCGCACGAAGCACGCCGCAAGCAATTAGAAGAAGTAGCGGAAGAGTAAAATCGGAAGCTTAGGATAAAAATGTAAGCCCCCTTCTGGTTATGCCGGAAGGGGGCTTTGTTGTAGCTGAATGGCCAGAATAGTGGTCATCTGTTTTTAGTCAAGCGCATTGATTTTACTCAATAATTGTTGGGCTTCCTCCTGTATTTCAGAGGAAGTGCTTTGAGTGGCAACCTGTTTTAGGGCATCCAAACCTTTGGGGTTTTCAGTAGCCAGATAGGACAGTGCAAGGTACCATTCCATTTCTGCTTGCTGTGAATAGTTCATTTGGATTAGGTTTTCCAGGATGGGGATGGCCTTTCCATACTCACCCTTTTCAAAGTAAATAAAGGCGAGGTACTGTTGCGCGTTGAGGTAGCGCCGTTCCTGGGCTTCCGGTATTGTAAGCAAGGCCGCTTCGGCCTCATCGAGTTTCCCTTCTCCCATTAGGCGATAACCTTTGGCTAGGGGGGACTCATTCGCTTGCTCTCCTTTTCTGACGATAATTAGTCTGTCAGTGGGTGAGGTATTAGCAGCTACTGCCAGTGCAAGCTGTTGTATTGCTTCGGATGGCTGAGGTTCTTTTGCACTAGCGATAGGTGGAGGGGTTTTAGATTCTTTTTTGGCTGGGGCTGGCGCTTTTTTAGTTTCCTGAGCGGTCGGTTCGGAAGTGGCTGCTTCGGTTGGAGCATCTACAGAAGGTTCCGTATCCTCTGATTGGACACTGGAAGGTGGGTCTTCGTTCACCGTATCGGTGCTAGCAGTTTCCTGGGGTGAGGGCCAAGACCAAAAAACTAAACCGGCACATATAATTAAGACAGCTCCCCACATTACCCACTGTCCCGGGAAGGAACTGGCTCTGGGCTTAGGCGCTGTATCAGATATCGGGGAAGGAGAAGGTGATTCTTCATTCCAAGCTTTCATCATTTCGTCCAGCTTCTCATCTACCATGACTTCCGCCAGTTCCTGTTCCAGCCGCACCAGTTCGAGCTGCTCCGCTACGCTCTTGTCAGAGTCAATGAGTTGCCGGACCTCAGCCTGTTCTGCGGCATCCAAACGGCCTTTCAGGTAGGCGTCCAGCTTTTCGTGCAATGCTGCTTTATCCATAGGTCAGGCTTTTTAGAAGTGCATTTAAGGCGGGTTGATTGATTAATTTCTCTTTGAGTTTGGTCATACACCGGTATCTGATTTTACGGACGGCTTCCTCCGCATCAATTTCCAGCTTTTGCTTAATCTCCTCACTGTTGTAGCCCTCGTATCCCAGCATGATGACTTTTTTGCACCGGTCGCCAAGCAGCCCCAGTACTTTTTGCAACTGGCTCTTCCGTTCCTGGCTCATCATCCGGGTTTCCGGTGTATGTTGGTATTCTTCATCCAGCGTCTCTTCTTTATCCGTAAGGGTAGTCCGCTGGTAGAAGCTCTTTTTTAAGCCATCGAGCCAGCAGCGGATACAAATGCCTACAAAAAAGGTACGCAGGCTGCTCCTGCCTTCGAATTTGCCATTCAGAAGGTGCCTGTAAAACGCTTTGAACCCCTCCTGGAAGGCATCCTGTGCATCGTTTGCACTCCCTCCCTTTTGCTGGATTTTGCGTATGACCGACGCCTTCAGTTGCTGATCTGTGAAGAAGGCTTTCAGGGCGCTTGCCCTTTCTTCTTCGCTGCCCCTGATCATTTTCAGGAGCTGCTCATCGGAGTATTGAGGTTTAGTTGTAGGCATACTTCATATTTAATGGGGCGAGCACAGCTATAAATGTATCTAAAATAAAGGAAATCAGTGAACTGTGGGCTTGTAAAAAGAAAGAATAAGGATTGCTTTAGCATTTTCGCCCTTATACAATATCTGGTTGCCATTGCGGATTTAGCAGGAAGGGCAGGTGCTGTATGCTTAAATTTAAATCTTATAAACGGGAGATATTGGTTTTTAAAAAAGTCGTCGTATTGAATAGCTTGGAAAACATACTGCTGGAAAATAGTGCATATCCGAGGGACATTTAGGCCGTTGCCCTCACTAACAAAGCAGTTCAATAACCTTTAAATTCCTTATTCATTTATGGAAAATCAAGCCATTACTTCCGTTTCGTCATTGCTGTCCATTGTGTTTTTGCTGCTTTTGCCATGCGCCGCCCAGTCCCAGCAGCAGAACCTGCCTGGCGAATATTACAAGGGGCGGGTATATGTGAAAATGCAGGAGGATGCAGGCGTTCAATGGGCCGATACGGATAGCCTGCAAGACCTGTCAGCCTACGGGGCATTTGCCGAGTTGTTTAGAGTATTTGGTGTATACCGCATTCACAAGCCATTTGGCAGGCTTTCAAGCTCTTTTTTTGAGCACACTTATCAATTGTATTTTTCGGAAACTGGTAAAGAACAGGCCTTCATACAATTGCTGATGCGGGAGTCTGCAGTAGAATTTGCCGAGCAGGTGCCGGTCATGCGCTCCTTTTATACCCCGAATGACGCCTTTGCAAACAATTCCAGTCAGTGGTTCCTCGCTCAGATTGATGCTTATGATGCCTGGGATATGCACCAAGAAGGAGAAGAGGTAGTCATTGCAATAACGGATGATGCGGTTAAATGGGACCATGAGGATTTACAGGGCAACCTTTGGATAAATGAGGCAGAATATGAAGGGATTGAAGGAATAGACGATGATGGGAATGGGTATGTAGATGACTATATCGGCTGGGATGCAGCCAATTGGGATAATGACCCTCAGCCTCCGGCTTACGCCTCCTCAACTGTTTTTTCTCATGGCACCCACTGCGCAGGCATTGCGGGTGGAGTAACGGACAACTGGGTTGGAGGGGCCTCTATATCTTTCAATAATGCGCGGATCATGTCGTGTAAAGGTAAAATAGATGGTACAACTGGATCCGGAATTGATGAAGCGTGGGGCGCATTCGCATACGCGGTGGCAGCTGGTGCGGAAATCATCAGTTGCTCGTGGGGCGGTAGTTTTTCAGTGGTGCACTCCAACCTTGTAAGCCTGGCGATTGATAATGGCTCGATAGTGGTCGCAGCTGCGGGTAATGATAATACTTCCATCCCGTCTTACCCTGCGGCCTACAATGGCGTGTTGGCTGTTGCCAATACACGTACCGGAGATGAGCGCAACCCCAGCTCTAATTATGGGGAGTGGGTGGATATAGCAGCCCCAGGTACGGGTATCTTAAGCCCAATTGCTTTCAATCAGAATAGTTATGATAGCTATGACGGCACTTCTATGTCCTGCCCGATGGTAGCAGGGCTGCTGGCGCATATGAAGTCTTACAAGCCCAATGCGACAAATGAGGAAATAATCGATTGTTTGTTGAGCAGTGCTGATAATATCGATGTCGTCAATCCTGGTTTTGTGGGGGCGCTTGGCAGTGGCCGTATCAATGCACGTGCAGCCCTGGAGTGTCTGGACGGGGGAGGTGGAGGAGGAGATTGCAATGGTATCGCCCTTGGATTGACTATTACCCTTGACGATTATGGTGATGAAACTACATGGGGTGTTTACCAATCTGGCAATCTGATTGTCTCGGGAGGGCCCTACGAAGAGGGTGCCGAAGGATTGGTCATACAGGAATCAGTTTGTCTTCAGGAAGGCTGTTATGACCTGGTCTTTTTCGATTCTTACGGTGACGGGATGTGCTGTTTCTTTGGTGACGGGAGTTATGCTCTGACATCGCCAACCGGGGAGGTACTGGCATCCGGAGGAAGTTTTGAGGAGCAGGAAGTCAATAATTTTTGCGTAAGCGGCAGCGGTGGTGGCGGCGGCTGTCCACCCCCTAATGATTTGCATGCTTTTGAGGTGGGGTACTCCCATTTGTACCTGGACTGGACTCCGGTTGCTGGTGACGCAGAGGCTTATCGGACCCGCTTCAAAAGATCGGGGCAATCAGTCTGGACGGAAGGCAACTGGTTTACATCATCTGCCACAATTTGGGCTAATATGCTGCCCTGCCATGACTACGAATTTCAGGTACAGTCCCGCTGCGATGGTATTGAAGGTGAATTCTCAAATACAGTCATTTTATCTACTCGTGGGTGTGAGGATGAGTATTGTTATTCTTATGGTACTACATGGGATGACTGGATTGCCAGGGTACAACTAGAGGAAATAGACCATGAAACAGGCAAGTCTTATGGTTTTGGCGATTATATGAATCTATCAGCGGAATTAGAGCAGGGGGCTCAGTATCCAATCGTGCTGACACCAGATACAGATGACAATGTGCAAACAGTATACTGGCGCGTTTGGATAGATTTTAATCAGGATGGAGACTTTTTAGATGCTAATGAATTAGTTTTTCAAGCATCTGCAATGAATACCATACCGGTTTCCGGAATGGTCAGCGTCCCCGGTAATGCCCCGACAGGCCCAACGCGCATGCGGATCAGTATGGACCCCAATAGTTATGCCAGCTCCTGTAGTACAGGGAGTTCCCGGGAGGTGGAAGATTACACTGTGATCATAAATGAAGGAAGCCCGACTTCCAGTTCATGGGAAGAGACAATGGCTTTTTCAGTAAAGGTATTTCCTAATCCGGTACGGGAAAGGCTCCACGTCAAATTTTTAGGAGCAATTGATGACCCTGTAGGTCTATCCCTCCTGAACGCGCAGGGGCAGTTGGTGAGGCGATGGCCACAAATGGCAATAAACGATAGTCAACAACTTATTTTAGACATTAGTGAATTGCCAGCAGGTTTATTTTGGCTGGAATTAAACTGGGCTTCGTCCCGGGCTGTGAAAAAAATAGTTATCTATTGAATTCAATCAACAGAGGCTGCCTTCATGGTAGCCTTTGTTGTATTTTTAAGGCAGGGCCGCGAATGTTACTGACAGGTACAAAGGGGCTCACTTACTAACCTCAGTTAAAGATGAAGACCACGTTGTTTTTGCTTACCGCATTATGTTTCTCCCTTATTATTTCAGCTCAGGAGCTCCACATTTCTGTTAAGGATACAGTCGGTGCAGAAAAGATGCTCCACCAGATTGATACCCTGATCAAAAAACGGGAGTATGCCGCTGCGCTGGAATTGGTCAAAGGAGTAAAGCCTGATTTCATTAACGCCTTTGGAGCCCGTAGTCCATTGCTGGCAGATTTGGTCAATTTCGAGGGCGAGGTGTATTATTACACCAGAGACATGGAGCAGGCTGTTCAGGCCTTCAATCAGCTACTGTCTATCCGGCAGGAGCACTTTGGCCCGGAGGCTCCGGAGACTTTACTAGCCTATCGAAGCCTGGCTATTTGCTACAACCGTGCGCAGGATTACAAAAAAGCAATAGAAGTTGGGGAAGCCCTGTTGAAGATTTATTCAGGTCAGAGCAAGGCACCTACCCATGATAAGGCTGATGCACTGGTCATAATCGGGAACGCTTATACTTCCCTGATAGATTACGATTTTGCGGTTATTTATCAGGAAAGGGCCCTGCAGGAGCGGCTCTACGCAGAGCCAAAAGACCTTCGTAAGGTGGCGCGTGACCATAATTCGGTAGGATATGCCTACTTCCAAATGGGAGAGAATGATAAAGCTATCAAGCATTATGCAGCAGCACTTGATTTACTCACTGGTCTTTTTGGTGATGCGGATCTGAATTTGGTCTTGCCCTTGGGCAATCTTGCATCCGCCAATCAAACAAAAGGCGATTACAGAGCCGCAGTTGAACTTCAGCAAAAGGCTATTGATATTCTAATTGCTCATGCCCAGGGAAATGAGTATACCCTTGCGTTGAGCTACAACAATCTCGGGACATGTTTTGCTGACATGAACGACTATGCCAAGGCACTTCAATTTCATGAAAAAGCACTTGCGATCAAGAAGGAAGCCTTTCCTGAGGATTATGCAAATTTGGCGTTGTCCTACAACAATATCGGAAACTGTTATCAATCGATGTTCGACCCGGAGCGCGCAGCCCCGATTTACAGACAGGCTGTTTCCTTTCAGGAACAGGTGGCACAGGGAGGCGAAAAAGCATTGGGGATTTATCTTAATAATGAAGGGACTGTTTTGCTGGAACTGGGGCAGATAGAGGCTGCCATCGCGGTACATGAGCGTGCGCTAGAGGTCCAGGAGACAGTGCTCCCAGAGCAGCATCAGGACTTAGCGTTGTCTCATCTCAATTACGGCGTAGCCCTGGAGAATCAAGGGCGGCATTCAGAAGCCCTGAACCATTTTCAACAAGCATTGGAAATTTGGGAAGCAGTATTCGGCCCGAGGCATTACCGGGTGGCTTCCGCCCATAAACATCTGGGAGATCATTATGCTTTGGAAGGAAATTTAGATCAGGCCAGATGGCAATACGAGCAAAGCCTGCTTGCGAATGGGTGGTCAGAAGAAAGCTTTGCGAGTGTAATTTCAATAGAGTTTTTGCTGAATACCCTGGAGGCTTACAGCGAGCTGTACATCCGGGACAGGCAGAAGCTCAATTATGACAGTGCGGTAGTTTGGTCTGACCTGTCAATTGATGCGCTCCGGTACCAGCAAAAAGCATTGAGCAGTGCGGCTTCCCGCCTGCCATGGCTTCAACGCTACCAACGTTTGTTTGAAAAAGGTATTGGAAACAGGCTTCATGGGAAGATGCCGGAAGCACAATTGGACCCGGCCTTGTTCCGGTATGCAGAAGAAAGTAAGTCTGCTATACTCTACAGGCAGCTACAGGAAGCCAATGCCCTTCATTATGCTGGTATTCCAGATAGCTTGCTTGAAAAAGAATACGACTTGCGTGTAGACCTCACCTACTACGAGAACAGAAGGCAGGAAAAGCTTGCTCAGGGGTTGGAAGAAACGGACACAATGGTACTTGCTATCAGTTCCAAACTCTTTGACCTCAACCAAGCTTATGACAGTCTTAAGGCTCAACTGGAAAGCAATTACCCAGAATACTATAAGCTCAAATACGACCTCAGTACCGTAAACGTGGAAGAAGTACAAATGGAGATTCTGGAGGAAGACCAAGCCCTACTCGAATACTTCGCAGGCGACAGCTCCATCATCATCTTCAGGATAGAAAAGGACAGGTATGAGGTGAAGGAAGTAAAGCGAGACTTCCCGCTTGAAGAATGGGTGCAGCAGCTGCGCGACAATATCAGTCAGCCGATGACCTTTGCCTATGAAGCGTACCTGGAAGTGGCGCCGAAACTCTACGAGAAGCTTGTAGCGCCGGTAGCTGATGGGCTGCCCGAGAAGCTTGTCATTGTACCGGATGGCATTCTGGGGTACATCCCATTTGAAGCCTTGCTGATGGCAAAGCCCGATGCGAATAATTTGTATGCCGCCGAGCGATTGCCCTACCTGCTCCGGGAGCATGAGGTCAGCTACTGTTATTCGGCTACCCTGCTGAGGGAAATGAAAGAGAAAAAGCACCGGAAAACACCGAAACGGGAAATGCTGGCGGTAGCTCCCTTTACAACGGTGGATACGGTCCTGTCCAGCCACCTGGATCAAAGTGACTGGCTGGCGAGCACGCGTAGTGATACGCTTTGGGGCTTACCGTATTCCAAAGCAGAAGTAGACAGCATTCAAAAGATTTTCAAAACAGATGCCTTCTACGGGGCAGAAGCCAGTGAAGCCGCATTTGTAGACAGAGCAGGAGACTACCGCATCCTCCATTTATCGACCCATGGGAAAGCGGACGCCCGCGTAGGCGACTACTCCTATCTGGCCTTTTATCCACAGCCAGACAGCCTGGAAAATGAGCTGCTCTACGTCCGTGATTTGTATAACCTTCAGCTGAATGCCGATCTGGTCGTGCTCTCTGCCTGTGAGACCGGTGCCGGAGAGCTGCAGCGGGGCGAGGGCATCATCAGCCTGGCACGGGCCTTTGCCTATGCGGGCGCCAAGAGTATTGCCACCACGCTCTGGCAGGTCAATGACAAAAGCACACAAGAGCTGATGGTGAGCTTTTATCAGCACCTCAAATCAGGGATGACCAAGGATGCGGCCTTGCGGCAAGCCAAACTGGATTTCCTGGACGGTCATCAAGATATAGCTGCTCACCCATTTTTTTGGGCGGCTTTTATTGGGGTGGGGGATATGGGGCGGCTTTAGGAGCCTGAGTATATCCCTGCAAGCGAAACCGATTTTTAGTATTCAACGAGGTTATAGATATATTCTTCCAAAGCTGGGGATTTGGAGGGTTGAATGGTTATATCAAACTGCTCTCCGTCCAGAATGAATATATCTTTTTCGCCTCCACGCCCTTTCTTATTGATTTCAACACGCTCAATGGCAATAGACTGTCCATTTATGGTAATTGATTGTAGTTCAATTTGAATTTGAGCAGGAGCAAGAAATTTTCCGCTGGATGCACGAGTGACCACGCCTTTAATCCGGCTTCCGGAAGGTATTACGATTACGTTTTCGGCTGTGATCTGGTTTTTGAGGCTAAATTGAATGGGATTGTGAACAAACTCCTCACCGTTAAGGGTGTTAATGCCTGACCTGGCCACAATCGTCAGCATTATTTGAGTATTGAGCATTTGATCGGCGGCAGCTCTTGATAGCTTGATTTGTGCAGGCGTGGCAGGCTGTTCAGAAGGGGGAGAGGAAGCCGTAGAGATGGGTGGAGCAATAATTGGTTTTGGTAGTGTGGTAGTTGTATCCTTTTTATCGGAAGCAGAAAGTGTATTTTTTTGCTTTGGAGCTTGAGTGTTCGTGTTTACTTTAGGTGTGGGGGCTTTTCCTGAGTTACGAGCGGGATTGGTTTGATGAGTATCAGCGACGCGAGGGTTTTCTTCATAATTATCCCAGTAATCATCGTCTTTCTCAAACAGCAAAGTATCTTCGGGGACCTCAAAGATAGGACCAGAACTATCGGTTGATTGACTGGCTACTTGCTTTGTAGAATCATTTAGGTTAACGATTGATGGTTCATTGCTCGAGCTGCCTCCCCCGGCGATTGCCCAAACAGACAGCGCAAGCAACAGAGTGACGACAGAGATAAGCACATGGATTCCATATTGGTCAAGAAAGGTCCGCTCTAAAGATGGCAAAACAGCTACAACACTTGGGTGAGTAGATGCTGCCTGGGGTGAAATGGTCTGGTCGAGCGTTTCAAGAATCGCTTTTGCGCTTGGCCTTTTCCAGGTCTCTAGCTCCAGGCAATTCAAAATCAGTTGCTTTTGATGTGGCAGTAGAAAGTCAGGCAAAGGCACGACCAGGTCCGAAACAGCAGTGGCTCCATCACTCATACCAATCAACTGAGCTAACCCTCCCTCCCCATGGAATGGAAGCTGCCCGGTACACGTCTGAAACAGCAAGGTACCGAAAGCCCATATATCAGTAGCATTTGAAGCAGGCTTCTGTGTGCGGCCTTTGTAGTTAAATAGTTCAGGAGCCCTGTATGCTAAAGCGGTTATTCCGGATTTGACTACTTCCGCTTCTCTTTGTGCTGTGTTGACTGTTTGGGTTAATTTTTGCTGAAATCGCTGACTGATACCAAAATCGGTGAGCAGAAAGCGCCCTTCCTCATCAATCAGGATATTGTCAGGCTTAATATCATTATGTGAGATAGAGTTCGTTCGGGTATGAATATAGTTTAAGGCACTGGCTATTTCCCTCAATAATTGTAGCACTTGGTCAGGAGAGAGCGTTCCGGCTTTATCAGCTAGTGTACCCTGACTGCAATAGGGCATTACCAGGAAAGGAGCCCCCTTGTAGACATCGAAATAAGTCGGTCTCAGAATATTGGGATGGTTTAAATTGTGCGCTTTCTGGTATTCTTGCCGACACAGTTCTACGCCCTCTTCATCCTGTTTGATGAAAATTTTAATGGCTGCGATAGCTCTTGCTTTTTCATCGTTTACTTTCCAGACCTCCGAAAACCCACCTCTTCCAAGTAGGCGCTCAAGTCGGAAACGTTCATAAAATAATTGGCCCTGGCTCCAGCTCATTGTTTGTTTTTTTGACGATAAATAATACTCTCTTTTAATTCCGGATGGCTGGCCTTGAAGGCCGCTGCTTCGTTGCGGTCCTGAAATTGTGCAATGATCACCTCGAAAAGGTCACCCGCAGGTCTTACTTCAACCTGATGTGATGGATACAAATCCTGAAGACGTTTCCTGAAATCAACGGCATTCTTCTTTTGTGCAAATACATTTACCCGAATGACATAGAAATCTTCGGAATGCCATGTTGGAGAGGAAGTGGCAGGAACAGTATCTAATCCGGTGCCAGGATAGGATTGGGAGGGTTGGTCAGGAAAAGATAGCACATTGGCTGCTCCTGGGTTTTTAGTTGGTGTGGGGGCAATGGGGTAGGTGGCGTCTGTATTAAAAATCAAGACAGCTGAAAAAAGGGCGATCAGGCAAAAAGCGGCAATGGAGATCGTCAGCGCTGTAGTGGAAATGCCTGTTCGGGGTGTAACCGTTTTGGGCTGCTTTCGAGCCTGCCCTTTAATGAGCGATGGGGGCGACTGTGCCAATGGTTCCAGGGCGGCAACAATAACGGAAATATTATCATGCCCTCCGGCAATCAAGGCGGCTTTCAGCAGATTAGCCGCACACTGCTGCGGTTCATTACTCAGTGCAAGTATTTCTTCAATTTCGCTATCACTTATCATCCCGTTCAACCCATCAGAACAAAGTAAAAGCATATCCTCTTTATGGACTTCACTCTGAATTACATCGGGTGACAGCGTCCTATGAGTGCCCAAACTCTGCAGAATAACGTTGCGTTGCGGGTGAAAAGCGGCTTGTGCTTTTGAAAGGGCCCCTTTGTCAATGAGGTCTTGTACCAAAGAGTGATCTGTGGTTAATTGCCTTAGTGTTTCCCCCCTTCTTTTGAGATAGCAGCGACTGTCTCCGACCCAACCCACCGTAACAAAACCCTGATACAGGATCGCTGCAACGATTGTAGTTCCCATTCCCGCTTCACCAGGTGAACTGCCTCCCCGTGATAAGATTTCCTGATGAGCTTGCTCAATGGCACTGGTAAGTAAATCAGGAAGGTTTTGAGGCTGGCATGCAGCTGGTGCTAGTTTGGAAAAAAAAGACTGAAGGCTTGAAATTGCAATAGCAGAGGCAACTTCTCCGGCATTCATTCCACCCATCCCATCAGCAATGGCCAGCAAAATCAGCTTTTCGTTGGTATCGTAGTATTGCCGGATATCATGTTCCCAGACGCTGTTTAGCGCATCAGGGGCGATTAGCATGTCATCCTCCTGATGGTCACGTACTTTTCCAACGTCGATTTTGCTGCCAATTCTAATTTTCATTTGAAAAGGGATTATACGGGCTCGCGATGATAAATACGGTTGACGAGGTTTTCCATGACGTAGTCTTCAATGTTTGCGTGAAGTTTTTCTACGCGTTCCTGAAGAAGGTGATAGAAGAACATGAGCACAATACTAAGAATCAGGGCAACTAGTGTAGTGTCAAATGCAACATTGAGCAGTGAGGTCACCGCTTTTATGCCATCTTGTGTGGTTACCTGGTTGGCAGCACCCAGCGAACTGGCTATACCTATGACAGTGCCTATAAAGCCAATGGAGGGTATCGCCCAGGCCACATAGCGAATTAGCGCCTGCTCACTATCGCTGTTTCTGCTCAACAAGCTGGTGTGTGCGCTCACCACATCCAGTGTTTCAGCTACAGATTTATTTGCCCGGAATTGAGTGCAGGCACGTTTGATGGTTTCTACCAGCAAATAAGGGTTCCCCCGACTGAGTTCAACCATTTTTAATTTGATTTGAGCAACATCTTCTGCAGACAATACATATTGCTCCTGCTCTGGTAACAATCCAAGGGAAAAGGCGTGTTCCTCCAGATTGGTTTGTCTGTTCATCCGTAGAATTTCCAGAATTCCGTACAAGAAGAGAAAATAGGTCAGGATTTGAATAAAGCCACTCGGTAGATTGGCTCCCATAAGTTCGAGGATTCGGTAAGCGCCGGATTCTTCAGATACAACGCTTCCGATGCCATAAATAATCAGCCCAAAGACAATAGCCGCCACCAGGCTGATCAGCAAATTGATAAGTTTTCCGCTTTTCATGTTACATTAATTTTTTATTGGATGATGGGCTCCTTCACAGGGTCCCAGGTAATTTTGTTGTCTTGAATGGTCAGGTAACCTAACAGGGCATCGCCAGTTGCTTTGCGGTGGTAGGGAGGAGGGGTGCTTTGAACCTTGATGTCACCAAACCTGATCATTTGGGGTACTCCTTCTTTAGGATTAGCTGCTACAAACCCTTGTATTATTGTTTCTCCTCCGCTACGAGGCTTGTCCAGCTGGGCATAGATTTCGTATTCTCCCTGGGTGAGTTCTTTCTCCTGGATAATAGCCTCATAAGGTGTTTTTTTGAACTTAAACCTTGCCCATTTTCCAAAGGGGGTTACCCTGCGCTTACTTTGGTAAAAGCACCAGAAGTTGCTGTCTTTGGGCTTCATGTACAGGTGTACCCAATGGTCTTTGGATTCCCATTCAATCATTACGGTCAAAGGTGGGTTGAACCCCATTTGGTAGTCCCCAATGCCAGGAGTGGTATCAATAGGCTCACTGAAGTCTTCTTCTTCAGCCGGTTGTTTCTCCGCAAGAGGCGCTTCCTCAGGAACTTCCTTTTCTTCGCTTTTAGTTTGTCGTTTTTGAAGGTCACTGACTTTTTTTCGACACGCTTCGTTTTGATTCTCCAATTTGGAAAGTTGTTGTTCTAATTGTTTTTTTTCCTGGATTTTCTGGCTCAGCCGCCCTTGGAGTTCATTGACATCTTTCCTGAGGTTGCCGATTGTCATTTGGAGCCGCTGGGTTTGTTCGATAATGGCCGTATAATCAGAATCCGGGACAGAAGACTTCACCATTAACAGCAGACTGTCCAGACTTTGGATTTCAAACTCTGCCGCAGCAAGGGCTTCCAGTTCTTCCATTTGTTCGATATCGACTTTGGGGATAATGATGAACAGCATGACTACCGCTCCAAGTGCTCCCGCTAAAAGGTCGATAAAAGACATATTGAATACATTTAAATCTCTTCGCTTCATCTTTTGCTATTGCTTGACTGGTGAATAAATGGCCTCGAGGGTTGTTTGACCTACGCTGATAATATCGCCGGTCTGAAGTTGTTTGCCTGTATTTCCTACTCTGACCCCATTGAGGAACGTTCCGTTTTTGGATAACCGCCACTTGGTTTTGGAAGCATCCCACTGTCCGTCCCGGATAAACCATTGATTTTGCTCGTGATGATATTCAAGGGTAGCCTGTCGCCTCGAAATGGTTTTCGTCATCGTTTCTTTGACTTCAAGCTCATTTAGTAGGTGGCTTTCGGCTCTGCCCAGTCGCCTGATTAAGGACGCTTGGCCAGGTGCCAGAGGGTAACGTTTCCCATATTCTTCTCCGTTTCGGATAATCAGTGCATTGGGGCAGCTGGTTTTTGGTGTACCTGTAGACAATTGGCCAAGAAAAGCAAGCATCTCGTCCGTATGCTGAAACCGTTGCCTGGCATCAGGCTGCAAGGCCCTTATGATGAGGTTTATCCATTGGCTGGGGATATCAGGGCAATATGTACTTAGGTCACTCCAGTCACCCTTTGCAGCTCTCATGCGATAGGCAGCGATATCTTCCGTAGTGTTCCAGTTGCCAAATGGGTAGATGCCACCGGAGAATAACTCAAAGCAGATAACGCCATAGTTGAAGATGTCGATAGTAGGCAGCAAGGTCTGCGAGCGGTGCTTGGGGGATGCCTGCTCTGGTGCCATATAGGCGTAGCTTCCAAAAATTTGTTCAGGCGCCTGTGTCTCACTATTGACTACCGTCAGCTGAATATTGAGGTGCCCGGCAATACCAAAGTCGGTAAGCTTCGCCCTCCCGGCATCATCAAATAGGACATTCTCCGGCTTTAAGTCGCGGTGTATTTTCCCATGGTGGTGCAGCGTATTCAACCCTCTCAGCATCTCTATTGCCACCTTTTCTGCTTTTTGAAAGGGCGTTTTTGAGAGGATGAACTGGCGGAGATCACCATTCGGGCAGTATTCCATTGTGAAAAAAGGAGTGCCTTCCCATTCCCCTTTTTCCAGGGTTTGCACCAGGTTAGGGGAGCTGATTTGGCCAGTATGATATTCCAGCTCGAACCGTTTAGCAAGGCTTGCTTTAGCGTGTGGCGGGACAGCCCAGCTTTTGAGTAGTTTGAGGGCCACTTCCTGATGCGGGGCTTCCTGCTTCCTGGCCAGATAGACGACACCAAAAGTCCCTTCACCCAGCATACGCTCCAGGTAGAAGTCTTTTACATAAGTGCCCGGTTTAGGCGCTCGGTGGTCTGACGGCAGTCGGGCGCGGGTCATTTGGGATCCGGTTTAAATTCGAAAACCCGATTGCCCATGAGAATTTTATCACCAGCCTTCAGGGGTACCCCGGTATGAGGGACGAGCAGGAAAGTGGTACACTGGGCACTACGGTCCATAAGCCACCATTGTCCGTCCCTAAATTCAATAATTGCCTGCACCTGATTCGTAATAGTTCGATTGCCTGCATCCAATACTTCCCGGTTGAGCGTCACATTATCGCCTTTAAATACTTTGGGGTTTAGAGGTGGCTCCTGACCAGAGGTTATCGGTTGCAGGCAAAAACCAGAAGGCGGTATTTGTTGCCATGGGTTTACGGTTTTATTATCTGGCATATCCTGATGGCGTGGATTCGGTGAAAATGGCAGCGTATGGCTACCAGCGGCATCCTGCGCAATTTTGCTGCCACAAGCCACACAAAGCTTAGCCTCCGGAATATTAGGATAGGCACATTGGGGGCAGGGGTTAGTGTGGTCGGAATGGGCCGTTGCCCGTTCTTTTTCGCTTTCAGGTGAAGAAGCTGCTCCGGAGTGTGATGATGGTTTGCCTAGTATAGAACCTTGGAGTGGGGCATTGCATTGTTTGCAACGCAGTGCATTGCTGTTGTTGCTTGTTCCGCAATTCCCACAAGTATTCTCTGCCATACCGGCTTCAAAACCTGCATGATTAGGATCAGCCATCATTGAGCCCTGTAATGGAGCATTGCAATTTGTGCATCGTAGCTGTCCGGCACCATTAGCAGCACCGCAGTTGTTACATTTCATAACCAGGGGATTAAATTTTAGAAGCCCCCTCCAAGCGGAAAGGCATAGCTGACGGAAAGTTGGAGATTGTTGGTGCGGGTGTCGAAGGCTTCGTAGTCGAGCCGCCTTTGATTAGGACCTCTGTACTGAAAAACCTGATAAGATTCATTCCAAAAGTTACCTGTACCACGGATATACCGTAAGCCCAGGTAAGCTCTTCCTAGGCCTGTCTCAATATATATACCGGCACCTAAAGCAATGCCCAGATTGATCGTGCCAAATGGGCTTGAAACATTATTTTGGAAAAGTAATTCTCCATCAAAGTCTCCGCTGGTTAGTGTAAAGCCATTCTGCAGGAGCCACTCTGCATCATTATTAGAAATAAAATCTCTATTACTGTGATCCTCAATCCAGCGCTCATAGTTTCGGGTGACTTCCGGGCGTTGGTCAACTATGTTGGACAACCAATCGTCATCGGTTTCACTTCCCAGGCTATTAGTTATTATGCCATCAAGTTCGCCATTTAATCCTACGGATATTACAGGGCCTGCTTCAATAAAATATCCAAACGAACTGCCGATAAATTCGTACTTCAGGAGTAATGGAATGTCTAAACTGTTGATTTGATAGGATTCATCCCAGTATAGTTCATAGGAGTTTGATTGAATAATATCAATAGGAGCATCGTATTGAGACCCGACTGCCACGTCCTCACGAATAATGCCTGTAGGTTTCCCATTTTGATCTAATATCATTACATCTTCAAAACCCAGGAAAAAATTATACACCTTGGGGTTTTCCAAATAGTAAGTGGATTGGGAATATAGAACTTCAGTTTGCACTGACAGTCCGGAAAATAGTGGGATATCAGCAGTAATGCCAGCAGTGAACCCAGGTCTGATTTTGGCTGAGTAAAAGTCGGCGACATCATCTCCTCTCAATGAAAAACGATTCAAACTCCCCCCAATCTTCGGTCCAACATAAATTTGAGCCTCGGCGAGCGCAAGGCTAAACAGAACTAAGCAGGCAGTCGTGAAAATTAATTTTCGCATGGCGGTTTAGTTTGTGAGTTTACAGAATGTATCGTTAAGGTTAGAAGCCCATAAAAGGCAGGTATAAATGTCGGTCACAGCCGATACGGGCACAAAGCCAGGTTTCGCGATTTATAAGACTGAAAATGATCGGTTAAAGGCATTTAGAATCTTCCTTCAGCTTCCTTAATATGGGACGGGCAGAACTTTCCGTAATTTCCAGACAGTAGAGGTTATTGATGACCACCCGGGCTTCAAGCACCATTTGCACGAAGACTGGTTGGCCTGGCTTAACCATAACGGTAATAGGCTCCGCTTTATCTTTTGCATTCTTGCCACTAAACTGCACCGTAATGATATGCTCGCCGGCAGGTACTTCATGCACAGAGAACTTTTTGTTATTCAGGCGGCAAACGAGTTCCCCGTCAATAAAGGCGTTAAATGCTGAAACTGTACCAGAAATACCCGTTTTTCTCATGAGGTAAATAGTGCCGGTTTCCTGGGCGTAGAATGTAGAGCAACAAAATATCGCAAAGAACAAAAAAATCAGGGCTTTCATTTCAATGGCTTTGAAAGAGCTTGGCTTTCAATAGATTAAAAAGCCAAGCTCAGGTTATGCAAAAATCATTCGCAATTTAGTTTCGGAGGTAAGCCCAGGCAAAGACAGTTTTTCTCAATTGTAAGGGTTGAAATCAGCAGTTTGCAACCTCGCCTGTTGAAAAAAGTGAAGGAGTGTTTAGTGAATTCTCCCTATCTTCATCACATCCAAAGCCACTGCCCGCAATGCACTCCACCAAGCTTGCCCGCACCATAGGAGCCTTTTCAGCAGCAGAGCTGAAGGCTGTCCGTAAGGCTGTTTTGCAAAAAGCGAGGCGCCGGGATTCTCCTGTGGTTAAGCTTTGGGATGCGCTTGTGCCTTTCCATCCCGGATTTGATGATGAGAAACTGGACCTGAAGTACCTGTTCAAAAAAGCCTACCGGGGAGAGGATTACGAGCCCCAAAAGCTCCGTAACCTAATGACCACCTTGCAGCAGTATATCGAGCAGTACCTGATTGATGCAGAGCTGCAGGAACAACCACAGGCTCAGCAGTTGTTGCTGGTACAGGCCCTTCATAAAAGAAGGCGTACGGGCGCTTTTGAAAAAGCACTGAATGACGGGCTGAAAAAACTGGAGAATGTTCCCGATGGGCTGCTGAAACTGCAGGCGCGCCTGGCTTTACTGCACGAACGGTACTTTTTTGATAACATTCAGAAAAACGAACAGCGAACGGAAGATTTGCATCAGCTGGCGCAGGCTTTGAATGAAATGCTGGCTCATCAATTGCTGATTTACGGTATTGACCGTTCCGTAAGAAGGAAGACGCTGCCCGACGATACTACTTTTCTTGGGCTGGAAGAGGCGCTCTCTTTCGCATCCTCTGATGAGGCGCCCGAACTCCTCGAGTTTTTTCAGCAACTATGGAAGCTCTATACCGGTGGAGCCAATCCTGCTCTATTCCTGGAATTGAAGGCCGGCTTTTTTGGCAATTACCATTCATGGGGCGAGTTTGAGGCTAGCCTGGCCCTCAAAACACTAATCAATTACCTGACCCCTCATGTTGTTGGGAATAAGGAACCGTATATCTCTCAGCTTTTTGAACTTTTTGAATTCGGGTATGCCCAAAATTTGCTGGTTGTAGACCGTCAATTGCCGGCAGTTCGCTTTTTGAATTCTGTAGTCACCGGGCTGATGGTCCGGAAATTTGACTGGGTGGAATGGTTCATTGATTCGCATGCTGTTTATCTGCTCAAGGACAAAGAAGAAACGCTGACGCTGGCACGGGTTTACTTTCTTTACTATAAAGGTTGGCACACCGCTGCGCCGGACCTGTTGGATGAGGCTTTAGGCATCATGAGCACCACACCGCACGATGGGTGGTTCTTCAAGCTCAGGTTGAGAATGCTCGAAGTGCGTATATTTTGTGATACGTATGGATCCCGGGGGCACTCCGTTTCTTTTGTTCTGGAGCGGATTGCCAGCTTCAAACGGTTTATTGACCGGTCGGGCAATGGTGAGACCTCCCTGGGGCAACGCTATAAAAAATGCCTCGGGTATTGCCGGCAGATGATTAAATTGAAATCGCTGCCTTATGTAGACCCACATAGGAAAAAGGCCTTAATTGATGAAATAAAGGCAGAGCAGCAGCTATTGCTAAAAGACTGGCTGCTCTACCATCTGGATAGGCTGTGATCAGCCATCAATAATGTCGTCATTGCCGATCAGGCCCTCGTCATCGGGAGGCGGCGGAGGGGTGTTTTCGCCCCCTTTTACCTTCTTGCAGGCGTTTTTAGCAAGCAAAGCAGAGCCAGGCAGCAAAGCTGCCAATTCATCAATCGTTTTCATGGCACTAAAGATTTTCGAGTTAGAAAATGGCGGTAAGCCTGTTGTAGGCAGGGCAATACCGTTCAGTGCCTGCGTGCCGCTCGCGATCAGCCTGGCAGGTGAAAAAGCTTATTCAGAAATATCCACTGAGTTGTTACGCTTGCTTAGTGAAGGATAAAGTGAGAATGTCCCAAAGGGATAAGCGTTTTTTTAAATCGATGCAGAAGTGTTTTGCAGACTTGTTCTGTTTTTGGCAATTGAACTCCCTCAAAAATCCCTAAATTCCACGCAAAAAAGATGATCAACCTAATCAGTGATACAGTCACTAAGCCTACCCCCGGAATGCTGAAAGCGATGATGCAGGCAGAGGTGGGGGACGATGTTTTTCGGGAGGACCCTACCGTGAATGCGCTGGAAGAAAAAGTGGCGGAGATGTTTGGCAAGGAAGCCGCTTTGTATTGCCCTTCCGGCACGATGACCAATCAGATTGCCATCAAAGTGCATACACAGCCGCTGGACGAGGTCATTTGTGATGAGTACTCCCATATCTATCAATACGAGACGGCAGGGTACGCTTATAACTCCGGGGTAGGCATCAACCTGATCAAAGGGACAAATGGGAAAATCACTGCCGGACAGGTAGCCGCTGCCATTAAACCCCGGTATGACTGGCTGCCCATCAGCCGGTTGGTGGTCCTTGAGAATACCTGCAATAAAGGGGGAGGAAGTTATTATACTCTGGAAGAAATTGGCCCTATTCAAACGCTGTGCCGGGAAAAGGGCCTGGCGTTGCATTTGGATGGCGCGAGGCTGTTCAATGCGCTGGTGGAAACGGGGGAAAGCACTCAGGAAGTGGGGGCGCATTTCGACAGTGTTTCCCTTTGCTTGTCTAAAGGGCTTGGCGCCCCTGTAGGGTCTGTCTTGACAGGAACAAGAGATTTCATACAACAGGCCCGGCGTTTGCGCAAAGTAATGGGCGGCGGTATGCGGCAGGCCGGCTATTTAGCGGCAGCCTGTATTTATGCACTGGACCATCAGGTGGACCGGCTAAGGGAAGACAATGAAAGGGCCCGCCGGATAGGGGAAGTGCTGCAGGGGCTGAATTATGTGGACAGTGTCCGCCCGGTACAATCCAATATCCTGATTTTTGATTTGAAGGAAGGCCTGACGGCTGAAAACTTCTTAGAGCACCTGAAAGCCAGGGGGATCAATGCCTCGGCGTTCGGGCCCCAGACGGTACGGTTTGTGACGCACCTGGACTTCACAGAGGATATGATGGAGCAAGTCCTGACGGTTTTGCAAGGGATGGATGTCTAAGCCAATATTTTGAGATATCAGCAGCAAGCCGTAATTTTGATGCAATGTTGAATTGCAATGAAAAGCCAGAAGGCGTTCTCTGGTTTCGCGCGCTAAACAATTAGATCCATGCTTAAAAGACTTATAAGTACTGCAGCCGCAATCGTAATTGTGCTTTCATGGAGCTCAACCGCTCAGGCTCAGGAAAGCTTCCGTCCGGGACAAATTGAAACCAGGGAGGGCCAGGTTTTAAAAGGGCTTATTGCCTATGGTAGTGCATCGGCGAACCCCGCTAAGTTTCAGTACAAGGCCGCCGGAGATGAACCTGTTCAGGTTTTTTATCCGCTCGATGTACGTTCCGTTTCGGTGGAGGGCGATCGGTTTGTCGGTGCTGTAGTAGACCGGGAAATGAGCTCAATGGACCGGGAAGAGATGAGCTACAGTGAGGAGCCTGACCTTAAAAGGGACACTGTTTTCCTTCGGGTGGTTTATGATGGAGAGAAAAGCCTCTTCCAATTCCTCGGCGAAGAGGGTAAAAACCAGTTTTATGTTCAGGAGGGCGGGGAATATCAGTTGCTGACCTATAAAAAATATTTAGTTCGCGTCAGTGACGGGAATAGTGTCGTTGCAGAGCACAAGCCTTACCTGGAACAGTTGGAAGCGTACCTCTCAGAATGCCCTGCAATCATCCCAGGCATTCCTTCAATGGATTATTCCATGAGCAGTATGAAACAGTTATTCGACGCTTATTATCAGTGTGTAGGCCAGGAATCATCGTTTCGGGCTACGCACGAAGAGGCAAAGTTCGAGTGGTCGGCCAAGGCTGGAGCATCCTATTCACTGGTCTCCGTCAGTGGAGGAGGAGATGCCCTGAATGCTTCTTTGGAAGGGGTAAGCAGCGTTGATATGGCCTTTGGTGTGTCAATGGAGATATTCTTCCCATGGGTCAATGAACGGATTTCCCTGGCCAATGATCTGTTGTACACTCAATATCGATTTCAGCAAACGACCGTTCCCGAAAGTCCTATTCTCCCCACGCCTACTGTTGATTTGGGCGGAAGCTACCTTCAGTTGTCCAGTATGGTGAGGTACTACTATTATTTCGGTAATAACTGGTCTGCCTTCGCGGGTGCCGGCCTTGGATTGGGGTACCTGCTTCAGGAGTATAATTCCCTGACTGTGGAGGGGATTGGTTATGTCAGGGAAGACCCTGCTATTGGGGAGACGCGCAAAAGAGAATTCTCCGGGAATCTTGGAATTGGAATCGGCAAGGGGCCTGTATCTCTTGAATTGCGGGGGCAATGGGGGCAGGGCATGTCAGGCACCAACCGTATTGAGGCACCGGTCACCCGGTTTATGGCATTGGCAGGATACGAGTTCTAGTGCGACTAGACCGTATTATTTGATAGTATTTTCACGCTTAAGCCTTCTGTAGTGCCTGGTCTTTAACTGTCAAACTTTTGCGGCTCAATCCACGAACAGACAGTAAAGCATTAAGAGAAAGTTTTGCCTCTGACTCACACAGGGGAGGAACAGCTCTGATAGGAGAGGCGCTTACGACTCTTGCTGACGCCGGTCAATCTCGTCCCGGATTTCTGCGGCCCGCTCGTAGTTTTCTTCGCTGAGAACCTCATCCAGCATCTTACGCAGGTCTTCAACAGAGTAGGAGGAAAGACTGGCTTTTTTCTCAGGCACATCTGCTTCTGCAGGCTCGCCCATATCTTCGTCTCCTTCATCCTCCAGGACTACACCGGCGGCATCAAGAATAAACTCGTAGGTATAAATCGGGCAATCAAAGCGTACTGCCATCGCGAGGGCATCAGAAGTGCGGGAGTCGACTTCGATGATTTCACCGTCTTTAATGCAAATCAGGCGGGCGTAGAAAATGCCGTCCAGAAGGTTGTTGATAACCACCTCTTTGAGCTCGATATTGAACGTCTCCAGCGTGTTTTTGAAAAGATCGTGGGTAAGCGGGCGGTTTGGAGTCATGCGCTCCATCGCAACGGCAATAGCCTGAGCCTCAAAGCTTCCGATGACAATGGGCAGGCGGCGCGAGCCTCCCTGTTCACCGAGGACCACTGCATAATTGTGGGATTGGGTTACGCTGTGAGATAAAGCAACGATATCGAGTTCTATCTTTCTCATCTGGATTGCGTCATGACGTTTAAGGACCTAATACCTTCAGAACAATTCCTGCAAAAGGTAGTTTAGG
>JANSXW010000195.1 GCA_024742755.1 bacterium | reverse complement strand
TGTGCCGGCAACGCGCTCCATTCAGTTCAACCTGGGCGTCCGTTTCTAAGCATTAATCCTCTGTTCACTGACAAAACTTTTTAAAATGAAACAACTTTTTAGAAATATAACCCTTGTGGCGGTGGCTTTAATGCTGACCACTACAGCTTGTGATGACGGCTTTGCGGAGTTGAACACCAACCCCAACGCGGCCATCGAGATTAACCCGAATTTCCAGTTTTCCTGGATTCAACTGCGTACTTCAGGTGAACGCTATGAAAACTGGCGTGCCGTTCTGATTTACTCCTCTACCATGATGCAGCACCTGGCTACGACTTGTGGCTACTGGTCTGGTGATAAGTATTTCTACAACGCCGGGTATTCCTCTTCTCTTTTTGACCGTCAGTACACACAAGCGGTTAAGGATATTCAGGATCTCATTGCTACGCTTGAATCCGGTGCTGCCGGTGATCAGACGATGCTGGGCATGGCTCGCATATGGCGTACGGTGATTTTCCACCGCCTTACGGATATTTACGGTGACATCCCTTACTCTGAAGCTGGAAAAGGCTTCATTGAGGGGATTGACTTCCCGGTTTTTGATACACAAGAGTTCATCTACAAGGATATGCTCAAGGAACTGGAGGAAGGCATTGCTCAAATCAGCGACGAAGGGGGCTTTGGCTCTGCAGATTTCCTCTACGGTGGTGACCCTGGAAAGTGGCGCCGCTTCGGTTACTCTATGATGCTCCGCCTCGGTATGCGGATGTCTGAAGTAGACCCCGCAGAAGCGCAAAAATGGGTGGAAAAAGCCATTCAGGGCGGTACCCTCCAACCTGGTGAAGATGCTTTCATTGAGCACACCAACGGGCCGGAAGGCATTAACCGCAACGGTATTGGCGAAGTTCTGGACCTGGCTAATGGCTCTGCCGGTGAGCAGTGCCCACGCCTGAGCCAGACCTTTGTGAACTGGATGAAAGACCACAACGACCCTCGTCTGGATATCATTGGCACCCTGCCTGTAAATGGCACAGAGCATAATGGTATGCCAAACGGTTTGGATACGGAAACCATCCTGGATAACCCTACGGGAACTACCGGTGATGATTTCAGTACGGTCAATCAGGCTATCGTTAAGGTTTCTTCGCCTATGATGTTCCTGACAGTTGCTGAGTCTGAGCTGCTGCTGGCAGAAGCTGCCGTACGTGGCTGGCACTCCGGAAGCGCACAGGAGCACTATGAAAATGGTGTTCGTGCGGCCATGAAAAACTGGGAGCGCTTCGATGCTTCCATCGTGGTGGAAGATGCTGTAATCGATCAGTACCTTGCTGACAACCCATTTGATGAAGGTGATGCTATGCGCCAAATTGGTGAGCAGTACTGGGCAGCAACCTTCCTCAACGAGTACGAGACCTTCTCTAACTGGCGCCGTACCGGCTATCCTGAACTGACGCCGGTTGACTACCCGAACAACATCACAGGAGGTACTATTCCGGTACGTCTGGCACTGCCACAGGGCGAACTGAATGTTAACAAGAACATGCAGGATGCCTTGAACCGGCAAAGCCTGGGAACAAGCTTCCCTGACCACTTCACCGTACCGGTTTGGTGGGACAAGTAAATTTGATGATGAATTAAGGAGTTATACCAGCCTGTTTTCAGGCTGAACGAGAGCCCTGCCGTTCGAATGAGCGGCAGGGCTTTTTATTTTAGCTCACCTACAATCTTCCGCCCGTGGTATTCGCTGCCCTTTAATGATTGGTGGAAGTCTTGAAGATTAGTATTCGTAATACTGCCGGCCGCGATGACAGTTATTTCTGGCGCAGCGCACTCCAACAGCCTGCGGAGCTGACTCAGCCCTGCCTGTGCCGTGGGGACACCGCCTGAGGTCAGGATGTACTTCAGATTTGGAATAGCTTTGAGCTGCCCGACAGCGGCTTCCATGTCAGGTACCTCATCAATGGCTTTGTGGAAGGTAACAGGCCGGCCCTCCATTGCTTCGCACAGGGTAATTAACAGGGGGAGGTCTATCTGATGCCGGGGCGTAAGGGTGCCCGTAACGAACTCCGGTACGCCCAAATCAAGAAACCGGGCAATACTGGCTTTCATTTGTGCCACTTCTGTTTTGGTGTAGACGAAGTCGCCGCCCCGGGGCCGGATCATGACTTTAACGGGGATTTGCACCTGCTTCAGCACTTCCTTTACCAGCTGAAAGCCGGGCGTTATACCCCCTAGGTCCAACCGGGCACACAGTTCTAACCGGTCGGCACCCAGCGCCTCCGCGCGGCGGCACTGCTCCAGGGTTTCCACACAGGCTTCACGGATGATTCCTTCCATATTTCGTCATTTTATCCTGCAAAGAACGAAAATCCCTTCCCCTTTTGCCAACCAATCCGGATATTGGAGCCTTATTCTGAAAAACAACCTGTAAGATGAAAGTAGAACTGACCCGCCTGGATGATGATTTCCACCTGCAAGCCGCCAATGAAGATGGCCTGACCGTTGAAACCGATGGCTCTCCTTCCATCGGCGGGCACAACAAAGCGCTCCGGCCCATGCAGATGCTACTAGCTTCCCTGGGCAGCTGCAGCGCCATTGATGTCATCCATTTACTGCGTAAACAGCGGCAGGAGCTGCGCGATATCAAAGTGACAGTGACCGGTGAACGGGACACCACTAAAACGCCGTCGCCTTTCACAGCCATTCATGTGCACTATGTGCTTTTCGGAGACATCGCAGACAACAAAGCGGAGCGCGCAGTCAGTAGGTCCATGGAGAAACTATGCTCTGTCAAAATCATGCTGGAAAAGGCTGCTGAGATCACCTGGAGCTGGGAAAAGGCAGATTAACCCTGAATGCCTACCTGTGAAAAGCCGCCGTCTATGCGCACATTCAACCCCGTCAAATAGGAAGAGGCAGGCATAGCCAAAAAGGCAATCGTCCGCGCGACTTCCTCCGGCTCCCCTACCCTGCCCAGTGGCGTGGCGTCATTAATGCGCTGGACTTTCTCCGGGATTTTCAACACCCGGTCCACCCGTGCTGTGGCAATAAACCAGGGGGCTACTGAATTCACCCGGATACCATCTTTTCCCCAGTCTACGGCCAGGTACTTGGTCATCCGGTCCATCGCGGCTTTTGACATCGCGTAGATGCCTGTCGTCCACATGACGCCGGTTTTGCCGGCAATGGAGGCTACGTTTACAATGCTTGGCCCCTCTCCCTTCAACAAAAGCGGGTGCAGCCGGACACTGAGGTCGAAGGCCGTGCCTACGTTGATGTCCATTACATGCTGCAGGTCATCAAAAGTGGCTTCCAGGGTGGGTTTCCGGACATTGGTGCCCACGTTGTTGACCAGAATATCCAGTTTGCCCCAGAGCGAAGCGGCGCGCTCCACGATGGCGATGCGCTCTTTTTCTTCGCCTATATCCGCTACCATACCGAATGCTTTGTAGCCTTTCTGCTGGTATTCGTCTTCAGCTTCGCGGATCAGGTCTTCGGAGCGGGCCAGGAACAGCACCTCCGCGCCCAGGGCGAGGAACTCTTCTGTAGTGGCTTTCCCAATGCCTTTGCTGGCTCCGGTAACGATAGCAGTTTTCCCTTTGAGTGTCCAATGCTTCATGTTCTTGGTTGGTATTTGCGTCCGTTTTGAGAACAGCAAAAGCCCGCAGTAGTTTGTTGGCCATCAAAAAAGCCGCTCCCTGCTGTAAGGAACGGCTACTTTTGATAAACTCGGTAAAAGGGTAAGGTTGAATTAAGCACCGGGCACAATGCCTGCACCCGGTGCCTAACCCCGGCTTCCTTTATTCCTTGACGACCCGCTTGTGGACAATACTCCGCCCGGTAGTGATCCGGACCAGGTAAATGCCCGATGGCAGATTCGCCAGCGATAGGCGCCGGTTGTCTTCCACCTGCACCGGCAGCTCCTGCCCGTTCATATTGAGCAATTGTACCTGATCGGCTTCAAATCCGTGGGGGCTGACGATGTTGACCCAATCGGTTGCGGGGTTCGGGAAGAGGGTGAATACGCCGCTTCCGGAGTCTGCCTCTTCATTGGAAACAACCTTAAAGATGGTTTCCTGCCCCTGAATCGGCAGGCGGTTCTCTTCCAGGTCTATGCAGAAGGTTTTTTCTACGGATACTTCCGATTCCGTAAGCCCGGCAATATCATCGATTATTCCAATGATGTAGGCGACTTGCCCGTGCCCGGAGACGTTGTTCTGGTCAATCCGGGTAAGCGCTATTTCAATACGGCCATCCGGGTAGACTTTATCAACCGTGAGGGTGTTGACCCCGGGCTCGCCAAACCAGCTTGTGGGGTAAACGACCTCAATCTCATCGGGGTTGATGACTTCGGGGTCAAACTGAACGGTAAAGGCTACACCGTAGGCATTCTGCACAGGCGCATTGGCTGAACCAATCAGGATGGGAGCCTGGAAGGTCGCACCACTGGGCTGGTCCGCAGGGAAATTAATGAATGCCGGTGGGTCCAGGTCAGTACCTGGCAGCTCCGTAACAGGTTCGGGCACACCGTGCGATAAGCCATAGTTATCCATCAGGACCATACGGTCGGCCTCATCAATAATCCCATCACCGTTGCAATCCGCATGCTTGTAGTTGGTGCCATCTGCAAAAGTGCTGTCCCAGTTCATGGATACAGTGGGGCTCCAGGAGTTATCCTGATCCACCCTCGCCGGGCCGGACACGCCATAGCCTAACCCGATCGAAAGCAGGTCAATATGGTGGGCCAGGTTGTCGGCATTGGCATCGCCGGGCCAGACTTCTTCTGTAGCCGGAGACCAGCAGAGGTTATCGAGGAAGCCGGTGCCCAGGATTCTTATGACCGTCACTTCCCCGGTGATCACAATCCGGGAAGCCTCCGAGAAATTATTATTATTGGTGTAGGGAATGCGCATAATGGTATTGCCGTTTGGCAAGGTGACGAGGGTGTTTTCCGTCAGGGTATCAAGCAGGGTAAGGGCGTTGAAGTTGTCCTCCGTCAGGTAAACATCCGTTTCCTGTGTGGAATAATCAAAGGAGACCTCACCTGCAGGTTCCGGAAATTCAAAGTACAGCTCTGCATCTGTAAACTCGACGACCTGCCCCTCTGCCTGCTCGAAGAAGTTCAAGTCTTCTGAATCGATGACTTCCATGGAGCACAGGCAGAAATCACCCAGGGAGTAGCCGAAGAATACGCCTCCCTGTGTGCCTACCTCCTGCAGCTCACCGGTCCCGTCACCGGGCGGGCTCTGGAAACCTGCGAAGGGTTCAAAATCCAGGCACGCGCCATCAGGCCCCAGGCAGTCCGGTACTTCAAAGACCACCCACTTGCAGCAATCCGGCTGATCATTGATGCATACCTTCACGGAGTCTGCACCGCCGGTTCCCACCCCATAGTCTTCCAGGGTTAGGGGGAGTTCTGCCAGGCTGTAGAAATCAAGGAGTTCGCCATTGGAACTGTAGAGGTCGAAAAAGTCATTGCCGGGGTTTTGGGCTACAAAATCCAGGGTCAAATCATAGGCTTCGCCACCGGAGCAACCGCTTGTCTCTGCGAAGGCTTGCGCAATCGCGCAGTCGTTGCTTTCAATACCGTCTACGCAGATATTATCGAAGGCAATACGGGCATTTTGAGAAAAAGTATTGAAGTAAAGCTCTTCCACCGGCCCGGAGAAGGTCATCCGGCCTTTATTGAAGTCCACCACCTCGAAGCTAAGGGTAATGCCATTCGCAAGAGCCATTTCATCATCGACAAAAGGCAGGAAAATTGGTTCGAATCCGGCACCTAAGGAAATCAGCAGGCTGTCTGCGGAACCTTCAAAGTAATCGATCGTGACCGTACGGGCAGGAGCGTTGGGCGTTACGGGCTCCAGCACAATGCCCAGGACTGCTTGGCTAAAGGAAACAACTTTCCCTTCCGCAGCATCAAATCCCGGGTAAGCCCCTGCCTCTTCAATACGAACGGCCCCTTGCTCATTATTTTCGAAAGTCGTATAGGTCAGCTGTCCCCAGGGCTCCGCGCCAATGAGGTCTTCTCCTGCACCTGCGGGTGATTCAAAAGGTGCATAAGCTTCAAGCGGGAAGCAACCACTGATCAGTGGCGGGCAGTCAAAGGCTACAAACTCGGTGGCCCCACTGCAGCCTTCACCGCTCAGGTCTTCCACTATCAGTTCGTAAATATTGTCCGTGAACGGGTCAAACGGGCCCACCACTACCGGGCGCTCATCGCCGTAACTGAGGGTATCATAGATTTCGCCATTGCCGAAGATCTTGTAGAGCCCGTTTTCCGGTTGATTGCCAGATACGAAGTCCAGCTTCACGTAGAAGCCTTCTTCATCGCAAAAGGCAAAATCAGCGGTTACATCCGCGATCAGACAGGCATCACCCTGACAGTCCGGTTGGGCGTAAACCACCTCCTTGCAGCAATCCGGCTGATCAAAAATACAGGCTTTGAAGGTGATTTCTTCCGTATTGACCAGCGGCAGGTTAATCAGTTCTCCAGGCAGGGCAGCAAGGAAGCTTTGGCCTATGTACTCACCGTTGAGGTAGAACCAAAACAGCAGATCGTCCTGTGGCTCTTCTACTTCTATATCCAATAGCAGGTCGTAGGTGCCATTCCCATTGCAATCCTGAGGAATAGCAGAAAGCGCCAGGATTTGGCAGTCGCCTCCGTTATCACAAGATTTCGGCCCGACCTCCACATAACCAAAGCAGGTGGGATTGGCGAAGTCGAGGATGAGAAAGTCATAGACCGTCACACCGTCTCCGGCAAAAGGGCCGAGGGTCACGAAAGGCTCGCTGTAGTCGAATGGCCCAAAGATTTCTCCATCTGCAAAGATGAAGTACCCCAGGTCGCCAGGGTCATTGACCTGTACTTCGATGTCAACGAGGAAGGTACCGTCCTCGCAGGGATGAGGCTCGGCGATGACGTTGTTGAAGATGCAGCCTACGTTGCAGGCCGGCGCATCAAAAAGCTTTTCCGTGAAGGCGTTGCAATCCGTTGCCCCGATATTCACCTGATAGGTCTCCCCGTCGCCGGGCAGCCCCGGGATGGTCACCGGGAAGTCGTTGAGCCCGTATACCTCGCTGTAGCCCAGCCCGGGTATGGATACTTCGAAACTGGTAGGCACACCGCTGTATTCCAGGTCGAGGACAAGGTTGTATTCCCCGTCATCATTGCAATCTGTTGCATCGGCAAATACGGCTTCGATGTCGCATCCCGGATTGCAAAATGGGGTTTCTATGGTCGTTTCCGCAGGCTCACAATCCCCATCCGGATAAGCAAACAGGTTCAGGGGTGCTCCGTTGCCTTCAAATGGCCCTATGGTCAGTGGCAATTCTGAAAAAGTATAGGATCCGTAAAACGCACCGTCTACTTCAAGAATAAAAATATCTCCAAAATCAGAGGCGACTAAATCAAGCTCCACATAGTAGCTGTCCCCGTCACAAGGCGTAGCCTCTGCCACAATATTCAGGATATCTGAGCAGTAGCAGGGAATAGCATCCACGCCTTTGGAAATACAGCACTCCGGGTTTTCAGAATAACAAATGGAGATCACATCCTGCACGTCTCCCGGATTAATCGCCCAGATATCAAGGCTGAGGTCTCCTCCGGTGTATTCGCTCCAGCGAAGGTCGCCGTTGACAAAAATATCTATGGGGGCTCCATTCAGGGCGGCTTCGTCCAGGTCTATAAATGCTGAATAGCTGCCAAAAATACCGGTACAGCCTTCCGCGATGACATTGAAAGCAGGAATAACACAGTCGGGGTTACAACCGCTCACGTCTACCGGTACTTCGACCTCGCAGAAAACGTTGTTGGGAGACTGATTGGCCCACTGTTCTACCAAAACAATGATCTCATCGGTACCGGGATTAATGAACGGCCCCACCTCTACCGTAGTGTTGACGCCCACCAGGCCGTACGAGAAGGTATTGCCGATCCTGATCATCACAAATGGCCCGCCGCTAGGATTGTCATTCGTAGTGGTCACGGAAAAAGTAAGCACTCCATTGGGCTGGCAATCAATCACCTCTACTACCGCTTCCAAGCCACAATCTGCCGGGTCACAGGGCACTTCAAAGTCGACATAGGCACAGCAATCTGGCTGATTGGCAAAACAGATGGACAAGCTATCCACTCCAAATGGTGGCGAAGGCCAGTTGGAGAGCTGTAAGTTAAACCCAAAAGGCTCACCGTAGATTAGGGTCTGAGCATAGCCTGTTATCAGAGACGTAACGATTAATGTATCTCCATTTTGCGCATTCCCTACCGTCATTGGGATATTGTAGGTGCCGTCATTATTGCAGCCCGCTGCCGGAATGAGCAGGTTCACCTCGTCCAGCACACAGCCGTCAGCACAATCGGGCGTAATGATCGTTTGGGAAGCGCCGCAATCGCCTTCTGTATCGTAAACCCAAACTGTCACGGGCTCGCCGTACCCCAGTACCGGGCCTACGGTCACGGGCAGGTCGGCATAGGCATAGGTTTCCAGAAAACCATTGGAGGTTTCTACTTTGAAGGATTCGCCTGAGAAGACGCCCAGGGCATCAAAGTCGAGTTCAAAATAAAAGAGAGAGTCTCCGTCGCAGGGAAGATAATCGATGGTGAGATTGACGAAAACACAGTCCGCGCAGCCTACATCGTAGCTGATTTCCTTGCAGCAATCAGCGTTTCCGTTAAAATCACAGATGTTTAGGACTTCAAACTGCTCAGCGGGCACTGGCAGATCAAGCACCAACTGCTGACCATTGTAGATCAGGGTTTCCAGGTAGTTGGTTTCCTGAGCTGAAACGGTCAGGGTATCCCCCTCCTGCGCCCCTTCGACTACCAGGATGATGGTGTAAATATCTTCGCCGGGGAAACACTGAACGCCGCCCTCCATCACAATGCCCTCCAGCGTGCAATCCGCGCCGCAATCTTGTGCAGGCAGGACCTTCGTCAGAAAACAATCGGGCTGACCGAAAGCCGAGACCTTGAACTCGATTTCATCAGTCGGGGCTATAAACGGGCTTAGCGTTATTGGAAAATCACCTGCGGCATACAGCTGGTAATTGCCATTGGTAAACAACTGAAGGGTATCCGTGGGCAGCCCATCGTATTCGATATCAATGGTGACTTCAAAAACACCGTTGGGATTACAATCTCCGGCTTGAACAATCAGCTCCTGCAGGGCGCAGGGCGGTGGTGGATTAATGCAGACATTATCAATATGCAGACCGGAAACGCCACCAATGAGCAGGCTTTGGACATTGCCCTCGAAGATCAGTTGCCCGGAACTGTTGATGTTGTTGTCAGGCACCACTTCCAGCGTCACGCCGGGAGCCAGTGGATAAAACCCGGGCTCCAGAACAAACTGAATCAGCAGGGCCGCACCGTTAGCCGCAAAATTGATGGTCCCATCG
>JANSXW010000241.1 GCA_024742755.1 bacterium | reverse complement strand
GACCACTGCATAATTGTGGGATTGGGTTACGCTGTGAGATAAAGCAACGATATCGAGTTCTATCTTTCTCATCTGGATTGCGTCATGACGTTTAAGGACCTAATACCTTCAGAACAATTCCTGCAAAAGGTAGTTTAGGCACTCTAAGATACATTTTGCGAGGCGCAAAGGTAATAAAATTGGCAGGCTTTCCGTGAAAAATACGGAATTCTATTGGGACTTGGCTTCGTTCCAAAGCGCGTCCATCTCCTCCAGGCTCATTTCAGTAAGTGCCCGCCCGGCATGTGCCTCAATGTACTCAAAGCGCCGTTTGAATTTCTGATTGACCCGCTCCAGGGCCGTTTCCGGGTCAATACCCTCAAACCGGGCATAATTGATCAGCGAAAACAGCACATCGCCGAATTCTTCTTCTTTCTTTTCCTGCGACAGCCCCTGCTCGCTTGCTTCTCTGAATTCCTCCATTTCCTCTACCACCTTATCCCAAACCTGCGCCTTGTTTTCCCACTCAAAGCCAACCTGCTTGGTCTTTTCCTGCATGCGGTAGGCTTTGACCATCGCAGGGAGGGAGCGGGGGACACCGGCCAGGACGGACTTTTTGCCTTCCTGCAGCTTGAGTTGCTCCCAGTTTTTCTTGACGGCCTCTTCGTCATCGGCCTGCACGTCCCCGTAGATGTGGGGGTGCCGCTTGATGAGCTTTTCGCAAACGGCATTGAGGGCATCCGCAATGTCGAAAGCGCCTTTCTCATCGGCTATTTTGGCGTAAAACACCATGTGCAGCAGCAAATCGCCGATTTCCTCCTTGATTTCCGGCAGGTCTTCATCCAGGATGGCGTCTGCCAGCTCATAAGTTTCCTCAATCGTCAGGTTGCGCAGGCTCTGAAAGGTTTGCTTGCGGTCCCAGGGGCACTGTTCCCGCAGCTCGTCCATAATATTCAGCAATCGGGCAAAAGCATCGAGTTTATGTTGCATGGTGTGGTTTTTTTGTAATTTTGCACCCGCAAAGGTAGGGCTTCCTGCGGAGTTATGAACTGTGCCGGGCTACTACTTGTTTATGCACCAAAAGAAGCAATTCAACTATGGAATATTTATATGTCCTCGGGATCATTTTTGTGGTATTTGGCATCAGCTTTGCTCTGATCAATGTACGGCAGATTATGACCGGGAATGAGTTTCGGGGAACCTGCGCGACCAACAATCCTATGCTGAAAAGCGAAGTGGGGGAGTGCACCGTTTGTGGCAAAAAGCCCGATGAAGAGTGCAAAATGCCGGAACCGGGCAAAGGCGGGCTGAATGCCGCCTAACATTGGTATGCTCTGTGGGTCAGGCCTTCCGTTTGCCCCACAGGGAATACCCAAAAGAATAAGTGACCAACAGGCTGCCAATAATCAGTGCTGGCACTGATAGCCATTCCGGGGCGACAAACGGGCCCATCAACACGCTGATGAAAGCCGCCCCAATCCACCGGGCATTTGGGTTGTCTGTCCCCTCATGATTTTCCCACCCCAACAGGTACAGCAACCACACATAGCCATAGCGCATTCCGCCCATCAGGAGCACCCACCCGCCAACAATACCTTCCTGATAATGAATTCCTGCAAGTAGAGCGCTCATCAGCGCATCGGTCTCCACATCCAGCAAACCACCGACATCCGTAGATTGCTGATAACGCCGGGCCAGGTACCCGTCAATGCCATCTGAAATAATTACCGTCAGAAAAAGCAGGAAAACGACATAGTCCGGCCACTGCGGGTAGCTGTAAGCTGCATACAAGAGGAGCGCCCACCGTGCAAGGGTAACCCGGTTGGCATACCCTCCGTACGGGCGCAACTGGCGGAGCGCTGGCGCATGTATTATTAAAAGCCAGCCAAAAGTGACCAGCGATACCCCCGGCACCGGCCACCAAACTCCGGCCTGCCCCAGTGCAATCAAGGCCGCCAGCATAAGCGCTGCGTGCAGCCGTACCCAGGTGTTATCCTTCATAGACGGGGGCGATGAATAAGTCGGAATGCGTTACTGACAGCCGAAGTTGCTGTGCCTGAAGTGCCGCTTTTTTGCGTTGCAGCCATGCATTCAGCCCTTTGCCGGAATGGCCCAGATGGGTCATTTCCAAAAGGCTGCGCTCTAAAAACTCTAGCATGTGGCCGTGCATGAAGGTATCTGCCGGCTCAATTTGCCACCGGCTTGGTGCGCGCAGGATTTGTTCGGTTGGAAGTTGAGCATAGCTGTTTTCTAAAGAGGCACTGCATTTGGGGCCAAGCGCTCTGCCGAAGTCCTGCTCCCGTTGCATATGCGCCTCATACAGTTCGATCCAATGGTCGTCTTCTGCATCGCCGGGAAGGTACGCCATGCTTTCGTAATTGAGGGTAGCGAGCAAAGCCAGCCGGTTTTGATGGAAGACCTGTACGAGATTGCTCAGCATCTGTTCGCTAAGCAAGTCAAATACCGCTGAGGCAGTGACCAGGTGAAATTGGTCCGGTTGCAACAGTTGGGGCAATTCCAAAAAAGAACCCTGTAGGAGCTGCACGTGAATGTGCTGCTCGCTGCGCCGGAAGTCCAGGTTTTGCCCCTCTTCCCGGACCGTATAGCCTTTGGCGGCAGCCCAGATTTTGAGGCGTTCGCGTGCTCGTTTCAGCAAGTTTGGGTTGAGTTCGACCAATGCCCACTGTTGTGATTGCGGGAATTTTTCCGAAAGGTAAATGAAGTTAGCACCTGTGCCGGCACCCATATCAATGATGGAAACATCAGGGTGCTGAGCGAAGTACTGCAGGCAGGCCGCCTCTGCTTTAGGGTTGCGGGCGGCAACATCAAAGCGGTAGCGCTCTTCCAGCCAGTCTGTTGCAAATTGAGTATCTGTTGGCAAAATCTTTTATTTGCCTAACTGAAAAAACGGGAAAGGTGTTCAGGAAAGGAAAGTCTAATAATTCCCAACCGACAGCATGACCAGGGTGCAGCCCACTTCAACTTCCACGCCTTTGTCTTTCGCCATTTGGATAAGCTCCAGGTTCTCCGTGCCCGGGTTAAAGATCAGCCGTTTGGGGTTGAGGCTGAAGATGTAATCGTAGTACTGTGGCTGTCGCGGCGGGCTCAGGTAGAGGGTGATGGTATGGACATCCTCCACTTCCGGGGTACCTTTGATGATTTCGATGCCATCAATCTCACCATCTTTTACACCAATAGGCACTGCCTCGTGTCCTTTGGAAGTCAGTTGCTGAACGGCTGCATAGGAATAACGTATAGGTTTGGGAGAAGCGCCAAGGACCACAGTTTTTTTCATCACTAATAAGATTCGTTTTCTTAAAAACACCTGGGGTAAGATAGAGTTTTTAACAGTATTCCATCATCTTTGAATATCTTACGTACAAACAAATTAACATGACTAAGCGATATCCGAAAACTTTATCCCGGGGAGCCAACAATACGGTGATTGCGTTATCCTCGACAGAGGTAGCAAAGCTGTTTGTGGAGGATACACGCTCAGATATTGGTTCGGAAGCTGAGAAAATGCAGTATGCCAACGCTGTAAATGATCTTGTTGTCAAATTTATCCGTTTGGATATTGATGAGGGCTTGGACGCTGATATGCTGGTGATGGAGCGCCTTTATCCCCTGGATTTCCGGGCATATGAATTTGAGCGCCGTGAATTATGGCTTGATCTGTTTGAAGATGAACTTGCCACCTTGCACAAGGCTGGCTTCGTACACCGGGATATACAGCGCCCATCTGATATGCCTGGCATGCGATTCGATAATATTTTTCTGACCGAGTCAGGCATTCGGCTTATTGATGTGGGAATATCTGCCTTGCGTAGCAAGGTAGGGGATCGGCTTTTTCAGCGATTCGTAGACCGGGAGTTGGAAGAGCTGGAAATCTTCAGGAAGTTCTGGCTGTCGCGTTAAATGGAGCGGGGTGTGAAGGCCTGCCCGTTGTTATAGCCTCTCGATAAGCTCCGGGCTTAGCCCTGTCAGCTCGGCGATTGTGGGCGTGTCAAAGCCTTTGGCTTTCATGCTGCGGGCTATGGACAGGGCTTTCTTTTCTTTTCCCTCCGAATAGGCATCTTCAATCAAGGTGCGCTCGCTGCTGATGCTGTCCCAGTACTTGTCATAAGTTGCCAGTTCTTCCCTGGTGAATGCACTTTCCTGCAAATACTCCATAGCCTCCCGTACTTCCGGGATTTCCAGGAGGTCAGCGGGGAGTTGCTCCGTGCCATCTTCTATTTCGGTAAGGTACCGGAGCCAAAGGATCTGGAGTTTCTTTTCCGTGAGGTTTTGTGCCTTGAACTTTGGCAGCTCCACAAAGACAAACTGTAGCCCATCGATGCGTTTCTCCGGATATTCAGTATGTACAATAGCGTAGTGGTGATAGTACTGCCTGGTATCGGGCTCAAAATCTTCGTTGACCAGGCTGAGTGCGTAGACCGGCTTCAGGCCTTTGTACTCGTGCCCCCGGTCTAGCTGTTTAACGTAAGCTTTAGAGGCATTGAAGAGGACTCGGTTTTTGAAGCTGTCGGTCCAGAGCATCTGCATTTCCACAATAAACTGCCGTCCCCGGTTGTCGGTGCAGCGGACATCCACAATAGAGTTTTTGAGCAAGGGGATATTAGGCACGAGCTCAGCCGGGATGTATTCGATATGCTCTATCTGTTGCCCCTCCGCCAATGGCAGCAATGCATTAAGAAAGCTGCGCAACAGGTGCGGGTGCTCTCCAAATACCTTCTTGAAGGTCAGGTCATTTTTTGGGTCCAGATACCTCATACTCAAAAATACAAAAAAAGGGTGGGTTGGGTTCCAAAAAAATAAGGGCCTGGCTAGTGCCAGAACCCTTATGAATTCGTTTAGGCCTGATTGGTTTTTACACCAAAATCCGGATAGGATCTTCCAGGATATCTTTAACGGTATTGAGGAAAGCGGCGCCGGTCGCTCCGTCCACTACGCGGTGGTCACAGGACAGCGTTACTTTCATCATGTTGCCCACAGCCAGTTCTCCGTCCTTCACAATCGGCTTCTGAATGATGCCGCCAACCGCAAGGATACAGCTGTCAGGTGGGTTGATGATCGCCGTGAATTCTTCGATGCCGAACATGCCCAGATTAGAGATGGTGAAGGTGTTGCCCTGCATCTCTTCGGTAGACAGTTTGCGGTTTTTAGCTTTGCCAGCGAGGGTCTTTACTTCGGTATTGATTTGCGACAGCGACTTCATGTCTGCAAAGCGGATGACCGGTACAAGCAGCCCTTCGTCTACAGCTACAGCTACGCCAACATTCACATCCTTGTTCTTACGGATCTTATCGCCCAGCCAGGAAGAGTTGATTGCAGGGTGCTGACGCAGTGCTACGGCACACGCTTTGACCACCAGGTCGTTGAAGGAAATCTTGGTTGGAGCCACTTCGTTCAGGCGTTTGCGCACCTTCATGGCATTATCCATATTGATTTCCACGGTCAGGTAGAAATGCGGGGCAGAGAATTTGCTTTCACCAAGGCGGCGCGCAATGGTCTTGCGCATTTGACTGATCGGTTGATCCTCGTAGTTGTCACCGCTGGCAGAAATAGAAAACTCAGGAACTTTGGCTGCCGGCGCTTCCTGCTGTGGGGCAGGCTGTGCTGCCGGTGCTTCGGGCGCCGCCGCCGGAGCAGGTTGCGGTGCCGGCGCGGACTGTTGTTGCTCGATCGCCTCCTCAATATCTTTTTTGACAATACGGCCGCCGTCTCCGGAGCCATTTACCTTCGAGAGGTCGATGTTTGCTTCCTTAGCCATGCTGCGGGCCAGTGGAGAAGCTTTAATGCGTTTATCGCTATCGGATGATCCGTTGTTATCTGAAGAGGCGGACGCTGCAGGGCTGCCGGAAGTCTCTTCTTCCTTTGGTGCCGGAGCTTCCTCATCACTGGAATCGTCGCTACTGTCATCAGCCCCACCGTTGTCAGAGGAAGCACCTTCGATAGCGGCTTTCCAGTCTTCGCCTTCTTCTCCGATGACGGCAATGACATCGTTGATGGGTACAGGGCCTTCTTTTACTGCGATGTGGAGGAGCACCCCATCAAAGTAGCTGTCCAGCTCCATGGTAGCCTTGTCGGTTTCCACTTCCGCCAGCGTTTCGCCAGCTTCCACTTCTTCGCCTTCTTCCTTGAGCCAGCTCACAATATTGCCCTCTTCCATTGTGTCGCTCATTCGGGGCATTCTGATGACTTCTGCCATACGATTGTGTATTTTGGTAGTTGATCTTTTGTTAATACCTGGTGTAATCTATACACTAAGT
>JANSXW010000264.1 GCA_024742755.1 bacterium | reverse complement strand
GGCTGGTGACCGTGTCGGACGCGGCGAGTCGGACGGCGGCATGGTCGAGTCGGACGGCGCCGGATGTCCGTGTCAGCCGGCGCGTGTGTTCGAGTCGGACGGCGCGGAAACGTGTGCCCGAGTCGGCCGCGGAAGCCACGTGTCGGACGGAAAGCGCTGTGTCAGACAACGACGGCGCGAGTCGGCTGCGTATCGGACGGCGAGCACGCCAGAAGAAGCGCGGACGCGGAGCGAACTTAGCAAAGTAAGGTCTCCGAGTCAGAACCCGACGGCCCGAGTCGGCCGCGGAGGCCACGTGTCAGACGGAAAGCGCTGTGTCAGACGACGACGGCCCGAGTCGGCTGCGTATCGGACGGCGAGCACGCCAGAAGATCCGCGGACGCGGAGCGAACTTAGCAAAGTAAGGTCTCCGAGTTAGAACCCGACGGCCCGAGTCGGCCGCGGAGGCCACGTGTCGGACGGAAAGCGCTGTGTCAGACAACGACGGCCCGAGTCGGCTGCGTATCGGACGGCGAGCTTATCATGAGAAACTCTTGAGCGGGTGTGCTTATCATGTGCCAACACGTGTGCGCAGCGCTACGCGAATACAATGAGTAACGCCTTTAAGACAACCTTGAGATCGATGACTCAGAGGGCCAAATACTTGGAGCGTTTAAATTTCCTTGCAAACTACAAGCACAGCGCAGCAGCTGCATTGTGTTTTTTGGCCTCATACTCCTCGGCTGGGTGTTCGCAGGCTCACTTTTGCCTCTTCCACGGTGGGGCGGCAGCAGATTCGATCCTTAGATGCTGTAGTTTCCGCAAAGTCTTTGCTTCAGTTATTGCATTGTTGCTGCCAGGGCAAAACTTGTCTAAACACGAGTTGGTGTTCTAGATGACGCTTTTGCTGTTTTTGCCGGTTTGTTCTTGTCGCTGGAACTAGTGCTTTGGGCTATTCCGCACGTTATGTGTGAAAACTGCACAACGGGGCCTGCCACAATATAATTCGGACCACGTGCAGCCAGGATGCCCGCAATGTCGTCGCAAGGCTTGCGCTACCTTCTCGCAGAACTCAGGTGAAGGGTGCCGGGGTGGGCTGGCCTGGGCTGGCTGCATTGTTGGCCGCGTAGACTCTGCATGCTGCATTGGCTGCATTGGTTGGACTGGATGCATCAGCTGTGTCGTCTGCGCAGTCTGCATCGGCTGCATCACCTGTATCGGCTGCATCGTCTGCATCGGCTGCATCGTCTGCATATGCTGCATCGACTGTATCGGCCGCATCGTCTGCATCGCCTGTATCGGCTGCATCGTCTGCATCGGCTGCATCGTCTGCATCGGGTCCCGGGGTGGGCTGGCCTGGGTTGGCTGCATTGTTGGCCGCATAGACTCTGCAGGCTGCGTTGGCTGCGTTGGTTGAATTGTCTGCATCATTTGTGTCGTCTGCATCGGCTGCATCGTCTGCATCCGCTGCATCGGCTGCGTCGTCTGCCCTGCATCGGCTGCATGGCCTGTGTCGGCTGCAGCAGCTGCACTGTGCTGACCTTGCGTCGGCCATATCTCCGCGGGCTGCATTGGTTGCATTGGGTCCGCCCGTTGCATCGGCTGGATTGGTTGCGCTGTGTGTGCGGGCTGCAGTGGCTGCGCGGGCTGCGTTGGGTGCGCCGGCTGTGTTGAATTCGGCTGCGCAGGTGCCGGCTTTGGGTGCTCCGGCTTCGCCGGTGGCGCCGTGGCTGGTTTTCGAGGTCTTTCTAGCGGTGCTTTTGCGTGCGCTTGCTTTGCGTGCGCCGGCTTTGGTTGCGCCGGCTTTGGCCGAGGCTGCTCCAGCGGAGCTTTTGCCGGTTGGCGGCGCTGCCAGTTGCTTGCTCTCTGCTGCGAATGTTTCCTCGTCATGTTGAACACTGCGCACCCTCTCCAAGCCGAAACGGCAATAGCGGACTGGTCCGGATCGCTGTTGCTGCATCAAGCCAATGAGTAAACGAATTAGTGGGTGAAATGTGTAGGTGCAGGTACACCAAGGATTCCGCTTTGTACGTGTATATATATGTGTATCATCATGTGTATATATAATATGAATATGCTTGTGCAAACACATATACATATGCATAGGCACAGACACCTATATACTCTTTACACGTTTCTATATGACCGCTGCCTCAGACGCTGCAAAAGCACGTATCGACATGGAGACTGCTTTTGCAACAACAACAGCGCACCATCATGCTGTTAGCGCGCGCGCCGAAAGCCTGGAATCCCCCTGTAATGAGCGCGCAGTGTGCTGAAATCACTGGTTTTCCTCAGGGATGCAGCGTCACGTCTCCAGGACGTCAAAAAGCCAGCTATTATCTTTGCTGGCCGGCAAAAAATCGCGCGCGGCACCGGATGTCCGTGTCAGCCGGCGCGTTTGTCCGAGTCGGATGGCGCTACTTGGCGGAGTCGTACGGCGAGCGCGCAAGAGCAACGTGTGCGCCGAGCAAACGTAGCGAAGGAAGGTCTCCGAGTGAGAGCCCGACGGTCCGAGTCGGAGGCGGAGGCCACGTGTCGGTCGGCGAGGACTGCGTCAGACAACGACGGCCCGCGTCGGCCGCGGAGTCGGCGGTGCCGAACAGCGAGCATGTCAACGAGACGTAGATGCGGAGCCAACTTAGCGAAGTAAGGTCTGCGAGTCAGAACCCGATGGTCCGTGTCGGCCGCGGAGGCTGCGTGTCGGACGGCGAGGACTGTGCCAAACAACGACGGCTATGCGAAAACACTTGAGCGGGTGTGCTTATCGAGTGATACACTTGAGCGGGTGTGCTTATTATGTGCCGGCATGTGTGCAGTGCTACGCGAATACACGTGAAAGGTGTGCTTATCATGTGCCAGCATGTGTGCACTGCTACGCGAACACACTTGAGCGGGTGTGCTTATCATGTGCCAGCATGTGTGCTCTGCTACGCGCATGCGCTTGAGCGCGTGTGCTTATCATGTGCCAGCATGTGCGCAATGCTACGCGCATACACGTGAACGGGTGTGCTTATCACGTGCCAGCATGTGTGCACTGCTACGCGAACACATTTGAGCGGGTGTGCTTATCAGTGCCAGCATGTGCGCAGTGCTACGCGAATGCACTTCAGCGGGTGTGCTTATCATGTGCCAGCATCTGCGCAGCACTGCGCGCCTACACTTGAGCGGGTATGCTTATCATGTGCCAGCATGTGTGCAGTGCTATGCGAATGCACTTGAGCGGGTGTGCTTATCATGTGCCAGCATGTGTGCTGTGCTGTGCGAATGGACTTGAGCGGGTGTGCTTGCTATGCGACTGCACTTGAGCGGGTGTGCTTATCATGTGCCAGCATGTGTGCAGTGCTGCGCGAATACATTTGAGCGGGTGTGCTTATCATGTGCCAGCATGTGTGCTCTGCTATGCGAATGCACTCGAGCGTGTGTGCTTATCATGTGGCAGCATGTGTGCAGCGCTATGCGAATGCACTTGAGCGGGTGTGCTTATCATGTGATACACTTGAGCGGGTGTGCTTATCATGTGCCAGCATGTGTGCTGTGCTGTGCGAATGCACTTGAGCGGGTGTGCTTGCTATGCGACTGCACTTGAGCGGGTGTGCTTATCCTGTGCCAGCATGTGCGCAGTGCTACGCGAATACTTCACGAATGCACTTGAGCGGGTGTGCTTATCATGCGCCAGCATGTATGCAGTGCTAGGCGAGTGCACTTCAGCGGGTGTGCTTGTCATGCGCCAGCATGTGCGCAGTGCCATGCGAATGCACTTGAGCGGGTGTGTTTATCATGTGCCAGCATGTGTGCTCTGCTATGCGAATGCACTTGAGCGGCTGTGCGTATCATGTGCCAGCATGTGTGCTCTGCAATGCGAATGCATTGAGCGGGTGTGCTTTTCATGTGCCAGCATGTGTGCAGTGCTACGCGAACACACTTGAGCGGGTGTGCTTACCATATGCCAGCATGTGCGCAGTGCTATGCGAATGCACGTGAGCGGGTGTGCCTATTATGTGCCAGCATGCGTGCAGTGCTAGGCGAGTACACTACAGCGGGTGTGCTTATCATGTGCCAGCATGTGCGCAGTGCCATGCGAATGCACTTGAGCGGGTGTGCTTATCACATGTGCCAGCATGTGTGCTCTGCTATGCGAATGCACTTGAGCGGGTGTGCTTATCATGTGCCAGCATGTGTGTAGTGCTAGACGAACACACTTGATCGTGTGTGCTTATCATGTGCCAGGATGTGCGCAGAGCTATGCGAATAAACTGGAGCGCGTGTGCTTATCATTTGATGGAATGGAGGGGGTGTTATGATCATGTGGCAGGATGGTGTGCTAGGGGTGGGGAGGGTGGGTGGGGGG
>JANSXW010000194.1 GCA_024742755.1 bacterium | reverse complement strand
GTGCGCGTGTTTTAACATGTTATACATAAGTTCAAGTTTTGGTCAATGGTGTAAAGAATCCCGGCAAATCTACTATTTATGTGCCATTCTCTTTAGCTTTCGGTGCTGTAATTGGAATTTGGTAATGCCGTTGTAATCTTTAAGCCGGTACTCAACTTTTCAGGGTGCAGCGAATGTTCTACAATTGATTTTATTCCTTGTTCGCCACAAAGGTATGAACTTATGAAGTTTTGTACATTTGTGCCCACAAAAGCTATCAGCCATGAAATTATCCTGGAAAGGCATCTGGAATTATAAATGCCCCCGTTGCGGGGAAGGTGATCTGTTTAAAAAGCCCTTTAAATGGACCGATCCCATTGACATGCATAAGGCGTGCCAGAATTGCAAGCTGGATTTTGAGCCGGAACCGGGCTTTTACTTCGGTGCGCTCATCATTTCCTACGGCATTTCGTCCTGGATGCTGCTCCTTCCGGCACTGCTTTTGGTACTGTATTACGACTGGTCCGTGATGGCGGCTATGGGCTTCACCCTGGCTTTCGCAGCCTTGACCTACTTCAAAATTATGCGGTTGTCCCGGTCGCTCTACCTCCATTTCTCCATGCGCTACGACAAGAGCCTGGAAAACTCAGAAAACTCTGGCTCGAAGTACGACAAGACGATTTTTTAAGTAAGATCATCGTACATTTAGCGGAAAAACATAACCATGCGTCTGTTTTTACGCTTGCTTTTGCTCAGTTTTTTTCCTGTTGCAGCCCTGGCCCAGCCCGCTACCAATAGCGCTCCCCTTGAGATTGATCGCATTATGCAGGGCGAACGCTTCGTAGGCTTCTTGCCGGAGCAAATTCAGTGGCACCCCAACAGCCAGGAAGTCTTTTTTACCTGGAACCCTGAGCAGGATACCCTGCGCTCCCTGTACAGTGTGAAACGGGGAGAAGAAAACCCGGCGCCTGTGAGCCTGGAGCGGCAGCGGAAACTGCCTGAGCCGGGCGCATACAATTCTGACTATACCCTCATGGCTTACGCCAAAAATGGCGACCTCTTCCTCTACGATAGGGCAGCCGATAGCAGCTGGCAGCTGACCCACACCGGGCAGCACGAATCGGACCCGTTCTTTACCTCAAATGACAAACAGGTCATCTTTACCGCCGATCGCAACCTCTATGCCTGGCACTTGCAGGAGCACCGGCTGGAGCAGCTCACTTACTTTGAGAAAGGCAGCGGTGGCAGCAGTGGGTCCACGGATGCTCAGCAAACATGGCTGGGCGAACAGCAAATGGAACTTTTTGAGATACTGCGCTGGCGGGATGCTCAGGATCGGTTGGAGCAGGAACGCCGGGAAGCCCTGCGCCCGGATCGCCCTCAGGCCATTCATTTGGGCAGCAAGTCGTGGAGTAATCTGCAGCTTAGCCCCGATCAGCGCTTTGTAACCATCCGGCTGCGTACCGATGCAACCACAAAAAGCACGCAGGTGCCCCATTTCGTTGACCCAACGGGCTATCTGGATGTCAAAAAAGCACGCCCCAAGGTGGGGCACCCGCAGGATACCTATGAAATGGGCGTTTACGACCGGCAGCGGGATACGTTCTACACCGTTTCCACCCTGAGCCTGGAGGGCATTTATGACAAGCCTGCCTATCGCATGGCCGTCTACGGAGACACTGCCGCACAGTACGAATCTCCCAGAGCCGTCCTCCTGCATGGCCCCGTCTTCAGCGATCAGGGCAGGGCAGTGGCCGTTGTACGCGCATTGGACAACAAAACCCGCTGGATTGCAGAGCTGGACCTGCCGACCGGTCAGCTCCGGCAAATTGACCGGCAACAGGATGATGCCTGGGTGGGCGGCCCTGGTATTTCAGGCTGGAATTTCTCAACCGGGACCCTGGGCTGGCTGGATGAGCAAACCATTTTTTACCAGTCAGAAGCCACCGGGTACTCACACATCTATACCCACAACCTGGATACCGACGAGCGTACTGCGCTGACAAGTGGCGATTTTGAAATCCGTAGTGCACAGCTGTCCCGCGATAAACAGACCTTTTTCATCATCGCTAATGCGGAGAGCCCCTTTGAGCAGCATTTTTACCATCTGCCGGTCAGTGGAGGTCCTTTGCAGAAAGTGACGGATGCGCCGGGGAAGTACGAAGTGGAAATCGCACCGGATGAAAAGACCCTCGCCCTGCGCTATTCCTACAGCAATCAGCCCTGGGAACTGTACCTGATGGATAATCAGCCCGGCAGTGCGCTGCGCCGGGTGACTGAATCCACGACCAAGGCTTTCCAAAGCTACGCGTGGCGAGAGCCTGAAATTATACGCTTTAAGGCATCAGATGGTGCAAGCGTGCCTGCCCGCCTGTACCGGCCAAAGAAAGGCACGAAGAAAGGCAAAGCCGTCATTTTCGTTCATGGAGCGGGCTACCTGCAAAATGTACACCGGTGGTGGAGCAGCTATTACCGGGAGTATATGTTTCATAATCTGTTGGTGGACAATGGCTTCACGGTATTGGACATCGACTACCGGGGCAGTGACGGGTACGGGCGGGACTGGCGGACCGGGATTTACCGGCATATGGGCGGCAAAGACCTCAGCGATCAGGTAGACGGTGCTGCCTATCTGGTGGAGGAGCTCGGCATTGACCCGCAGAGAATTGGCATCTACGGGGGCTCCTACGGGGGCTTCATCACCCTGATGGCGCTATTCACTTCGCCCGGCACCTTTGAATGCGGTGCGGCCCTGCGCTCGGTAACCGACTGGGCGCATTACAACCACCCTTACACCTCCAATATCCTCAACACGCCGGTGGAAGACGCTGTTGCCTTTCGCCAAAGCTCACCAATCTATTTTGCGGAAGGGCTGGAGGACCGCCTGCTTATTCTTCACGGTATGGTGGATGATAATGTGCAGTTTCAGGATGTAGTCCGCCTGTCTCAGCGCCTCATTGAGCTTGGGAAGGAAAACTGGGAATTGGCCGTATTCCCGGTAGAGCCCCACGGCTTCATTGAGCCCAGCAGCTGGACGGACGAGTACAGGCGCATTTTTAAGCTCTTTCAGGGGTTGTAAACACGAGGGTATACGGTATTACTCTTTGAGAAAAACATACCCCCCTTTCTCAGCGCCCCAGACCTGTGCACCGGACGCATCGAAACCCCGGTCCCAACTCACGATTTTACCAGGCATTATGGTAACTTCGGAAGTGGCATAAGCTGCTCCCCTCAGGTTGCTTTTGCAGCTGTCCCCGTCCGTACTTCCGGTGTAAGTGCCGTCAGCTTGTTGGGTTAGAATGACCGCGCAGCCTTCGCGCAGGCGCAGGTCCCCGGTAGGGAGCGCGTTAAAGCTTTCCGGTACCTGCCAGTCGCCCACCAGGTCATCTTCATTATCTACGGTGTAGACAATGCTTTTGAAGGTCTTTTTGTCCACCTGTTCCAATTGGTAGATGCGCTGCCGGTAAGGTTTGGCAGGCATGGCACTCACGGCTTGCTCCACATACAGCCAGTGCCCCCGGTCTTTCCAAATCGGGTACATGTGCAGGGTGATGTCGTAGAAGGCATCGTCTTCGGCAGCCTGAGCGGCGCTGGTAAAGGTGCCGGTCATCGCTTGCTGTAGCTGGTCGAGGGCCTTGGTGTTTGCTGTGTCAGTGGTCGTTTTGGTGGTATTGCAGGCTGAAAATAATAGGGCAGTTGCCAGGGTAAACAGGTATGGTCTCATATTTTGAAGGTGTAATTGGTTTATTAAATGAGGAATTGGCGGGGGAGAAAGAGCGGTACCGCTTCTTACTTTGGGTAGCGTTTGGCAAACCGCAGCCGTTGCCGGTAGGGGAATACATCAAAGAGATAGCCTGCCTCAAGCTTCTTCTGGGTGTCAATCCAGAACCCGACATCGTAGAGGTCGCCATGCAGGCGGTAAAAAATATCCCTGATGTCGCGCCGCCCAATCAGGAAACGCCGGAACTCCTCCGGGAAAATATCATTAGGGCCTACCGAGTAGAATGGCTCTGAGGAGAGTTCTTCTTCATAGGTTTCGGCCTCGGGAATCCGCCGGAAGTTGTAGTCGGTCAGCGGGCCAATCTCATCGTAATCGTAAAAGACGACCCGCTTCAGGCGCGTGACGCCAAAGTTTTTGAGCAGCATGTCGCCCGGGAAAATATTGACCGCGGCCAGTTGCTTTATGGCTTTGCCGTAGTCGTTGATGACCTCCTCTGCTTCCTCGGTCGTGGCCTGGTCGAGGAAGAGGTTGAGCGGGATCATCTTTTTCTCAATGTAGAGGTGCTTGATCTCCACGATATCGCCCTTGATTTTGACCTTGGAAGGGGCTTCTTCCATGAGGTACTGCAGGAGCTCATCGGAAAACCGGGACCGCTCAAACAGGAATTGCTCAAAGACATGGCTGTCTGCCATGCGCCCCACCCGGTCGTGGAAGAAGACCATTTCGTACTTCCGCTTCACCTCGTCTTCCGTTACCTGCTTCGGCGCAGCGAAGCGGTCTTTGATCACTTTGAAGACCATGTTGTAGGAAGGCGTGGTGAAAACCGCCATCACCATCCCTTTGATACCGGGGGCGTGGTCAAATTTATCGAGGGTGCGCTCCATGTGCCGTAGGTAGTCCCGGTAAAGGACGGTTTTGCCGTGTTTTTCGAAACCGATGGAGTTGTAGAGTTCGCCCAGGCTCTTGGTAGGCAGTATGGATTTCAGGAAGTCGACGGTTTCGCTGACAATATCCACGTCAACGAGAAAATAGGACCGGTTGTAACTGAAGATGGAGGATACATCGTTGTAGTCGAGCAGAAGCGCATCCGCAAAAATGCCATTCTCTTTGTGCAGCAGCGGGATGATAAATGGCGTAATCCGGTCTTCCAGGTGCAGCCTGCCCACGATGTAGGCCCCCTTGTTCCGGTAAAATACCGACTTGAGCAATTCGATGCGGGCGTGGCGGGGCAGCTCGCCGGGGGTCAGGCTTTCCCGTAAGGTATCGCAGATGTACTCTATGTCGCGCTCCATGTCCTCCCATTGGGCATCAAAGGTGAAAAAGTGGAAGACCTGCCTGAAAATATGCTCCAGTGGCTCAATCAGGAAGAACGTCTGATGAATGGGGATGGTAGAGCGGAACTCCCGGTAAGTCGCCGTTGCCAGGACAAACATGAGGTCTTTGTCGACACTAAGCCCCCGGTGGCTGTGCCGGAAAATGGAATTGTAAAAAGTCTCTGCAATATTCCGGGTCGCAAAATTGCTGACTTCCTCCAGGTAGTATTGCTTGATTTTTTTCCAGGTGTCGTCATCACTCGATAAGCTGCCCAGTAGTTTGACGACTTCCTTGGTGGTCTTGCCCACCTGATCCCGGTAGAGCGTGAGCCGTTCGCGGGCATCCGCCTGCATGCCCCTCCAGTCGCGGTGCTCAAAGCGGATTTGGGCGCGCTTGGTGATGCGCTTGTAGTTATAATAGTATTGCTGGTAACTGCGCAGAATGAGGTGTGCAGTGTCGTAGGGTAGTAGTTTTTCAAACATAGTAGCGGCGGTTTAGCCAACAATAATGCGCTCCAGTACGTCCCCAACCCAGTAGGCGACACCGGCAGCCAGTGCCCCCAGGGCTAGCGTTTCCAGCACACCTTTCAAAATTGAGGTTTCGGTAACATAGCTTTTCAGTCCGCCCACAGTGGCAAACCCCAGGCAGGTCAGTGCACAGGTGGTCCAGAACAAATCGCCGGAAAACGGAAAAAAGTAATCATAAAGATACAAGGCCAGCGGAATGAACCCCACCAGGATAAACGCCACATAGGTCACGGCACCAATGGCCAGGGGCGAGCGGCGTTGCTCCATCATGAACAGCTCTTCTTTCATCATCACGTCCACCCAGCGGTCCCTGTCTGCGGTGAGGATGTCCACCACCTGCTCCAGCAGTGGGCCCTCAAAGCCTTTTTGGCGGTAGATTTCCCGGACTTCCTCCCGCTCCTCTTCGGGCTTATTTTCAATCTCCCAGTATTCTGCATTCTTGTGTTTATCGTAGTTGTGCGCTTCAGATTTTGCCGAAAGGTACGCCCCAACGGACATCGAGAAGCCATCCGCCAGGAGATTCGCGAAACCAAGGATAAGAATAACGGAGCTGTCCAGCCCTGCCCCAACCGATCCGGCGACCACCGCAAAAGTCGTTACACTGCCATCAATGCCGCCGTAGACAAACTCGCCCAGGTAGTCCTGATGCCTTTGGAGAAAATTAGGGGCATTGGGTGCTGCTTCCATCACATGCGGTTATTCGGTGGGCATGTCCTTGTGCTGAAGTTCCGGCTTTGCGCTTTTTTCCGGGGCTTTCTCGCGAATACGCTTTGAAATATCCCGGTCGTCCGCCAATGCGCTAAACCAGGCCACGAGGCGGCTGCGCTGTTCTTCGGAAAGCCGGGCTTCAGCATGGGTAAGGGGATAGGCTTTCAGGGGCATGTGCCCTTCCTCCACTTCCTCGGCGCATTCCTCCGCCTTATGGGCGCGCTTCTCCGCATCGTAGGCGGTCCAGGTTGAGAAATTCAGGTGTTCCCTGCCTTCGTCCACATGGCCCTTCAGCCACCAGCCGACGGGTTGTACATTAGCATACCAGGGGTAGGTGGTGTGGTAGGAATGGCAATCGTAGCAGGCGTCCTTCAACAGCTGTACCACATCCTGCGGAGGTTGCATAGCCGCAATCAGGTCTTGCCCGTTGGGAACAGGCGGGTTGGCCTTATCGATCTGGAAGAACTGAAGCACCACAAGAGCGCTGAGCAATCCTAGGAGTATTCGCTTTACGAGTGTAGACATGGCAATTGGTTTTAGTCGTCAGCAAGGTAGTTAAAACTGTTTTTTCCAACAAAAAAACAGGGTGGATTGATTGGTAATTACCGGGCTATATTTCGCAGTTGCCACCGTGGCTATAATGACTGGAAATCTGGCTTTACCGGCGCCCGCTCAGGAACTCCAGTTCCAGGCGCAGCAAGTGGTAGTCCCTCAAATTGTAAATCCATTCGAGTTTGGTTTGCAGGCCCTGTTCGAGGTTGACGATGTAGTCGTGGTAGTCTACGGCACCACTTTCATAGGCCGCTTCTGCCGACCGGATCTGCTCATTGGCCAGAGGGAGGAGCTCTTTTTTTGAAAACTCCAGGAGGTTCTTCTGAGCCAGAAACAGGGTCGTCAGTTCCCGTCTTTTGTTCTCCAATGCCCTTTCGGTGGCATCGAGTTCGGCTTCCTGAACGGCGACTGCTTTTTCAGCCCCCTCTATTCTGGATTGTATGGCCTGGCGGCTGATGGGCAGGCTGAGCCCCAGCTGATAGCCCAGGAAGGGCAGGGTTTCGTTAATCATTTGCAGCTGTCCGCCTGCCAGGATTTTGGGCATCAGCTGACTGCGCTCCCGTGTGATTTGGGCTTCTGCCAGCCGGACTTCCTGTTGTTTTTTGAGCAAATGTGGGTGCCCGCCATTGACATACCAGTTGGGGGCGGGGGCTGGCAAAGGCAAAGAATCGAGCAAAGCGTAAAATACGGAGTCTGAGTGCAGCCAGTTGTTAAACAGGGTATGGGCGAGGTCGTAGGCTTTTTGCGCTTGCTGTTGTTCGAGGCTGGCCTGTTTTTGCTTGCTGGTGGCAGAGAGTACCGGCACCTTCCCGGTTTCGCCAAATTCAAACCTGGCTTGCGCAAAATCCACGAGCCGGCTCATCAGCTCCTGCTTTTCCCGGTAGTGCTGTTGAAGGTTCTTGGTGAAGACCAGCTGGTAGTAAGCCTTTGAAACTTCCCGCCGTAGTTCCCAGTCGGTCAGTTCCAACTCCGCATTGCCCAGCAAAACGGCTTCCCTGAGCGCTTCCTCCCGCATCTTTGTCGTGCCCGGCCAGTCGAAAGCTTTGAGAAAGCCGGCGCTGTGCAGTCCGGTAGCGGGATTGTCCGGGTCAACCATGCCGCCTGCCATAAACAGTTGGGTCGGATTACTGGGGCGTGCCGTGCCCATGAGCGACTGAAGCTGTTCGAGTGCTTTCTGGTCCCGTTTGAGCTCAGGGTAATTTCGTTGGGCAATGGCCATCGCTTCCTCCAGGGTGACCGGAAAGCGGGCCTGTGCCGCCAAAGTACCTGTGTTAAGCATTTGAAGCAGCAAGGCTAGCAGAAGACTCAGAATCCGTGAGGCGTTCGTTTTCATGGTTCGTTTGGACGTTGATTTCGGCACAAAAGTAATGCCCTTTTTCCGAAGCTACAGAAAAAGGGCATTACTGTGGTTGATGAAGCAAATGGGATCCAGCCTAAAGGTCTGTCTTTTTGCCCTGACAGCCACCTGCTCCCTGCCCCTTTTTGCCGCTGCAGCAAGCTTTGCCAGATTGGCCGGCCTGCTTGCCTGCGCAGCCAGCCTCTGCTTTTTGTTTGTTGCCCTGACAGCCCTGCTGACTCTTCCCTTTGCAGCCTTGCTGGTTTTTGCCCGGCTGACAGGCTTTAGTGGCACCCCTCATGATGGCATCGTAGTCGGCCGTGGTAATGTAGCTGGGCACATACGCTTCCCCTGCCTGTTCCAGATTCTGAGAAAAAGCAACAAGGTGGTTATTCGATGCCTCCATCAGGCGGCCGTAGGTGGCTTTCAGGTTGGCATTTTCGGTTTCAGCAATGGCTGTTTTTAAGTCCCTGATGTCCATTTCTTCAATCAGCGCACCAACCTGGAAAGCAGCGGTTAGGGATTGTTTTCCTTTTTGAGTCAGGTCGAGATAAGACTGTTGCAAGGCAGCATTATCAAATAAGCCTCTCTCGCCCGAGCGCACGGCTTTTGACATCTTTATGCCGTAGCGGCCGGCGAGCTGTTTGATCATTTCCAGGTGGCGTTGCTCAGCAGCTGCAATTTGCGTAAAGGCCTGGGCTTCCCAAAGTTCTGCCATGTCCATGTAAACGTCATAGGCGAGTTTTTCTTCTTCCGCCATCCGGGCCAGCGTTGCACCTTCCTGTTGGTTGAGGACGAGTCTTACCTGTGCGCTGCCCAGTTGCAGGGCCAGGGTCGCCAATAAAAATACAAAGGTCTTTTTCATGGGTTCTGCTTTTTCCGGAAAGGTAGGGTAGGCCCGGCAAGCAGGCACTAACCCTGATCATGCACAACGGTGATATAAATCATGCTTTTTGCTGCTGCCTACGGCAGGGCTACGGAGCGGGGACGGGTGGAAAGGGCGTGGAGAAAGGCTTTGAGCTGATTTCTTTCCGTTTCCGTGAGCCCAAGCGGCTTCAGGATAGGGGAGTGGGCAGGCTGCCTTGTGCCTTCCAGCTTTTTGGGGATGATCTGCGGTGGAGTTTCCCCAAAAAACTAGACAGGTAGCTTGATTTATAAAAACCCTTAAATTAGCTATCATGAGCAGAAGAAATTTCAACGCTGATTTCAAGACAAAAGTAGTCCTGGAAGCCCTCAAGGAGGTGAATACTTTGGCTGAGATTGC
>JANSXW010000208.1 GCA_024742755.1 bacterium | reverse complement strand
ATTATGAGATATTCTTTGGTTATTCTGTTGTTGTATTATAGTCCGGCGGCGACTTTGGAGTCGCGGCCGGACAGGGCAACTCAGGCCGCGATTCCACAATCGCCGCCTGAGTCTCCCCGGAATTGGGGAGGCAAGGGATAAGCCGGGAAGCGTAAAAATTTGTACTTTATTACAAAAAATTACATAAAAATTTGTAGTTTAGTACAAAAATTATGATACAGCGGCAACTGCAGGCGGTGGTCGATCGCTGGTTATTCCGGGGTAAGATCATCATTCTATATGGTGCAAGACAGGTAGGAAAGACGACTTTGGCCAAAACGCTTTTGCGTGAGCACGGTGGTGATCTAAATGCCTATTACAACTGTGAGATCCCTTCGGTACGGCAGGTGCTGGAACAGCAGGAACCTGAACTACTAAGGCGTGAGTTTGGCAAGCACCGATTGATTGTGCTGGATGAGGCACAGTATATACCGAACATCGGCCAGATATTAAAGGTCATAACAGATCACCTGCCGGAAGTACAGATTGTAGCTACGGGTTCTTCAAGCTTTGAATTGGCGCAGCGGACCGGGGAGCCGCTCACCGGGAGGGCGCTTACGTTCACCCTTTACCCATTTTCTTACGAAGAGTTGGGACAGCTTCACCGGCCAAGCGAAAGGTCGGGCTTGTTGGAAAGCTGGCTACGGTTTGGCACCTATCCGGAGGTTGTCCAAGCTTCACAGGAAGATACCAGGTTTTTGCTTGATGACTTAACGTCGCGGTATCTCTACAAGGATATTTTCGTCTTTGAAAACATTCGCAAAGCTGATATTGTCCACCAGCTATTGCAGCTACTGGCCTTTCAAATCGGCAGCGAAGTTTCCATTCATGAACTGGCACTTAAGCTTAAGGTCAATGAACGTACGGTATCCAGGTACATTGACTTGTTAGAAAAGGCATTCGTCATTTTCCGGCTACCCGCATTGAGCCGCAATCTCCGCAAAGAGGTAAGCAAAAAGAAGAAGATTTACTTTTACGATTTGGGCGTACGCAACAGTATCATACAGCAGTACCAGCCATTAAAGGGCCGGGCAGACCAGGGAGCGCTATGGGAGAATTTTCTGGTAGTCGAACGTATGAAATACCTGCACGCGCGCTTACTATTTCCCAAACAATACTTCTGGCGGACGCATGACCATCAGGAGTTGGATTATGTGGAAGGAGCTGATGGGAAGCTGCACGGTTACGAATTCAAATGGAATTCAAAAAAAGCTAAGATGCCCGTAGCTTTCGCTAAAGCTTACCCAAAGGCGGAGATACAAGTACTGCACCAACAAAACTTTGAGTCGTTCTTGCTAGACTAATGAAGCCGTAACCTTAATTTTTGGGCACATAACGCCCCACCCGCACCTCATCCAAATACACTCGTTGCCCTGACGGATTGTGCAGGTAAAGCCGCAGGTGCCAGCCGGGCTCAAAGCTGTGGGGGAGCTGGAAGAAAAACGCAGCTTCCCCCCATTGATCAGGCGTGCCGGCATGCCAGATGGAGTACTCGCTGTTGCCGATGTAGGAAGTGGGGCGCATAAGGCGTCGTTTTTTGCGGCGGCCTTCTGCATTTCGCAATTCAGCAAAGAGGATGATGCCCAGGTCCCGGTTCCATATGCGGCCGGTGGCGGGCATGTAGGCACGGAGACTGATGCGGAGCCAGTCGCCGGGCTGTGCATTAGCCAAATCAATCTGTTCGGATAGGGTGTAGTCGCCATCAGGAGGCAGCAAAGCGCCCTGCCCTTTAAAAACCTGCTCTGTAGACCGGTGCGGAAGATCGGCAGGCTCAAAACCTTCATGGAAAAGTAGCGCGGTGGGCTTAAGATCGCTAGTGTCGCGGGGTTGCCGTTCCTTGGTATCGAAGGCGACCATAGAGTGCCAGGTGGGCTGCAGGGTGCCGAAAGTCTCCAGGTAGAAGGCAGCATTGCCTCGCTCTGACCAAATGACGCCCTTCTTCATCTGCCAGGTTTGAAACAGGTTGAGCCAGGTGAAAAAAAGCAGCCCCAGCCCCAATGCTACGGCTGCCCATCGCTTCCGGAGCAACGGTGCAAAGCAGCCCCCCAGTCCAAAAGCTAAAAGCGGATAGGTTTCCACCATCGGCCGGGAGCCCAGCCCCGGGAAGTAAGTCCAGGCGTAATAGGAATAGTGGATGTAGGCGTGCAGCCCCACGAACAGCGCAATGGGCAGCAGTTTGCCCGGAGCATGCCGGCGCAGGCGGAACAGCCCAATCAGGCTGGAAAACATCACTGGAGTGTAGATCAGCCAGCCATTGGAGAAATCGAACCAGCCTTTGTAAATCATGGGCTGCAGGAAGTTGAAACCTTCCCCTTCGTAGGGGTTGAAGTACAACTGCCCACTCACAAAATACCAGTAACCCAATTGCGGGCTGAAGGCGAGCCCCAGCCCAAGCCCGGCGAGCAAGAGGTAAGCCGGCCGGCGCAGGAAAAACTGCCAGCGCTCGCGCAGGGTTGTCGCGCTATTCACTCCCCAAAGCAGAGGGATCAACAGGCTGATGACTTCCGGCACCCGCGTCAGGGCAATCAGGCCAACGACGAGTCCGGTACCGAATGCTTTGGTACGGCTCGGGCGGTCGTAGAACCTTTCCGTTAGAAACAGGAGCAGGCAGTAATTGAAAAAGAGGAAACCATGCGCCATCGTGACGTAGGTAGCGTGGTAGAACACATTGGTGGCAAAGGCAAGGGTGAGCAGCACCACCGCCGTCACCTTGCTGCTGAAGTACCGATGCAGGACCCGGCTGAGCAAAAAGAAGCCCAGCAATAGGTAAACGATGGTCGAAAAACTAACCGCCAGCAGGTAGGGCTTGCTCCAGCCATCTGCGGGGTATTCGGCGGAGACTTTCGCCCAGGCGTGGGCCAGTAGGAAAAAGGGCGTCTCCATCACAGGCACGCCCAGTGTATATTTGATGTAGCGCCGCCCGCGTTCCGTAAGGCGTATGCCAAACTCATCCTCGCGGGGGTCGGGAGAACCGGGGTTGGCGGCCTGCAGGCTGCTGATGGTCGCATCGTAGTCGCCTGCATCCTGATGGACCCAAAAAGAGACCACGTGCAGGTAGTAGCTGTTGCTGTCGCCGTAGTACAGGGCTTCGTCCCACCGGTCGATGAGCACATAACCGGCTAGGAATAGCAGGGCGATGGCGAGCAGGGCCCGTCTGATGATGGGAGGGGTGGTGTCCAATGGGCTGGGTTTGGTTTCAGGGTTGAAGGTAAGAAAGGTTGGGTGATTTGAGGGTATTTTGGATTGGGTTCACGCGAAGATCGCGGAGGGGTTTCACGCAAAGTCCGCGGAGGGGGTTCACGCAAAGATCGCGGAGGGGTTTCACGCAAAGTCCGCGGATTGGGTTCACGCGAAGATCGGAGAGGATTTCACGCAAAGATCGCGGAGGGGTTTCACGCAAAGCTCGCGGAGGGGGTTCACGCGAAGCTCGCGGAGGGTTTTACGCAGAGGTTGCGGAGCGGGTTCATGCGAAGAAAGTCTGATCTATCCTATCCAGCCAGGTATGCCAAGCGTAAAGTTGAGTGCTTCGTGGCTCATTCTTTGCGCACGCTGCGTGAAACCCACTTACTTACTTAGTACGCTATCCCAGGACCCTCCCTCTGCGCTCTTTGTGCCCGAACCTTTGCGCCCTTTGCGGGAAACCCCACCTCATTTCCTTCCAAAAACGTACATTTGCTCCTAAACAAGGAACGCCGCCACCATGAAGGACCGCTTATCAGATGCAAACCTTGGCCGCCTGGCTGTTATTGTGCTTGGCGTTGCGTTGCTTTGGTTGCGTTTCCCTGACTTTTTCGCCACGCCCAACCTGGTCATTGAGCCTTATGCCGATGGACTGAAGGCTTATACTAATATTGAATACCACGCCCGCCACGACAGCTCCTTCACTTACTTCGAGGGGATGAACTATCCGTACGGCGACCATGCTTCCGCGGCCGTTACGCAGCCCCTGATCTCCGGGCTCATCAAAGTGGTGAGTGATTACGTAGTGGACATCACAGGCTATACCCGGGCGATTGTCAATTTTTCGCTGCTGCTTGGGATTTTGCTGGGGGCTTATTTTCTCTACCTGTCCTTTCTGCGGCTCGGGACGGCTCCGTGGTGGGGGGCTGCAGCCAGTTTGGGCATCGTCTTTTTATCCCCTCAGATTTACCGGTTTGTCGCGCACTACGGTTTGTCGCATATCGAGGTCATCCCCATACTCTTTTACCTCCTCATCCGGCTGGAGGAAGCGCACAGCCTGAAGTACAGCCTTTGGATGGCCGTGGCGCTGTTGGTCTTTCCGCTCATCCACTTTTACTATTTCGTCATTATGGCGATGACCATATCCTTTTATTTTTTCTTTGGCTTTTTGCGGAAGCCCACTGTGCGCCGGTTTTTCCGTTACCTGCTGCACTTTAGCGTGCAAATCGGGCCGCCGCTGGTCTTCTTTTATTTTTGGATGTACCACAATAACCCGGTGACAGACCGGGCAGCCCGTCCCTGGGGTTTTTTCCACTTTCATTCCATCTGGGAGGATATTGTCACCTCGAAAGCCATGCCCTACTTTGGCTGGATCAATGAGCAGGTGATCGCCATTCAGGAGGGGGGCTTTGAAGGCAAAGGATACATTGGGCTGGTGGCGGTGATGGGGCTGCTGGTCCTTACGGTGCGCTGGGTAAGGAGGGGTTTTAAAACCCCATTTGTGCAGGCAGGCGGGGAGTTGCAGCCGTTCCTGAATAAAATGATGCTGACGAGCCTCGTGCTCCTGCTGCTGTCCTTCGGCCTACCATTCACTATTCCGGGGCTGGAAGGGCTGCTGGATTATACAGGGCCTTATCAGCAATTCCGGTCTGTGGGGCGTTTCAACTGGCCTTTTTACTACGCCATCAACCTGATCGTCTTCACCGAGCTCTGGGCATGGATCAGCCATTCCAAAGCACAGTGGAAGCTGGGGCTGGGCATTGGAGCTTTGCTCTTGCTTGGCTTTGAGGCCTATCATTCCTGTACCGACCCTGACCTGAAACTGGATGACATCCGGCAATTGCACGAAGGGGAGACCTTTGCTGATTTGCCAGGCATCGACTACCGGGAATTTCAGGCCACAGTGCCCCTGCCTTACTTCAACCTGGGCAGTGATAATTTTTGGATTGAAGCATCGGGCAATGTAATGCCCTGGACGCTTATGCTGGGTATGCAAACAGGCCTGCCCACCACAGGGGCTGCTCTGACCCGTACCAGCCGCAGTCAGGCGTACAATCAGTTGCAGCTGGTCTACGAACCCTACCGCGTCCCAAAAATTCTGGAAGACTTCCCCAATGAAAAGCCACTTTTGCTGGTACTTGGGAAGTATCAGTTTGAGCAGCACAAAGGCGATTTCGAGCATATGCTCACCGGGGCGCAACTGCTTTTTGAGAATGATCAGTACGCCCTCTACCGCCTGCCCCTGACAGCCTTTGAAGAGCGGATAGAGGCCAGGGTACGGGACATCAATTACACGCTCAAAGCAGACAGTGCGGCTTTGTACCCGGTGGCGGGCTTCCTTTCCCGGGATTCTACGCATAACTTCTATTATCAAAGTTTTGATACGCTGGCTACTGCTCGGTATTACCGTGGCGGAGGCGCTTATACCGGGGAGGTAAGCCAGCCAAACGTCCTTTTTGACGGTACTTTGCCCCGGCAGTATGGTACAGGCTGGTACACTTTTTCCTCCTGGATCTATGTGGATGTCGACCGTCTGGCCACCGGCTCTTTTCACATTGAAGAATACGATGCGGAAAGCGGGGCGCGGTTGCAGGAACGCCACTACCGTATCTACGACCACTTCCGTACCTTTGATAGCAATGGATGGGCATTGGTGGAGATGGGCTTTATCCCTCAGCGTTCTGACAGCCGTATCCGGTTTTGGGTAGATAATCAGGACATCGGGCAGGCTCCTCTGTTTGTAGATGAGCTGCTCATCCGGCATGATATTGCAGAGATTTTTCAGAAAGGGCAAAATTACCTGTTTAAGAACAACCGGTGGTATCCGGTAGAATAATTACTTGGCGCATGGACTTGCATATTAAAAACGCTACCCTCATCGCACCGGGCAATCCGCACCACGGTCAGGTGCGCAGCGTACTGATCCGCGAAGGGTACATTCAGAAAATTGGGGAAACGCCCTTTGAAGGGGAGGATGCCCCTGTGCTGGAAGCGGAAGGGCTGCACCTGTCAATCGGCTGGATGGACTTCGGCGTACAGGTGGGCGACCCCGGGTTGGAGCACCGTGAAACCTTGCATACCGCAGGCGCAGCAGCTGCAGCGGGCGGATTTACGGCAGTGGCGGCGCTGCCAAATACGGATCCGGTGATTGATACCAAGTCTGGGGTGCAGTACATCCGCAGAAACGCAGAGGGCAAGTTGGTCAATTTCCACCCTATGGGCGCGCTGACTTTGAAGTGCAGTGGGCGGGAAATCACCGAGATGATCGACATGCAGCGGGCAGGCGCGGTGGCGTTTACCGATGGGCCCGTCGCTTTGCAGCATACCGGGGTGATGCTCCGGGCGCTCAATTATGTTAAAGCCTTCGGTGGGGTAGTGGTCAACCAACCACTCGACGACCACCTGCGGCACGGTGGGCAGGTGCACGAAGGCATCGTCTCTACTTCTCTGGGTATGCCGGGCATACCCTCGGTAGCCGAGGAGGTGATGGTGCGCCGTGATTTGCACTTGCTGGAGTACACCGAAAGCCGTTTGCACCTCGCCAATATCTCCACAGCAGGCGCCGTGCAAATGATACGCAAAGCCAAAGCCAAAGGGCTGCAAGTGACCGCAAGCGTAGCCATTATGAACCTGATCTACGAAGACGAAGCTACCACTACTTTCGACTCCAATTTCAAAGTACTGCCCCCCCTGCGCAGCGCCGCCGATCGGGCCGCACTGAAAGCGGGCGTGCTTGATGGCACTATTGACATCATCGCCTCCAATCACCAACCGCTGGAAGAGGAAGCCAAAAAGCTGGAATTCCCCTATGCGGAGTTTGGGGCGACCGGGCTGGAGACGCTTTATGCCTTATGCCGGACCCACCTGAGCGACTGGCTTGCCGATGAACTCCTGGTTGAGAAAATCGCCAGTAATCCCCGCCGGATACTGGGGCTTGACCTGCCCGAAATCAAAGAAGGCGCAATGGCCGAGCTGACCCTGTTCCAACCCGATGCCCAATGGGTATACGACCGCAACCGGGTGTACTCCCGCTCCCTAAATTCACCGGTGCTGGGGCAGGAACTACGTGGGCGTGTACTGGCTGTGGTCAACAACAATCAGTCGTTTGTAAATGCCCATTCATAGAAAATACCGGAAAGGGAGTAGGAATTGACCGATATTGAAGCTTATTCACCAACTTTAACCATTACATTTATGAGTACGCTTGACAATCCTAATGAAACCATTGACCCGAAAGAAGTTTCTCCATGGCCCACCGGTAGCCGGCACGGTTTGTTGGCTGGCTTGGTACTGATCGTAGTGGGGCTGATCATCCACATGACTGGTATGGTGGATTATACTGGACAAAACACAGGTGGGAACTGGATTTCCAATATTGCTACCTGGGGCGTGATGATAGCGGCCATCGTGCTGGCTGTCCGTCAGCACCGCGATCAGGATCTTGGCGGTTACATCACTTTTGGCCGCAGTTTCTACACCGGCTTTATTGTATCTCTGCTCATTGCGCTTACCTCTGCCATCTGGGGCTATATTTTCTTTGCCTTTGTGGAGCCGGGCCTGATTGATACCATGATGGAGGTCAGCCGCGAACAGATGATTGAGCAGCAAGGTATGAGCGAAAGTGATGCCGATCAGGCAATGAGCTATATGACCTGGATGATGAATCCCGCGATGCTTTCGGTATTTGCAGCCGTAGGTTCTCTTATTGCCGGTACTATCTTCTCGCTGATCATTGGTGCGATTATGAAGCGGGAGGCTTAGACTATGTTTGGAGCTTGCTCCTATTGTAAACCAAGGACTTATGAACCCCGCTGAAATGCGGGGCAGGCTCTGGCGTCATCTTTTTTAGCTTATTTGGCCCTGATGATAAATGTCTGGATGTAAACACCCGCCAAACGCGCTAAAAAAGATTTAGCCAGAACCCTGCCGGCCATGCTGGCACAGCAGGCGGGCACAATTCCTTGATTTTCATGACGAACCCGCTCCAAACATAGTCT
>JANSXW010000369.1 GCA_024742755.1 bacterium | reverse complement strand
CAAGCCTCAGTTACTATTTTCAACAGCATCGGACAACAAGTCTGGCAATGGCAGGGCCTAACGGATGGCGTTTTGGAAACTTCTACCGCTTCCTGGCCGGATGGCGTGTACTACTATCAGGTAAAGGTAGATGAAGACACGGCCTCTGGTAAGGTTATTAAAGGCCAATAAGACTTTAATATAATTTAATTACCCAGCCCCGCGGTACATGCGGGGCTGGGTATATATCCTTTTATTATGCGTACCATATTCCTCATTTTACTGATCATAGGCAGCATAAACAAGGGCAAAAGCCAATGCTGGGAAATTGTTTACGATGGCGGTACCAATATTGTATTTACAGACCTTGAAGTACTAAATGACTCCATCCTATGGGTAGCCGCAGACCTTATTGCTCAAAACCAGAACTTAGGCCTCCGAACAGAAAACGGCGGAGACTCCTGGAACATTGTAACATGGTCATTTTCCGACTTTCCTCCCAAAAAAATCGCCTTAATAAATCAAAATACTGCTGTAGTCGCAAGTAACAGGCAAAGCGTTTATAAAACGGAAGATAAAGGCTGGGATTGGGATGAAATTGACCTTCCGGAGGCAGATGACAATAATTCAGTCAATAATATTGTTTTCCAGGATATTAATGAAGGCTGGCTGACCATTGATAAAGGCTCCATTTTTTTCACAGAAAATGGAGGAGAAAGCTGGATGGAAAAGGGAAATAACGTAGAAATTGGAATTCCTTTTTTTAGATCGTTTCAAGTTGTAACAGATAGTGTTTTATATTTTTACGGTTTCCATAACCTTACTCCTTCTAATAACAGTGGAAGGATTTGGAAAACTACAGATAAAGGTGATACTTGGTATATGCTAGATTTTTCTTTGATTGATTCTAACTTAGATCTTTTTTTTATAGATCCAGAAACAGGATGGATCGGGTGCGAGTTTAATACTATCTGTAAGACTATTGATGGGGGCGAAAACTGGTTAGCAAACACGATTTTGGATAATCCAGATAATTTAGCGCTCACAGTCCATTTTACAAACGATTCATTGGGCTGGACTGGTGGTTTTATTAACGATTCTCCCGAATTTATCAATGGTTTTATTGCCTACAGCGGAGACGGGGGCGAAAATTGGTACAGGCAACAACTCAGTATTGACACTTCTAATGTCCTTGATTTCCAAAATAATAATGGAATAATAGAACTCCAAATGGTCAACGACACCCTGGGTTATGCCATATCCAGCAGAGGCCGCATCTACCGATACCGGGGGCGCGCTGCGGAATGCGGGCCTGCCCCCGTATTGCTCGGCTCTAACGCCTTGTCCCCCAGCTTCTCCTGGGCTGCCGCCGAAGGCTGCTTCGATGGGTACTATTTCCAAATAGGCAGCAGCCCAGGGGAGGATGACCTCCTGCCTCCAACTGATGTCGGGCTCGACACCTTTTTCCACGCT
>JANSXW010000100.1 GCA_024742755.1 bacterium | reverse complement strand
GTAGCTGGGATCGTTTTGCAGTTGGTCCACACCGATCCAAACACCATTGTTTTTATTCTTCATTGCTACTTTTTTCAGATTCAATTCAGCTAATGAGGTTTAATAGTGGCACTTCTGGCACTCAAGACCGCCAATGTCTTCAACCGTTACCTTGTCACGCTCGCCGTTGGCGATTTCCTCGTGGTAGCGGGTATAAGACTTGTAGTACTCGTTGTCATCAAACTGTACCTCCGTCTGACGGTGGCAGTTGATGCACCAGCCCATAGAGAGCGGAGAATGCTGCTTGGCAACTTCCCATTCCTCTATCGGGCCGTGGCAGGTCTGACATTCCAGCTGACCGACCGTCACGTGCTGTGCGTGGTTGAAGTACACGTGGTCCGGCAGGTTGTGGATGCGCACCCACTCAATAGGTCCCTGAATCTTCTTTTTATGTGGATTGGTCAGTGAGGAGACGATGCCCTCCCACTGCTCTTCGATGAGCTCTTCACCTTTGCTGTCAATAGAGCCATTCTCTTTGACGTAAGTGTCGGCGATCCATTTCTTGTAGACTTTCTCGATGTCGTCCTGATTCATTTCCTCGTAGTTGTCGAGGTAAGTATCAGAAGAAGGATCGTAACCGATAGAAGCATATATTTTAGTCAGCTCGGCAGTACCGTACTGTGAGCCTACCTTGATGGCACGGTGGCAGTTCATACAGGTGTTCGCTGCAGGAATAACGGAGTGCTTGGAACGCCGCGCACCATCGTGGCAGTACTGACAATCAATTTTCTGAATGCCGGCATGCATTTGGTGAGAAAACTTGATCGGCTGCTCCGGAGCGTAGCCTTGCTGACGGCCGAGCATGATAGCGTTGTTGACCGTAGTGTAACCGCCCAGTACAACCAGCGCGAAAATGACAAATGCGATCAGCCCTTTGCTCGTCAGGATCTCAACCAGGGAAGTACGGCGGGCATCAGAGTTGCCCTCGCGCACCTGCAACATGTAATTAAGGTTGGAAACGATGCGCGCCAGTACGACTGCAAGGATAGCCAGGATGACAGCGAGTGCGATGAATAAGGGGGTGTTGTTGGGCTTTTCCTGCACAACAGCGACTTCAGCACCACCAGCTACATCCTTCTTTTTGTCCGCACCAGTATAAACGGCTTCGACGTAGGCAAGGATGTTATCAATTTCCGAATCGCTAAGGTTCAGGAAGTTGTTCATTACGGTTGGCTTCCACTCTTCCCAAAGCTCGACGGCACGGGGATGCCCCTCGTTAATCATGGCCTGAGACTGACGGATCCACTTGTACAGATCTTCCTGCGGGTAATCTGCCCAGCGCTCTTCAACGCCGCCCAGTGCAGGGCCAGTCAGGTCATCCTTCATGTTTTTGTTGTGGCAGGTCGCGCAATAGTTGCGGAAGAGCGTTTTGCCCTCGTCAATATTTACGGCACCTCCACCATCACCTTCTTCCTGAGCCATTGCCGGCAGTGCAAAAACTGCCATCGCCAAGAGGAAAAGGACTCGGCTAATCAACTGCTTATATGTCATCTTTATGATGCTTATAGTTTTATGGTAAATCGACAATTGCTTGTTCTGTCATTCTATTGTCAGCGCAAATATAGAATGCACTGCACTCATTTAACAATAAAAGTCCGAAACCTTCCACTATTTAGATTTTATCTAAACAAGGCGTTGACCGCCCGGAAAACTTGACTTGAGGAAGGCTTCAAATCCCTCATTTCGCGCAATTTTGTTTGCTTACCTGATATATGAACAAAATTAAATTAATACATACAGCCCTGGCATGATTCGAACGCTCAAACTGCCACTTGCGCACGTATGGCAGGATGAGGGTCATACCCCATCAGTTCAAAGTCTGAAAAAGTAAACCCGAAGAGGTCTTTTACCTCAGGGTTGATCTTCATCATTGGCAACTTGCGCGGTGTTCTTGTAAGTTGCAGCCGGGCTTGGTCTATGTGGTTGCTGTACAAATGTACGTCTCCGAATGTATGGACAAATGTCCCGGGTTTCAGTTCGCAAACCTGGGCCACCATCATCGTTAAAAGTGCATAGGAAGCGATATTGAAGGGCACGCCCAGGAATACATCGGCTGACCGCTGATACAGCTGACAGGACAGCTTGCCCTCCGCTACGTAAAACTGGAACAGCACATGGCAGGGCGGCAGGCCGGACTGAGCCATAGCCGGGATATCCTGCGGGTTCCAGGCGGTAACGATGTGCCGGCGGGAGTCCGGGTTGCGCTTGATCTGCGCTACAACACCGGCAATTTGGTCCACGCCGCCGAAGTTGCGCCACTGCCTCCCGTATACCGGGCCCAGCTCTCCCCATTTTTCGGCGAAAGCCGCCTCTTCCTTAATTTTTTCTTCGAACGCTTTCAGCTCCTCTTTCCACTCCGGGCTGTATTTAGGGTAGCGGCTTTCCAGGCCATTCGCTTTGAGGTAATACTGAAAGGGCCACTCGTTCCAGATCCGTACACCATTTTGAACAAGGTAACGAATATTGGTGTCTCCCTGCAGAAACCACAGCAGTTCGTGGAGTATGGATTTATAATGGACTTTCTTGGTGGTAAGAAGCGGGAAGCCTTCAGACAGGTCGATATGCATTTGGTACCCAAAGACGCTGATCGTACCTACGCCGGTACGGTCATCTTTGCGGACTCCATTGTCCAGGATATGCTGCAATAGCTCGTGGTACGCCTGCATGCTGAATGCTTTTTGTTTGCGCCAATTTTGTGGCTTTGGCCTGATGGGACTATGTGCCGGTTGGTAAAAATGTTGGACAAAAATAAAAACGTCCGACAACCAGCACAGTACTCAGGCGTTAAAAATAAAAATAATTTTTCGATGACAAACCGCACTTCCGCGCTTAAACTTCTTGCTTTCAGTTTTTTATGTCTTTTCTATGGCCATTCCGCCGCACAGGATAACGGAGAATGGCAACTCAAACGACAGTCCGACGGACTGACCGTCTACGTCAGAGACGCTGCCAACTCGGATGTTAAGGAGATTAAAATTGAAACGACCTTGGAGGCTTCCCTGCATGCGGTAGTCGCCGTGCTTAAGGATGTCCCGGTATACAAAGACTGGATTTACAAGTGCCAGGAGGCTTACCGGTTAAAACCTGCTGAGGACAAAGCCAGCCTTTATTATTGCAAAGTGGACTTCCCGTGGCCGATGAGCGACCGGGATTTTATTGCGCAAAGCCGGCTGCGGCAGGACCCGGAGACCCGGATGGTCTATATTGATGTCAAAGGCAAGCCGGATCAGAAGGAGGAGGCAGAGGATGTTGTCCGCATCCGCAGCCTCGATATCCACTATGAGCTGACGCCCGTGTCGGATAAGAAAACCAAGATGAGCTACCGCCTGCATTCTGACCCCGGTGGTGCCATTCCCACCTGGCTCGTTAATATGGTGGTGGACAATGGCCCGGTGAATACCGTGAAAGGGATGCGGGAAATGCTTAAGTCAGAGAAATATCAGAATGCGCAGTTCGCCTTTTTGAAATAGTACATTCCCCAACTTTCCTATGCTTCCGGTGTTGACTTTCCCGGAAAAACGATCTTATAAAAATTATGGCTTACCGCAGTATGATAGAAGCGGTGCGCGACCTGGAACGCCACGGCAAACTCGTCCGCATCAAAGAAGAAACAGACCCCAATCTGGAAATCGCCAGCATCCACCGCCGTGTTTATGATGCCGGGGGGCCCGCGCTGTTTTTTGAGAAGGTTAAAGGCAGCCCCTTCCCTGCCCTTTCTAATATTTACGGGACTTTCGAGCGGACGGAGTTTCTGTTCCGCCATACCATAGACAAGGTTCAGAAAGTCATTGAGCTTAAGGCAGACCCGGCCAACCTGCTCAAAAACCCCATGCGTTACCTGTCGGCGCCCTTTACGGCGGTTTCGGCCCTGCCGATGCAGAACCGGATGGGCGCGCCTATCCTGCACGGCACGACTACGGTCAGCCAACTGCCGCAAATAAAATCGTGGCCGATGGATGGCGGGGCTTTTGTCACCCTGCCTCAGGTATTCACCCTGCCTCCGGGCGAAAGCAGCATCATGCAATCCAACCTGGGCATGTACCGCATTCAGCTGTCGGGCAATGAATATGTGCCGGACAAGGAAGTTGGCATGCATTATCAGATTCACCGGGGCATAGGGGTACACCATACGCAGTACAACAAAAGCGATGAACCCTTCCGGGCTTCCATTTTTGTAGGCGGGCCACCTTCACACGCTTTCTCAGCTATCATGCCATTACCGGAAGGGCTCTCGGAGCTGACCTTTGCGGGGATGCTGGGCGGGCGGCGCTTCCGCTACGTGCGGCAGAACGGGCATGTCCTCTCCGCTGATGCGGATTTTGTGATTACGGGCATCATCCGCAAAGGGGCGAAAAAGCCGGAAGGGCCATTCGGGGACCACCTGGGCTACTACAGCCTGGAGCATGACTTCCCGGTGATGGAAGTAGAAAAAGTATACCACCGCAAGGATGCCGTCTGGCACTTCACAGTAGTGGGGCGGCCGCCGCAGGAGGACTCGAGCTTTGGCTACCTCATCCATCAGCTGGTCAAACTGCTGACGCCTCAGGAATTTCCGGGCATCAAAGAAATCAACGCGGTGGATGCGGCAGGGGTGCACCCGCTGTTATTGGCGATTGGCAGTGAGCGCTATATGCCATTCCGGGAGCGCAAGCCGGAAGAAATCCTCACGCAGGCGAACCGCATCATTGGCTCCGGGCAGACCTCCCTGGCGAAGTTCCTGTTTATCGCTGCTGATGGAGATGCGCCGAATTTGAGCACGCATGATATCCCTGGTTTTTTCCGGCATGTGCTGGAGCGCATTGACCTGACACGGGATTTGCACTTTCAGACCAAGACGACCATTGATACCCTCGACTACTCGGGTACGGGATGGAATGCCGGTTCCAAGGTCATTGTGGCCTGCTGCGGAGATAAACGCCGCGAGTTGAGCGCCGAACTGCCGGTTGATCTCAGCCTGCCCGCCGGGTTCAGCAATCCGAAATTTGTGCAGCCGGGCATTTTGGCCATTCAGGGGCCTGCATTTGCCGGTGAGGCGTCCTACGAAGAAGCAGAAACACTAGCCAATCACCTCCGCCCGTTTGACTGGTCGGGCATCCCGATGATTGTCCTTTGCGATGACAGCGGCTTCCTCAGCGGGCCGGTTAATAATTTCCTTTGGGCCGCCTTTACCCGGGCCAACCCTTCTCACGATATTCACGGCGTGGACGCCTTTGTAGAGCACAAGCACTGGGGCTGCCGGGGCCCGGTGATCATTGATGCGCGGATTAAGCCGCACCATGCTCCGCCCCTGATTACAGACAAGGAAGCGGAAGCGAAGGCGGACCGGTTTTTTAAGAAGGGTGGCGTGCTGGAAAAGTGGGGGTAAAAGGCAACTACCCCTGCTCTATCGCCCCTTCCGGGTCCAGCAAATAGGCAATGCCGAGCAGGATTGCGAAAAGGAGGGCAAGCATAAGGATTGACAAAACTGCATTTAACAATACCCGGTACCAGGCGGTACCTTCGGGGCTAAACACCCTTGCACTCCAAAGAAAGATTGCCGCGAAGCACCACAAAGGCCCCAGCTCGATACCCAGAAGCAGGTAGAGCATATCGTAAAGCAGGGTGAACAGGGTGGCCCAAAGTGCAAAAAGGTAAATAGCGGCCGTAAAATGCTCCGGGAAACTATGCTTTTGGCGGTAATAGACACCGGCAGTGGAAAGGGCCAGCAGCGGGATCATCAAAAGGAACAGAAACAACTGTGGCGAGAGGAATGCTTTCAGGGAATCTGAAACCCCGCTCACATTTACCTCCATGCCCAGGATATTCTGGTTGACCAGTGCCAGGTGAAGCCCAAACACGAAGAGCATGTACACCACCAATTGGCTGGGCGACAGGTAGTACCCCCGAAAACCCGACCAGTAATTATTGACGATGTAGCGGGGATTGACCAACAACTGCCGGTATGTGCCCAACAAGGAGCGCTCCGGTGCCAGCAGGCCCGACAGCCAGCCACCGATCACATCCCAGGCGTTGACGCGCCGCCCGAGATAGCGCTGCCCGCAGGAGGTACAGTAATCGCCCTGTAGTTCGGTTTGGCAAATGGTGCAGGTGGTTGAAGCAGACATAATTCCAGCTTTGGGCTATGAAGTTAGGGCTTTTTTGGGTGTGGAAGCCTTTTTTGACAATTCCGGCCTAAAATTACCCATCAACTTTAGAGGCTGCAAATCCAACCCAAATCCTAAATGGATCGTTATCTAAAACATTAGGAAACCCAAATCGCAGATATAAAACTCAAATCCATGTCCTCCATACTTCAGCTCGTAGGCAACACCCCTCTGGTCGAAATCAAAAACATCATCAGCAAACCGGGCGTGCGCGTCTTTGGCAAGCTCGAAGGGCAAAATCCCGGCGGCAGCGTGAAAGACCGGGCGGCTTATGGTATGATCAAAGGGGCTGTGGACCGCGGAGACCTGAAGCCGGGGATGAAACTGGTGGAAGCCACGAGCGGGAATACAGGCATTGCGCTGGCGATGATTGCCCGGAGCTTTGGCATAGAAATCACCCTGCTCATGCCGGACACGGCGACCGCAGAACGGGCACAGGCCATGCGGGCCTATGGGGCGGAGGTGATCCTTACGCCGGGTGACAAAGGGGGGATTGAATACTCCAGGCAGGTAGCCGATGAAATGGTTGCCGGAGGCGGCTATTTTATGCTCAACCAGTTTGCCAATCCTGACAACTGGGGCGCCCACTACCACACCACCGGGCCGGAAATCTGGCGGGACACCAAAGAGCAGGTCACCCACTTCGTTTCCAGCATGGGCACGACCGGCACCATCATGGGCACCTCCCGCTTCCTGAAGGAACAGAACCCGGAAATTCAGATCGTAGGGGTGCAGCCGACCGACGGCTCCAGCATACCCGGCATCCGGCGCTGGTCACCAGAGTTTCTGCCCAAAATTTACGACCCGGAGCAGGTGGACCAGATTATTGATGTCTCCCAGGGCGATGCGCAGGCCATGATGCGCAGGCTGGCGCAGGAAGAGGCTATCTTTGCCGGCATGAGCAGCGGAGGAGCGGTTACTGCTGCGGCCCGCCTCGCGGAAACCCTTGACGAGGGGCTGATCGTCTGCATCATTTGCGACCGGGGCGACCGTTACCTTTCTTCCGGTATTTTTGAATGATGGTGCTGCAGTTCGTGCTGAGCTTTGCCCACAACGCTTAGAAGCTTGTGGCAAGCCGATTGCAGGGCACTCCAATCGGGAGCGCTCTCCTTTGTCATCCGTTCTATCCTGGCGCAGGCTTTTTCCTGTTGTTTTAGCCCGAGCATAGACAAGCTGGGCTTGAATTTGTGGACCACGCTATAGAGCGCTTCTGCCTGCCGGCCCTGCAGGGCTGTTTCCACCTGTTGGATCATCTCCGGGATTTCTTTCAGGAAGGTCTGAATCATATCCTGGATAAAAGCCTCATCGCCACCGCTCATCGCGTGCAGGTAGGAAAGGTCGATCTGTTCCGCCGGAGACTCTTCTGCCTGTGGGGCATGATCTTCTTCGCCCTGCGGAGCAGCATCTTCGAGCCATTTGATCATCACCCGCCTGAGGAGGTCCGGGGCAAAGGGCTTGGTGACAAAATCATTCATGCCGGAAGCCAGCCCGTGGTTGCGCTCCTCCAGCAGGGCTGCTGCAGTAAGGGCAACGATTGGGGTCTTTTGGTTCTTGCCTGATACCCGGATGCGCTTGACCGCCTCCAGGCCATCCATTTTGGGCATGTGGATGTCCATCAAAATGATGTCGTATTTTTTATGCGAACAGCATCGTATGGCTTCCAGCCCATCGGGGACGATTTCGGCTTCGCAGCCAAATTTTTCAAGAATACGCTCCACCAGTTTCTGGTTCATCCGGTTGTCCTCGGCCACCAGCACGTTGATGCCAGACAGCTTGTTTTGGCCGGCAATCTTAGGTGCAGATGGTGCTGCAGGGGCTTGCTTTTGAACCGGCAGGGTCAGGTCGATGGTGAATACGGACCCTTCGCCCGGCTTGCTTTCCACGGAAATCACGCCATCCATGAGGGCCAGCAATTCCCGCACAATGGACAGGCCCAGCCCGGTGCCGGCATGCCCCTGCCCTACGGCTTTGCGGCCTTGCTTGAACTGATCAAAAATGTGAGGCAGGTGCTCCGCCTCAATGCCCTGCCCGGTATCGCCTACCTTTATTTGAAGGTCGGCTTTGTCCCCGCGCTGATTGAGCATGCGCACAGTCAAGCTGATGGTGCCGGATTCGGTGAACTTGCTGGCGTTGCTTAAGAGGTTGTTCATGACCTGTTGCAAGCGCATGGAATCGCCGATGAAGGAAAGGCCTTCCGGCAAATCCTGCTCATACAGCACTTGTACCGGTTTGTCTTTGATGCGCAATTGCCACGACTGATGCAGCCCGCTGAACAAACCATGCAGATCGAATGGCTTGGGGTCCAGCACCACTTCACCGGCTTCAATTTTGGAAGCATCCAGGATGTTGTTGATGAGGTCCATGAGGTTGTCAGAAGCAAACCGCATGACGTTGAGGTACTCCTGCTGATGGCTGTCCAGATTGGTATCGCGCAACAGGTGGACCATGCCCAGCATCGCATTCATAGGCGTACGTATCTCGTGGCTGACATTGGCCAGGAACTGCTGCTGTGCACGGCGGGCAATCTCTGCCTCCTCCTGAGCGACTTTGCGCTGACGGGTTTCCTCCCGCAACCGCTCGTGCGCCATACAGCCTTCGATGGCAACGGCAAATTTCTTGAGCACGGGCCTTAGTTGCCGCAGGGACCGGCCTGAAAGCGCAGCCTCTGAAGCTCCCTGAAGGAGCATAAATGCGCCAGGCCCCAGTAGCAGCAGGGCAACGTAGCCCTTGTTGATTTGATTGGCCTCCAGAAAGCCAGAGAAAGGGGCTTCTTCAGCGGGCCAGATTTGTATAGTGTCCTGATCTAAAGCGGCTATAATCGGATCTGAAGCAGATAGCCTGACCTGAGTTGCTTTGCACGCCGGCCGGGCGCACAGCAATTGATAGGCGTCAGGATGTCTTTGGAGCCCCTGCTCCGCCACCCATACCGCACCATAAGCCAGGTTGCGGCGGGCTAACAAGACCGAAAGGAATTGCTCGCAGTTGGAGTAGGCATCAAGCCCCGCTCCAATGGTCAGCGACAACTCGTACAGATCGGATATTTCGCGAACGATCTTATCCATGTCAGTGAAGTGTTGTTGTTCAAGGCACCTGTCCACAGGTAAACGCATTGGTTTGTGGGCAGTGTGCTATTTTAGTGTTTGTGTTTGTCTGTTGGGTTTTTGGGTGCTTTCAATTAGTAATTTGACAGGCCGCCCTGCCCGGCCGTGTCAGTAAAGCGAACCTATAACGATCGTTTTATTGAAAAATTCCAGATAGCCTTCCCCATAGGAGGATATTTCGCCTAAGCTAAGCATGCCTTGCGGGCTGACTTCGGAACGCACCGCTTTGATGCGCTTATTAATCTGTTCCAGCTCTTCTTCGTGCCGGCCTTCCAGGAAAAGGGCCCGCGACACACAGTCCACCACCATCGTATGCCGGACCATAGCTTCTGTGTTCTGAGAACGGGCCAGGGTTTCTTCAACCGCTTCGGCAGCTGAAGCAATGAGGTTGTCCGCAGTGCCTTTCATGATATTCAGCACGGTGTTTTCAGGCACTTCTCCTACGCAGACCAGCCCCCCCTCGCTATTGACGGCGATGGGGTCGCGGATTACTTCCTCTGCATTCGATTTGTAGATGCCAAATGGATAGCCTTTTGCCACCTCAAAGAAATTGTCCTCGGTAATGGTGCAGCCGCAATCCTTTTCGATGTAGTTTTTGTACACGGCAAAGGCTTCTTCCCAGTTGAGTTCGCAGATCACATTTTGGGCAGTCCGGGTGGCCACAATCGGCCCCGCCAGCCGTTTCCAGCCGTGCTTGACGCCAAGGTGGGTATCGTAGTCCAAAAAGGCAATCACGGCGGCATCCTGCAATAATCCATCCGGGGTCAGCAGGCAGGGCTGCTGCCTGAGCGAAAGAGACCCCGCCCCGCCACCAATGAAGTTGACCTGATCTCCAAGCCGGTCATACAGGCCCGAAAGGAAATGTGCGATATTTGACATCAGGCCGTCAATCATGATCCAGGCCGTCACAGGCTTTTCCGGACCTGACAAAACCGTTTTCAGGTCCGGCCATTCGTAGCCGGAGGTATTTAACCCCGACATGATAACCGGTGGGGCGATCGCCTGCAGCTTTTTAGCCACTACCCCCTGTTTGTATAATTTGCTGTTGTGAATCACACCCGGGAAAATCCCCCCGATGAAGGGCAACCCCGCTGTATTCAGGCGCTCAATTAAAGCCTCCGCGTCCAGCGCGTCTGATTCTGCTAACAGCAATACGAACAAATCCTGAGGCCGGATATCCTGACCCAATATAGCATCTGCTATTACGTTGTAGTCGTCAGACTGAATGTACATCCCTAACTTGGCTTTTGCATTGCACGTACACGCACAATGCGAATCAATAAAGACTTTTTAATGGATAGCTAAGCAGGCAGGCGTGCTATGCTAATGCGCATAGCAGCGTTCTCAGATTAATGGATTGGAAAACTTAGACGTGCTATTCCGACTTTTCAACGCAGCGGCATGGTGACTACCAAAGAGGAAACCATGCTTACTGTTTAGTAACGTTGAAATATCTTCAATGCAATAAATAAGGGAAGGTAAACGTGGTTAAGACGGGGGACTGTTGCTGCTCTTTTAAAGCCTTTTCGGGGGAATAACGGGCGGTAAATAGTCCGTATTCTGTAAAGGTATAAAAACTTGACCACATTCAAAATTTTTTTTCCCTAATACGTCATGACCGCCTGCATTCCAGATGCCAACCACAGGCCTGCACTGACCGGCATCTGACGGACGAGGGGGCAATGCAGCTGTTGACTTCACCCAACCAATGCGCGCTGTACTCAGCCCTGTTCGAACGGCAGCCCGCAGGAGGCATGCAAATGCCCGGGCACTGAGTCAACAGCACCCGGGCACTAAGACTATGTCGGGAATTCGCTTTTGGAGCGAATGTAGTCAAATTTTATTCTGAACAAGGCGGGATGAAGGAGCCTAGCCTAAGCTAAGCGACTGACCTGCCCGCCGTACAAGACTTTGGCAGGCGGGAGAGCAACGAAGTTCAGGATAAAATTTGGCAAATGCAGCCCAAAGGGTGAAATCCCAACATAGTCTTAAAGCTAATGGTAAGTGCTACATCGGCTAAAACTCCCTTCCCTTAAGCATGCCATGCCAGTACATACGCGGCAGCCCGTAGGCTTTCAAGGCGTACATACTGTACCGTTCCTTCGACTGATCGAAGGGGAAGGATTCCACGGGCTGCTTGTCGTAATCAAACTCCGCCAGGATCAGGCTGCCATAGCCGGTAACTAACGGGCAGGAGGTATAACCGTCATATTTTTTGCTCATCTCTTTGCCGGCCAGGTAAGCCCGTACGTTTGCGGCTGTCACCAGGCCCTGCTTGCGGATAGCTGCGCCCGTCTTGGAAGTTGGCAGATTGCTGCAATCGCCCAGGGCAAAGACATTATCGAAGCGGGTGTGCTGTGTCGTCTCCTTATTGACTTCCACCCAGCCGGTTTTGGCGGCAAGCGGGCTGCTGGCAATAAAGGCAGGTGCGCTCATCGGCGGGGTCACGTGGATCATCTCATAAGGCATCACCGATTCTTCAGTTGCGAGGCAACGGTAAGGCCTGCGGAGCCTGCCCCGACAATGACGACTTGATAATGTGGCATGTTCATTCACTTTTTAATTTGGAAAGGATAAGGCAGGTAAGCGCTATAACAAGCCTGTCCCACAGCGCTTACCGGGGCAACGTTGCGGCGGATTAGAACCGCTTGCCAAAATGCTTGGAAAAGGACAACAGGAAGCCCATTGCCCGCTGACGGTCTTTGTCGGCCATGCCGGTGAGCATAGCCCAGAGGCCAGCTGGCTTGACCGGCTCCCGGTTACTGTCCACCATCGCTTCCCCTGCTTTGGCGACTACCTTGATCGTGCAAGGGTCAAGGACACCACTCTGCATGAGCGCTTTGAACTCTTCGGAAGTCAGCAGTTTGGTCAGCGCCGTGAGCATCTCCAGGCCGTGCTCGTTGAGCGTTGCCCAGTCCACGCCACGGGCAGCCGCCCGCTGATAACCTTCGTCGAGCATATCCACGCCCATAGAGGCCAGGCCAGGCAATTTTTCGGACAAATCAATGAGTTGATTGAGCTTGTTGATCGTACCCGGGCGGGTCACTTTTTCCATCAGCTCCGCTACCGCGCTCAGGCGGGCAGGGATGTCAATACCGTTATCGGCAGCCTGACAGCAGCCGTCGTCTATGATATCGCCCATCATGCTCATAAGCCCGGGGACCTGATCCGTTATAGCAATAACCTTGTCCAGTTTGGCTACCGTTTCCGGAGCGGTGAGCTTTTCTGCAATATGCAGGGCATTTTCGAGGCGCTCGGCAGGGTCTATGCCCCGGCTGCGGGCTTGTTGTATGGCATCGTCGGTAATGTCAGCAGCCATGCTGATCAGGCCCGGCCCCTGCTCTAAGGCAGTGGCCAGCCGGTCTACTGCTGTTTCCATGGCTTCAATGCGTTCAAGAAGGTGGTCCAGCGCCTTTAGTGTTTTTTCACTATTCAGCCGCTCCTGTAGTTGGTACCCGGCTTCCGTATCGGTCCAGGTTGCGGTTCCATTAGCTCCCATGATGTTTTTTGTTTTGCTTTCAGTAGGTCGCAGTCAGTACCTGAAAGCCTCACCTTCAAGCCTAATCCATAGTGCCCCGGACCAAAATATCCGGATGACGGATTAGATGCTGACTGCATTTTCAAATATATGAAGGCATGAACATAAATGCCAGCAACATAAAGCCAAATCAGTAAAAAGTACCATAACTCCCCGGGATAAGGCTATAGGGGCTGTCTGTTGGGCACAAGCAATAACCTATGCAAAAGCGGCGCTGCCTGTCACATCAGGCAACGCCGCTTTTCAAATTCCTCTTTCAGGCCGGGGTCACGATCGGTAAATTGCAACAATAGCCTTTTCACCTTTACGGACCCAGCCCCGGTACATGCCTTCGGAGTTGAAAGGCAGGGCAATCTGCCCCTTGTGATCCACTGCAATCAGGCCGCCATCGCCGCCCATCGCGGCTTGTTTGTGGTTGATAACGCGGTCGGCGGCTTCGGCAAGCGAAAGCCCCTGATACTCCATCAGGCAGGAGACATCATAGGCCACCACGCCACGCAGGAAGTACTCGCCGTAGCCGGTGCAGGATACGGCGCAGGTCGCATTATTGGCGTAAGTGCCTGACCCGATGACGGAGCTGTCCCCTACCCTTCCGTAGCGTTTGTTGGTCAGCCCGCCGGTGGAAGTGGCGGCAGCCAGGTTGCCGCTCAGGTCGAGGGCGACGGCACCTACCGTCCCAAATTTATCGCTGTGATCAAGCTGCACGCGGTTTTTCGCACGGGCTTCCTCCAACTGCTGATAGCGGAAATCTGAAAAGAAATAATCGGGTTCGAGAATCGGCACCTCCAGGTCGCGGGCAAATTCCTGAGCACCAGGTCCGCAGAGGAATACGTGGTCGCTGCGCTCCATGACCAGACGGGAAAGGGATATGGGGTTTTTCACGCCTTCCACCATGGCTACGGCACCGGCGTTCAGGGTGGCTCCGCACATGATAGAGGCATCCATTTCATTGCGGCCATCGTGGGTGAAGACGGAGCCACGGCCGGCATTAAAGTACTCACAGTCTTCCAGGCTTTTGACGGCTGCTTCTACCGCAGTCAGGGCGCTGCCCCCGGCGGCAAGGACCTGCTCGCCAACGGTGAGGGCTTGCTGTAAGGCGCGGCGGTGGGACGCCTCCTGTTCCGCGGTCATTTCAGAACGGAGGATGGTGCCCGCACCGCCGTGTATAGCTAGAGAATAAGTTGACATAAATTGGTTTTACTCGGCATCCCACCAGAACCGGTCTTGAAGGTTCGGGTTCTCAGCAGGGAAGCTGTTATTGAATAGGCGTTCGTTTTGGGGGTAAATGAACCGGCGGGGGATATTGCCACCGGGGTTTTGCGGGTTTGCTCCATTTGGATTGGGCGATAGCTCAGGGAAACCGGTGCGGCGGTAGTCTGTCCAACCTTCCACTTGCGTGAAGTGGGCAATGTAGAGCTGTTGCAGCACCGTGCGCAGGTTGTCTTCTGTATCGCCTGACAAAGTAGCGTGGGCATCGAGGTAGGCGTTCATTTCTTCATCCGGAATGCCGCCGGTGACTTCCTCGATGTGGGTGCGCACGCCTTCCTGCAGGGCGGCTTCAGCATCTCCTTCCCCTGCTCTCAGGCGGGCTTCCGCTTCCAGCATTTTCAGCTCGGCGTAGGTGATGATAGGCACGGAGGCATCCTCGGCAGCGAAAAAGTCGCCTACACGCTCCAGCCCGAAGGACCGGCGGATGAACCCCTCCTGACGGGGATCGTCCAGCGCATCGAGCAGATCGGAAAAGTAGGGGTCGATCTCCACATAGGGCGTGTTTTTGAAATAGATGAACCAGGGGTTTTGTTCAGCTTCTGTAAAGCCGAATTCATACACCAGGCTCTCGGCCGGCGACTGAAACGCATTGGCGATGGCATCAAGGGCTTTGGAAGCGGCTTCTGCATCCCGCTTGATGGTGTGCATGTAGTAGCGGGCTTTCAGGGCATGGGCGGCTTTGGCCCAGCGGTCCAGGTCCCCCTGATAGATGACATCATCATCACCGGGCGAGACCGTGCTTTCCGACTGCAGGTCCTGAATGGCTTCATCCAGGAGGGCCTGTACTTCAGCATAGACGGTTTCCTGAGGATCGTAAGCCGGGCTGAAGTTGGCCCCGCCCTGAAAGGCCTGCGTGTAAGGGATGTCGCCCCAAAGGGAAGCCGCCGTGCCCAGGTTGAGGGCCATCAGCACTTTGGCGACACCAGCGTAGTGGGCGGCTCCATCGGCTTCCGATTTTTCGATGATGATATTGAGAACGTTAAGCGGACCGTTGTAGAAGTCCTGCCAGAGCGGGTTCATGTTAAAGGCCTCGTCGAGCAGGTAGCTTTCCACGGTAAGCGCCCGGTTGTCCACTCCGGTAAAGTACTGACTGAAAATGCCGGCAATAACGGCCGCTTCTTCGGACATATTCTCAGCGGTTTCCTCCATTGCGGTGGGCAGGAGGACAGTCACCGGCACATCGGTGGGGTCGTTGGGGTTGATGTTGGTTTCCTCCAGCTCGCAGCCTGCCCAAAGCATAGCTGCCAACAGGAAGAGGGATGTATTTCGAAGTATCATAATACTGATCTTTTAGTCTGATTAAAATCCGATTTTTAGGTTGAAGCCCAGGCTACGGGTATTGGGCGTATTGAAATAATCCCGCCCGAAGCTATTGCTGGCGCCGGCCAGGTTGGTCTCCGGGTCGATGCCGCTGTAATCGGTGAGCAGGAACAGGTTGCGCCCGCTCAGCCCCAGTTCCAGGCTGCGTACGGGCAGCTTACCGACCACCGTTTCCGGAAAACGGTAGCTGACCGTCAGCTCGCGCAGGCGCACCCAGGAGCCATCCTCAACTGAGGCTTCGGATACCCCGGCGAAAGGATAACGCCCGTAGTAACGGGAATCCAGGCGGATGGGCGTGGTGTTGGGCTGGCCGGAGACATCCTCGCCGTCAATGACGGTGCCTTCTGCATAAACACCTTCCACTACTACCGCTTCCTCCCGGTTTTCGGTGCTCTTGTGGATGCCCAGGTTTTGCATCACGCCTACGGTGCCGTTGTAGATATCGCCGCCCTGACGGATGTCCAGCAGCGCGGACACATACAGCCCTTTGAAGGTGAAGCTGTTGCGCAGCCCCATAATCCAGTCGGGGTTGGGGTCGCCTACGATGCCGGGGTCCTGCGGATTGAATATAGGGTAGCCATCCTCGTCAATGAGGCGGTTGCCGTTGTCATCTCTCGACCAGCGGGTGCCGTAGAGGACGCCGAAGGGCTGCCCTTCAATTGCGCGGTTGTTGGTAGAAGCCACGCCGGCGGAACCGAAGCTGAGGTCAGGCACGCCTTCGCCCAGTTCTTCCACGGTATTCTCGTTGGCGGTGAAGTTGAGGTCGACATCCCAGCTGAAATTGCGCCCTTTGACCGGGGTGCTGCGCAGCTGAATTTCCACACCGGTATTGCGGACCCGCCCCGCGTTGGTGATCGCTGAAGAGAAACCGGTTGAGAAGGTAATGGGCACGGCCAGGATTTGATCTACACTTTCCAGGTCATACCAGGTGAAGTCGATGCCCAGGCGGTTTTGGAAAAAGCGGAGGTCCGCACCGATTTCCAGGGTCCGGGTTTGTTCGGGGCGCAGATTGGGGTTGCCAATGGAAGTGGCCGGGCCGAAGGCGGTTTGCCCCTTGACCGGGCTACCGAGCACGAAGAAGTTGTCCAGGGCATAGGCAAAGGCATCCTTGCCGATGCGGGCATAGGAAAAGCGCAACTTGCCGAAGGAGAAGGTCGGGTTGGTGGCCAGGCCCAGCGGCTCGGTGAAAACGAAGCCCAGGCTGTAGCTGTCGTAGAAGAAGGGGACTTCAGTGGTGGGCAGGGTCGAGGACCAGTCCCAGCGGCCCGTAAAGCTGAAGTAGAGGTAATCCCTGAAGCTCAGCTGCCCATCGTAAAAGGTGCCGAAAATGCGGCGGCGGGTCACGTTGTCGTCTGCAAAGGTGACCTGAGAGACGTTGGAAATGTCGTAGAAGTCCGGGATGATGAAGTTCTCCCCTTCCGTCACATTAGAGAAGCCCCGCTCGCTGAAGTAGTTGTGGCCCAGAGTCAGGCGGGCATCAAAGTCCTGAGACAAAGCGCCCTGTGCGGTCAGCAGGAAGTCGGAGTTGAAGCTGCGGTAGGAGTACAGATCGCTGAAGATCACGCCCGTACCGAATTCGTTGCTGTTGTTGTCCCAGTAGGAAGTCCGCTCTTCGAAGTAGTAGTCGGTTCCGGCCCGGTAGGAAGTGCTGAGCCAGTCCGTAAACGTGTACTCAAAACCGGCATTGCCGATGATGCGGTTGACACGGTCGCGGCTCAGGTTGCGGTTGACCGACCAGTAGGGGTTGTCGTAAGCGCTCCAGTAGGTACGCTGTGTGCCGTCCGGGAAGGAATAGGCGCTGGGTTCGTCTTCGGCATCGTCCAGCCCGTTGGCGAGGTCGAAAGTTACAGGGGCACGGGTCAGGCCCAGCATCACGCCGGACAGGTTGGAGCCCCGGTTGGTGCGGTCGCCGCCGGAGTTGGTGTAATTGGCGGAAGCGGAGACTTTCAGTCGGTCGTTGATACGGGTATCGCCGGAGACTTTGAGGGTAAAACGCTCGAAGGTACTGTTGGGCACGATGCCCGTTTGGCGCAGGTAGCCGCTGGAGACAAAGTAGTTGGTTTCCCCGTCTCCGCCGCTGGCGCTGAGGTAAGTGTTGGAGGTCACTCCGGTATTGAAAAAGTTGTCGAGGTTATTGAAAGGCACGACCCGGCGGTCAGTGGCCGAAGGGTCGCTTTGACCTACGATACGGCCAAGGGAGCTGTAGCGGTAAGATTCATCCCCATCGTAGCGCAGGGTATCAATGCGTGGGCCCCAGGAGCGGTTGGACTCGCCCGGGCCGGCGTAGACCGGCACGCCACCGGAGAGAGCGCCCTGTGCGAAGAGCTGCTGCTGTTCCGGCAATTTGTTCACCTGATCGAAGGTCACGGACTGGGAGAAGCTGATGCCCCCGCCTTTACGGCCCTTTTTGGTGGTGATGAGCACGGCACCGTTGGCGGCACGCACGCCGTAGAGGGCAGTAGCCGCACCGCCTTTGAGGACGTTGATGGTCTCAATATCATCGGGGTTGATGTCGATGGCCCGGTTGGACTGATCGGTGAAATTGGAGCCGGCGAAGCTGTTGTCGATGGGCACGCCGTCTATGATGAACAGCGGCGAGTTCTCATTGAGGGAAGTGCGCCCGCGAATGACGATATTGGCGGAAGCGCCCGGGTTGCCCGAGCTGCTGATGACCTGAACGCCCGCTACTTTTGAGCTTAGGGCATTGACCAGGTTGGTCTCGCGGGAACTGACCAGTTCTTCGCCCCCTACTTCTTCGGCAGAGTAGCCCAGGGCTTTTTTGCTGCGCTCGATGCCTACGGCGGTGACCACCACCTCATCGAGGACTTCGGCGGACTCGCTCATGCGGATATCGATTTTCGTCCGGCCATTGAGGGGGACTTCGAGGCGGTTGTAGCCGATGTAGGAAAAGATCAGGGCGGAAGCGTCCTCGTCTATATTTAAGGTGAACGCCCCGTTGAAATCGGTAATCGTGCCCACATTCGGGCTGCCTTTCACAAAAACACTAACGCCAATGAGGGGCTGTGGCGGGTCGGCATCGTCCGTTACGGTGCCCGTTATGGTTTGCTGCGCAGCGAGCGGCAACATTCCCAACAGGCACAAGCCGACCGTTGTAAGGATGGGTCTGAACATGTTTACCATATTTTGAAGGCTGAGCGATTGGCCTCAGCCGGATAGAAAAAAGAAACAGGCCATGGCAGGATCTGCTGATGACCAATGGAAAGCTGGAAACAAATAGGCCTGACTAGCAATCAAAGATGGGCTGCAAGCCAGAGAGACTGGGCGTCTCCTGCAGGAAGCGGGTCGTTTTGACCGGTAAAATGGCTTGCTGAATTTGCATGGTTAACTTTTGTATGCAGATGCAAAAATATGGATTTGTGCCTTAACTGCAAAATCAAGCCCCGCTTGCCCTGCCTTGGCTGGTAAAATCAACCGCTGTCAATCAGGAATACCGTCTGAAATATGGGACGGAAATATTTTTTTTGTACTTTTGAGTTTCGACTTTAAGCAGTCCCGATTTATGAGTACCTTTTTTTGTTCTAAAATACAGGCCACTCAACCTACCCACAAGCAGCTCAGCCTGATGGGCCTGCAGCCTATTTTCGACTGCTAAACCACACTCCCTTTTAAGTTTTATCCCCTGTACTGCGATTGACAGCACGGTTTTGTCTGTTGATGCCATTCACAGGGCATTCATATTTTCCCTATTTGTTTATTTAAACTTTTTGCGATGAAAAGACTAGTACAACTTGTCTGCGTAGCCGTAATGCTGGCTACCCTGCCTGCTACTGCGCAGGAAACTATTGTTTATGATTTTGAAGACGGGGTCATGCCCGAAGGTTTTACGCTGATCAACCGGGACATGCTCGTGCCCAATCAGCCGGATGATGCAGGTTTTGCCGATACCGCATGGATGGTGATTGAAAGCGGGCTGCTGGAAAGCTTTGCGGCCCTGAGTATTTCCTGGTACGTGGCCGATGCCGGGCCGGCGGATGACTGGATGATCCTGCCGAAAATTACGGTGACGGAGAACTCTATGCTGAGCTGGACCGCCATTTCAACTACCTCTTCCGGCGACTTTCCAGACAGCTATCAGGTGTTGATTAATGGTGAAGAGCCAACTTTCGAGAGTTTCGAAGCCAATGGTGCCATCCTCGCCACTTACGACCCCGAAGAGTGGGAAACCCCGCAGATGCGGGAGGTGAGCCTGGCAGACTATGCCGGGCAGAGTGTGCATATTGCCTTCCGCAACATCACGCCGAGTGGCGATGCTTTGCTGATTGACGACATCACCATTACTGAAGGTGAGATTAGTAGCGTAGCAGAAGTAGACAATGCTGCGTTTGAATTCAACCTCGCGCCTAACCCGGCAATGGATGCGGGTACCGTGCTGCAGTACACCCTGGAGCAGGTTGGTGATGTAGTAGTTAGCATTCAGGACATGAGCGGGCGTCAGGTGCAGGAGTTGCGTCAGGGCCGCCTTGGTGCAGGCCGCCACAATGTGCAACTGGAGACGAATAGCCTCCCGGCTGGTGTTTACGCGGTTAGTGTACGCACTGCTGACAAAGTGGGCACTACGAAACTGATTGCTCGATAACCTCTTGACTATACGGGCCGGGCATTGTCCTGGCCCATTTTTTCCTCATTTTTACTCTATCTACCATGCTTTACCGAACGCTCTTTTTGCTTTTGACTGCCCTGCCGGTTTTTTTGCCAGCTCAGGGATATACCCGTTTTTTCACCGGCGACACCACGGATGTGGAGACGGACCCCATACCTGGCATCGTGCTGGCAGGCGGCGGGGGCGATAATGACCAAGCCATGCAGTGGATGCTGGAACGGGCCGACAGCGGTGACGTGGTCGTCCTGCGGGCCAGTGGTTCCGATGGCTACAATCCCTACTTTTTTGAAGACCTGGGCGTTTACGTTAATTCGGTGGAGACCATCCGCTTTGACGATGCGTCGGCTGCCAATGATCCCTATGTAGAGGCACAAATCCGCAACGCCGAATGCCTGTTTTTTGCCGGTGGCGATCAATACGATTACCTCTCCTACTGGCAGGGCACGCCGGTGCAAGAGGCCATCAATTACCTGATTAACGAAAAAGGCGTACCAGTAGGCGGCACGAGTGCGGGCATGGCCATTCTCAGCAACTGGTACTATGCCCCTTCCAACTTTTCGCTGGATGCAGAAGAGGCTCTCTCCGACCCTTTCCACCCGGACTATGAAGTGCTGGGTCAAAATGACTTTTTGGAAGTGCCCTACCTGGACAACACCATTACCGATACCCACTACGAACAGCGGGAACGGCCCGGCCGGCATGTGGGCTTTCTGGCACGCATGGCGGAAGCCACCCAAAGCCGGTCTTTCGGTATTGCCGCCAATGAGTACACGGCCGCCTGTATTGATGAAAACGGCATCGCCCGGGCATTTGGTGAATACCCGGAATTTGAAGAAGATATTGTATTTTTCCTGCAGTCTAACTGTCAGGATGAATTCCTGCCGGAGGTGATGGAAGCCGGCACGCCCCTGACCTGGAACCGGGGACAGAGTGCGGTTAAGGTTTATGCTATTCCGGCCCGGACGGACGGTTCAGGCAGCATCGACCTGACGGACTGGCAAACGGTGCAGGGTGGCGAGTGGCAAAACTGGTATGTAGAGGCAGGCGAGCTATTCCGCATCCCGGAGACCAATGGCGACTGTGCGGATGTGCTGAGCTCAGCGGATGACCTGAGTGCCAATACTGCTTTCCGTGTTTTCCCTACGCCGGCTGCAGAGCAGTTGTTTTGGGAATGGGGCGGTGCCTCAACTAGCGGGCAACTGAGCCTACGCACCATCACCGGGCAGGAAGTGCGCCACTGGGCCAATGCGGTTTCCCCGATTGATGTTTCCGGGCTGCCCGCTGGCGTGTACACCCTGGAAGCCATTATCGACGGGCAGTTGGCGGTAAAAAAGATTATCATTGAATAGCAATACCCCTTTTCAGGCATGAAAAAATTCCCGGATACCCTGCTGATCATTTTTGGAATCATGATTGTGTTTATAGGCCTGACCTGGCTGGTGCCCGCTGGCGAATTTGAGCGGACGGTGGTCAATGGCCGGGAGGTACTCGTGCCTGGTTCCTACGAGCGGGTGGAAGCCAATCCGCAGGGGCTGGGAGCGTTGCTGCAAGGGCCGGTCCGTGGGTTTATTTCGGCGGCGCAGATCATTGCCTTTGTGTTTTTGGTGGGTGGTGCCTTTGGCATCATCACGCGGACCGGAGCGATTGATGCCGGGCTGCAAAGCATTATTCAATTCAGTGAGCGGCACCCGAAGTACCGGCACTGGATACTGCCGGTGGTGATTACGTTGTTTTCGCTGGCGGGGGCGACCTTCGGCATGAGTGAGGAGGTGCTGGTGTTTGTGCTGATTACAATCCCGCTGGCCCTGGCGCTGGGTTACGATTCCATTACCGGGATCGCTGTTTCCTTTGTGGGGGCAGGGCTGGGTTTTGCCGGGGCGTTTATCAATCCATTTACGATAGGGGTGGCGCAGGGTATTGCCGAACTGCCCCCGGCGAGCGGGATGGGCTACCGGCTGGTGGTCTGGGCCGTCACCACGGTGATTGGCATCGTTTACATCATGCGCTATGTGCTGAAGCTGGAAAAAGACCCCACGCTAAGCCCGGTGTACGAGCTCGATCAGCAGCGCGGCAGCGGGCAGTTGGGCAAAACTGAAAATATGGAGTTTACCCGGGGGCATCGCTATGTTTTGCTGGCGCTTACGGCGGCCCTGCTGCTGCTCGTCTACGGGGTGGGGCAATGGGGCTGGTACATCAATGAAATTGCCGGGCTCTTCATTGGGCTGGGCATTGTAGCCGGCATGATCTCTCACCTGGGGCTGGAGGAGAGCGTTGCTGCCTTCAAAGACGGTGCTAAGGATATGCTGACCGCGGCGTTGGTGATTGCCATGGCAAAGGGGCTGATCGTCATTGCGGAGGATGGGAAAATCATTGACACCCTGCTGCACACCATAGCCGGGTTATCGGAAGGCTTGCCCAAGCCGGTCACGGTGGAAATCATGTTTGTCTTTCAGACTTTGCTCAACTTCTTTGTGCCTTCCGGATCCGGTCAGGCTGCCCTGACGATGCCGATCATGGCACCGCTGAGTGACCTTTTGGGTATCAGCAGGCAGACGGCGGTGCTGGCCTTTCAGTTTGGGGACGGCCTTTCCAACCTGATCATTCCCACGAGTGGGGTCACGATGGGCGTGCTGGCGATTGCCAAAATCCCCTACAACGTGTGGGTGAAGTGGTTCCTGCCCCTGTTCCTGATCCTATGTGCCGCCTGCATGCTGATGTTGCTGCCGCCGGTGCTCTTCTTTGAGTGGGCTTAGGCTTACTGGCCGTTTGCGTTGAGGATATTCAGCACCTCGTTGGTGATGTCAAATCCGTCACGGGCGCCGAGGAGGCTGGAGCCTTGCCCGTACTGCAGGATAAAGTCGTAGCCCCGTGCCTCCTGCAAGCTGTCCATGAGGTTGCGGAGTTTGTCCTGGAAGTCGGCAGCCAGTTGCTGCTGCTCCGCGCCGAGCGTAGCGGATAGCTGCTCCTGTTCTGCGAGCAGTTGCTGTTGTTTTTGGCCGAGGCGTTGTTCTTCAGCTGCAATCTGATTAGGTGCGAGCAGCCCCTGCTGTACCTTGGCCTGCACCTGACGGAACTCCTTTTCCAGCGCCTGCATACGCTGATTGAGGCCTTGGGAAGCGGTTTGCTGACGGGCAGCCAGGTCTTCCTGTTTTTTGCGGAAGTCCTGGTAATTGTTGAGCAGGCTATCGGCATCGATGTAAACGATGTCGAGCGTTTCATCCGTACTGGCAGCGGCAGTGGCAGGGCTGTCGGCGGTGGCGGTGCCCGATTGCTGCGTGAACAAATAGATGACTGCGATAAGCAGGATGGCATTGAGTGCCAGAGAAATATTGGCTTTCATTGGAATAATTTTGCGCAAAGGTAAAAAAATACGGGCTACCCTTCCGAAGAAGAATAGCCCGCAGTGAAAATTCACCTGCCCCTGAATTGGGAAAGGGTCATTTTATCTTACTAAGGCCGTGCTGTACCCAGAATGACGCGCTCTACGTGGCTTTCACCACCCGCTACATCAACGTGGATAAAGTACATGCCCGCCTGCTGATTAGACAGGTCGAAACGCTCGGTTACCTGCTCAACGGCATCAATCTGACGCTCCTCGATGAGCTGGCCCACT
>JANSXW010000154.1 GCA_024742755.1 bacterium | reverse complement strand
TTCTGTAGTGAGTTCAAAAACACCTTCGGGCGTTTCTGCCATACAGTAGGTGATGCCCGGGAAATCATCGGCAGATACCTCCGTAAGTTCCCAAGTTATTTGATTGGTCAGGAAAGCCCCCCGGTAGCAGATTGTATCCAGAAATCGGCTCTGATCCCACCATACTCTGACAGGCTGGTGAACAGCATGTATGAAAATATATGCTCCACCTCCGGTTAGGCAATGATTAGCGTCCGGAGCACCATTTGTTGATTGGGTAACTAAGCTTTGGTATAAAGGCTCTTGTGAAAAAGGAGAATAATTATCAGGGTCAACTGCCCGAACATCGAATACAGCATTCATAGGAGAATCATCCATGATTTCTCCAAATTCAGGGTCGAAGCCATTAGAAGCATTTGCATCGAAACCGATTAATAACGAATCGTTATTCCCAGCAGCATCTTCAAAATATAAGGCGACCTGAAACCTTGCATTTTGTTGGCAATAGGCTGTGGTAGCAGTGATGACTGTAATAACCAAAGTTACCACAATGACCGTCAGAAAAAACTTTTGAATATTCATGCGTTACAGCTTTATTAGAATAGAACCAATAACCTCGCCATCCAAATCTAATACCAAGTAATAAACGCCAGAAGTTATATTACTTGGTGGTGTTACAGTTCTTATATAGGTTCCTTCTGCTATTACTTGCTCCGAATTTAAAAGAATTTCTGAGGATCCATTTGTAGATGGGACAAGCCATGTTTTCAGATGCCCTTGTCTTTCCACAGTGTATTCGTAGTTTAAGTTGTTGGTAAATGGATTGGGATATAAAGATTTAATTGTGATTTTAGGAATTGGTTCTTGACAACCTGAAAGAGGAGGCAATGTAAACATACGGTCTTCAACAGCTTGATCCCCGCATACATTTTCAACAGTCATTCTAGCTATATAAGCCGTATTGGGCTGAAAACCATGCTTATATTCGTTTATATATTTAATGGACCTGGAAATACATTGCTCAATGGCAGGTCCAGTTTTCCATCCAGTATCGTATTGAACTGCCCCTGATAAAGTCAGAAACTCTATGCGGTATTCGTTATCATGCATAGTCGCCTCTAACTGAAAACAAAATGCACAGTCATCCACATCTTCATTAGGAAAAATATGAATATTTGCCATGGGAGGTGGGCACTGATCATCTGCTAAAACAGCCTCTATATAGGAGTTTGCATCAACATTAAGGTGATTAACCATAACATCTATTTGCTGTGAAGTAAAAACCCCATCTGTTTGCGTATACTGTGAATAATTCATTATGTTATTGGAATGGAATTCATCATTACACCACGGTTGAGGAAGGCATCCTTCTAGTGAAGAATTCGGTTCAAGTTCTTCTATTTGGGGGTTACATGGATCCTGATAATTAATAATTCCATCTAAATCGTAATCCAATGGTTGATAAGGTAGATTATTTGGACAATCTGATGGTTTACACCATATCCTGCTATCAAACCTTTGAGACTCTGATATTGTGATCCCACCGTTCGTCCAAGAGTCATTATTGTCTCCATCACAATTGTAATCAATCTCAAACTCTATATCAGGAGTGTCCGTTAAAGATTCAAGTGATGAGAAAGTATGTCGTAAATCCAATACATGTCCCATTTCATGGTTAAAAACGGATATACTGAAGTTCTCTGCTGTAAAAGCCTTACCAGGTATTCCGTCTGCTTGCCCTGTTGAGGAACCAATCCATTCTATCATAAACACATTATACTCAGAATTGACATTTACACCAAAGTTATCCCTAAACCAACCAACATTACTTCCAGATATACCTTCTGCCGTAGTACTACAATGAATATAAACACCCGATAAAGCATATCTTATAGGATTACACTGAACCCCCTGAATTGGTTCTTGACCTGGATTTGAGCCAAAATTCCAGCGCTCAACTTGAGCCCATTGTACTTTTGTATCATTTGCTAATTGTTCATTACATTCATCTATAAGCTGTTCGGCACGCTCATATGCTCTATCCATATCATATGGAATATTAGGCAATGGATAAATTGAACCATTGCAATTGTCATCAAGAAAAAAGTGGATATTAACTTTAATCCAAACCCTACTACAATTGGATCCGCTTCCTCGAATTACTTCTGAGTCAAAAAGTCCAATCGTAGGAGACAAATTCCTTGAAATACTACTCCTAGGGAGAGTTCCACATGAAAAAGATTCCATTGGGGGCTCATTTTGGGCAAAAACAAGTACATAGCAAAGAAATACAAGAGGAAAAATTACAGAGAGTTTCATTTTAATATTTTTACAAAGTCAGCTAAGATATTCCAAGATCAACTACTTAAACATTGAGATGCTAAGTTAGCATCTCAAATATAAGATAAAATTCTTTGAAAAAGATAACTTTGATTTATAGTTTGCTATAATCTTAGAGCATACCACCACTGATTGAAGTATAGATTACCCCCGCGCCATTCCACCTCACCCCGCTGAAAGTCCACCGTTTCACTGCGGGGGTGCACCTTGGCCGGGAAGAAATCACCGGAAAAATCATCATTGACAATCAGTCGGTAAGCATCGGCCCCACCGAAGAAAAAACGGCGGGCTTCCGGGTTATCCTCAATGGCCTGCTGGTTGAAATCAGGGTCAACGGGCACCCAGCCCAGCCCCTCGAAGTACAGCTCCGACCAGTCGTGCAGGTTTTTGCTGACCGGATACAGAAACCACCCGCTTTGCCACTTCGCCGGAATGCCCACATAGCGGCAGAGGGTGATAAACAGCAAGGCTTTCATCCCGCAGTCCCCCCGCTGATTTTCAATACAGTAAGCCGGGATATTGGGCATAGTGGAATACTCCAGCGCACTCGCCCAGGGAATATTTTCGCCAATCCACTGATAGATGAGCCAGGCTTTTTGTACCGGGTCCTGCTCATTGCCTATGATTTTCTGAGCGAGCTGCTGTACCTCCGGCGTAAAGCGGATGTGCTGTGCCCGCTCTTGCGTGTAGTACTGGTACAGCATGGAGGAGGTGTCATAAGGCTCCACTTTCGCATTCCGCAAATCCTGCCAGTGATCGTAAGCCGTGTAGGATACTTCATACTGAAATTCCGTCCATTCCCCCGCCACTGCTGGCTTTTCCATGTAAATGGACGTATGCGGATAGCTCAGGGGCGAGATAATGTAGTGGGGCTCGCTGGCATTGAGCAATTGGGGTGCGGCCAGGCGGTCGCGGCTCGGACGGGGATAGGGCAGCCATGCGCGGACCATTTCACCGTGGGGTACGGCATCGGGCTTGACGCGCAGGGTATAGTTGAGTTTGAGGGTGCGGGGGCGGTCGACGGGCACCTCCTTACCTTTTACCGCCTCTACAGCGCGGGGCAGATAAGCCTGCAGAAAACTGTCCAGGGTTTGGCTGCCCGGGCCATCCACTTCTTCCTTTCTGGCTTTGGCCTCCGCATTTACCCGGAAAAGGTTCCAAACCGCATTCCGGAAGTAGCGCTTCTCGCCTTCAATAACGCGCATTTCCAGTTCGCCGCTCTCCTCCCAGGCCCGTAGCTGCGCATCGGTCAGATTGGGAAAGTAGGCGCCCAGCGTCTCCCGGATGTAGGCTTCATCCCGCGAAAAGTCGAGCTTAATACGATCAAGCAGGGCGGATTGTAGTTGCAGCTGATAGGCAGTGGCCTCTTCCAGCCCCCCTTCGGCAATACGGCTGGCAATGAGGTCCTGAGCAGCCCGGAATTCACCTTCGGCTATAGCCTGATCAATGTCAGGAAAGCCGGTCTGAGCGGCCAGAGAAATGGTCATAAGCAGAATCAGTGCAGACAGTAAGCTTCGCATAGGGTGGTTACTTTTAAATTTAGGGATTTCTAAAATTAATAGCCTGGCACTTCCGCCAAAGGCAATATCCCGTACTCCGTGGGCTGATCCACGAGCATCCGCCTGGCCCGTACAAAAGACGTCAGCCGGTATTCTGTAAAGGTGGAATCGCCCCGGCGCAGGCTCTCTTCCCGTACCTGCCCGGAGGCGTGAATGATAGCGCCGTCGCCCTGATAAATGGCTACATGGGTAATCTTTTCCGGCTTTTCGGCAGTGGCTTTCCGGCCAAAGAAAAGGAGGTCGCCGGGGAGGAGATTGGAGAAGGTGGTATCGGTTTCCACCTCAATGCCGGTGTGCACCTGCTGAGAGGCGTCCCGGGGCAGCATCAGCCCGTTCAGGTAGAAAACCGTTTTGGTAAACCCGGAGCAGTCCACGCCTTTGCCGGAGGTGCCGCCCCAAAGGTAGGGGCGCCCCATGAAGCGGCTTGCGGTACGGAGGATGTTCTCCGCCGTAGGCGAGCGGCTGTCGAGCCAGGCCTGATAATCCATGACTTCATCGGCCATGACGTAGGCTTCCCTGCCATCGGGGTACTGTACTTTTGTAAAGCCGCCCTCCTGTCCGAGCTTGCGCAGGATATTGCCGGCCACCAGATCAGAAACGACGCCTGAACCGCCCGGGCTGCTGTAGGAAAAGCCAAAATCCGGCAGGTAAATCACCCGCTCGTTACTGACCCATGCCTCTGCTCCGGCCTTACCGGTCAGCTCAAAGCCTCCGGAATCCAGCCAGCCCAGGTAGCCATCAGGGGTTTGCACGAGGTACCAGCCGTCTTCTTTTTTCAGTACGTTGAGGAGGGTGCCGAGGGTCGACTGCGTAGACAATTCGGAAGAATGCCCCGGTTTGGAGCGGATATTGCAGGCGGAGAGATTGACAATGCCATAATGCATGCCTTCCAGGGCTTCATCCGGCAGTTGCTGCACTGCGGTGGCGTACCCCAGTGCTTCTGCTTCTGATTCCAGGGCTTTTTTGGCATTGGGCAGATTGGTTTCGCCGGTGAGCAGCCATTGACCATCCTGCTGTTCAGCGCGGATGTCAAGGAGGGCCACCCGCTTATCGGGCGCATGGGCAGCCTTGAGTTGGTCAATCAGGTTGGAAAGCTCCGTTGGTGGCTGTGGAGCCTCCGCCTGCCCGCCGGAGTTGCAGCCTGCGGCGGGCAGTAGGAAAGCCAGGGCAAAAAGAAGGTTTCGCATCTTTTTTTACCGGGAAGATAAAAAACTCTGTTCACTAATCCTCCCGCACCACCGCAATCGGCATGCGATGGTCAAACTCCCCGGTGAGCGTTGGCGTCTGCACATTTCCGGTATAGCGGCGCACCTGCTGATGCACGAAATCAAACAGCTCCTGAATATTCACGATGCCGTCGTGGTTGCTATCGGCTTCGCCCTTCAGCCCGCGCACCATGAAGTGGCTGAAAATACCGGACCGCAGCCCGCCGTCTTCCAGAGAGTACTCTTCCCCCTTGGAGGACATCATGAGCGCCAGCCCGCCCTTGGTATCCTCGAAGGCTTTGTACAACCGGCTGAGGTCACCGGCCGACCCACTGCGGCGCGCCAGCAAGCTACCGGAGTGGCAGGCATCCGCGAGTACGACTTTGTGCTTGGCCCGGCTGTTCTCGAGCATGAATTTAATGTCTTCGTGCATGAGCTTGTTGTGGTAGCCATCGTAGTCTACCGGCATGAAGAAGCCCTGCAGCCCATGACCGGAGAAGTAGAACAGGATAACATCATTCTCATCCGCCCGCATAAAGGTAGTGCGCATGGCTTCCTTAATGTTGCGATAGGTGGCGTCTTCATCAATGAGCAGCCGCATTTGATTGTCAGGAATGGCACCACCCTGCGGGCTCTTCAGAAAAGCATACAGCTGATAGGCATCATCATCCGTGTAGCGCAGGGTGGGCATGTAGGAGTAGGTGGCTGCACCGATGATAACGGCCCATATTTTCACTTCGGGGTCTCTTTCCACCGCTACCGGCATCTGCTGATCGGTACCGCCTTCTATGAATAACTTTTTGGCAGGCTTGCCGAAGTCCCAGATCGCACCAACCACCCGGCCGCTTGCGTAGTACATCACGCCCCGCCCATGTGGAGTGTGGTCTTTCCAGCTGCCCATGTATTTGCTACCGCTCACGTAGTAGACGGTGCCGTGGCCTTCCGGCTGCCCTTCCCGGAAATCGCCCACGTATTTGGAGCCATCCTCATAGGTGAATTTGCCTTTGCCGTTTTGGCAGTAGATGTTGTTGCAATTGCGGAGGTTCGTGGTGTCGCCTTCGTAACCAAATTTGCTCCAATCGGCCAGGTACTGCCCGTCCGACCATTCGCCAACGATCTCCTCCCCGTCCGGAAAGGAAAGGTTGCCCCGGCCGTGGCGGTCATTGTCTTTCCATTGCCCGTCATAGACAGAGCCATCCGAGTAGTACATCCGGCCCGTGCCATTGAACTGCCCGGCCATAAAGCCGCCTTCATAACGGTCGCCATTGGCAAAATGGAGCGTCCCTTTGCCGGATTGCTGCCCGTTCACCCAAAAGCCTTCGTAGCGGTTGTCATTGGCATACGCCATAATGCCGCGGCCGTGAAATTTGTTGTCCCGGAAATCACCGGTGTATTTGTCGCCATTGGGATAGGTGAGAATGCCCCGGCCTTCCTTGAAGCCATTTTTCCAGTCGCCGGTATACTCCCGGCCATCGGAGAAAATCAAGGTGCCGTTGCCCTGTGGCTTGCCGTCCCGGAAGCGCCCCTCGTAGCGGGCACCACTGGGGTATATACAAACCCCTTCTCCGTTGATGCAATCGCCAGACTTGCAGTCAATCTGGGCGCTGAGCGAAATGGTCAATACGGTGCTTAAAAGTGCAAATAGTGCAGCCCTCCTCATGGTTGTGTTGTTTTGCTGCCCTGACGCTTCCCCTTCCAAACGTAAAAAATTACGGTGCGGAACTAGCGGTCGTCAAAGCTGGTGTTCAAGCGGGCTTTAGGGTCAGGTGTAAAGCCCAAAGAGTAGTTGTCAAGTGTAGGGGGTATTACCATAAGGAATAGCTCGGTTTTGGATGTCAGTCAATATGTCTCTCAAAACTGCACAACGGGTGCAAGTATTGCCAAGTTCAAAACCTTTAATAAAACATTAGGACTTTTTCGATGTATGCAGCCGTTTTCCGGACAGATGAAAAGTACCTGTGAGACAAGCCCGCTGTATCAGCTTCTTTTCTTTACATACTCGGTCAGAATGACGATTTGCTGCCCCTCCACTTTGCCTTCGATCTGGCCGGCATTGTCGTGTACCAGTGATATGCGGCGGACGGCGGTGCCCCGTTTGGCCGTAAAATTGGCCCCTTTAACCTTCAGGTCTTTGATCAGTGTAACGGTATCCCCGGCTTCGAGCACCTGCCCGTTGCTATCGAGGTGGACCAATGCGTTTTCATCCGGCAGCCCGGCCTTAGCCCAGGCCAGGGTCTCCTCGTCCAGGTACATCATATCGAGCAGCTCAGCGGGCCAGCCCTCTCCGCGCAGGCGGTTGAGGATGCGCCAGGCTACGGCCTGTACCGCCGGGACGGTGCTCCACATGCTGTCATTGAGGCAGCGCCAGTGATTGGGGTCGAGGTGGTCCGGGTCCGCAAGTTGTGCCCGGCAGGCCCCGCAAGCCAGTATGCTTTCAGCTACGGATGGGGCCTCAGCCGGAGGGACGGTATAGACCCCAAGGGATTCGCTTTGCCCGCATAGCTCGCAGGCATGGCCGCTGCGGGCCATCAATTCTTTCTCTACAGACATGGTGACTTTTTTGGCTGCCGCAAAGGTAGGGCAAAACGGGCATTCATTCGTCGGGTGGGCCTATCTATTGGTCGGAAAGGGCGTGAAGTTGGCAGCATTCTCAAAAAAAGACAGGGGGGCGATGGGGGGCAAAAGCATCAGTACAGCGATTCCGACACACACTTTAGAAATCATCCGAAAATCAAAACCATGAAAAAGCGAGCCATTTTGGCCAGCCTGCTTTGCCTGTTCATCATTCAGGCAGGGAGGGCACAAAACGAACCTCAGTACACCCTCAGCGGGTACATCAAAGACGGCAGCAGCGGAGAAGAACTGCTGTATGCCAATGTCCTTGAACCTACTACCAGCGCCGGGGCGACCACCAACCTCTATGGATTCTATTCCCTTACCCTGCCTGCCGGGCAGTACGAACTCACGTTCACCTACCTGGGCTTTCAGTCGCTGACCCGGACCATCACCCTGAGCGCAGACACGGAGCTGAATGTGGAGCTCACGCCCTCTTCCGCTGTGCTGCAGGAAGTGGTCGTAACGGATAAGGCCGCCAACGAATCCGTGAAGCAGGTAGCCATGAGCCGCATCGCACTGCCCATTGAGGACATCAAGAAAATGCCGTCCCTGATGGGCGAGCCGGATGTGATCAAAACCATCCAAACCCTGCCGGGCGTGACAAGCGCAGGGGAAGGGACCTCGGCCTTCTTCGTACGGGGCGGCAGCGCAGACCAAAACCTGGTGCTGCTCGATGAGGCACCGGTCTACGATGTCAGCCACCTCTTTGGGCTGTTCTCGGTCTTCAATGCAGACATCATTAAGAATGCCGAGCTGTACAAGGGCGGTATCCCCTCCAAGTACGGAGGCCGGCTGTCTTCCCTGCTGGAAGTGACCACCCGGGACGGCAACGCCAAACAGTTTTCCGGCTCAGGCGGCATCGGTATCCTGGCCGCGAAGGGCACCATTGAAGGGCCGATTGTGAAAGACAAAGCCTCCTTTATCCTGGCGGGCCGCCGCTCCTACGCCGACCTCTACACCCGCAACAGCGAACAACTGGACGGCACAGCGGTCATCTTCCACGACCTGAATGCCAAAGTCAACTGGAAAGCGAGCAACAAAGACCGCTTCTTCCTGTCTGCCTACAGCGGGCGCGACATCTGGCAGTTTGACGATGCCTTCCAAATGGACTGGGGGAATACCACGACCTCTTTCCGCTGGAACCACCTGTTCAGTGAGCGCCTGTTTTCCAACCTGACGCTGATCTACAGCGACTTTGACTACGCCCTGCAGGACAAGGACGCAGTGCAGGGCTTTGAGTGGGTGGCCAATCAGCGGGAAGCTTCGCTGAAGCAGGATATGACCTTTTTCCTCAATCCGGACATCACCCTCAAATTTGGTTATCAGGGCATTTACCGCCGGTTCACACCGGGCACTATTACACCCAATGGGGGCGACAGCATCTACGAAACGACCGAGATGCAAAAGCAGTTTGCCCTGGACCACGCCCTGTACGCAGGCGCGGAACATCAGGTGAGCGACCGGTTGAGCCTGGAGTATGGCGTGCGCTACAGCCTTTTCCAGAATATTGGCGAAGGCACTGTCTATGACTACGCCGAGCCGGGCAACAACGGCAATATTGAGGTGGTGGACTCCACCGTCTATGGCAACTTTGACATCATCAAAAGCTTTCAGAATCCAGAGCCCCGCTTTGGTGCCCGCTTCATGATCGACGACAGGCAGTCCCTGAAGCTCTCCTACAACCGTATGGTGCAGTACGTGCACCTGGTTTCCAACTCGACGGTGCCCATCCCCTTTGCGACCTGGTCACCGAGCTCGCCCTACCTCGACCCGCAGCGGGCGGACCAACTGGCGGTAGGCTACTTCCGGAATTTGCAGGACAACACTTACGAGTTTTCAGCAGAAGCTTACTACAAAAAATCCACTGATGTGACCGACTTTGTGGATAACGCCCAGTTGTTTTTCAACCCCCACATCGTGACCGAATTCCGGCAGGGCGAGTCAGAAGCCTACGGGCTGGAGCTGTTCCTGCGCAAGAACAAAGGCAGCCTGCGGGGTTTTGTCAGCTATACCTGGTCCAGGGCCGAAATGGACGTGCCGGGCCTCAATGCCGACCGGCCTTTCCCCGCCAATCACGACCGCCGACACAACCTGAATGTAGCGATGAACTATGACATCAACGGCCGATGGAATGTGGGGGCCAACTTCACCTACGCCACCGGCCGCCCCATCACGCTGCCGGTAGGGCAATACGAGTTTGACGGCTACCTGGCCAACTACTACTCCGAGCGCAACGGCTACCGCCTGCCTGACTTCCACCGGCTGGACCTTTCCGCCACCTACGAGCCTAAGAAAAACGAAGGCCGGCGGTGGAACAACAGCTTCAGCTTCGGGGTGTACAATGCCTACAACCGCAAGAACCCCTGGACGATCTACACCCAGACCAAACAAGACGACGACGGCAACATCATAGGCGATGGCACTGAGAAGGAAGCCCGGATGGTCTACCTCTTTGGCGCAATGCCCTACTTCACCTGGAACTTTAATTTTTAACCACCCGAATTGACCTGCACCATGAAAAACATCATCATTATTCTCTTGTCTGTTATTGCGCTAAGCAGCTGCGATGAAGTCATCGAGCTAGACATTCAGCAAGCCGAGCCCAGGCTCATCATCGAAGCTCTCGTTACCAATCAGCCAGGCCGGCAGTACGTTCAGCTGACCCGGACCATCCCCTTTGGCGCAAAGGAAAAGGTGCCGACGGTCAGCGGAGCATCGGTAAGCGTTTCGGATGCGCATGGCCAAGTGATGGATTATACAGAAAGTACGCCCGGCTACTATGTACCGGTGGAGGCTTTCGCGGGGACACCCGGCATGACCTACACCCTGCACGTGGAAGTGGATGGACAAACCTATACTGCTGAGGAGGTGATGCAGGACGTCCCACCGCTGGACAGCCTCTCTGTGCGGGAAGACCCGGAGGAAAAAGCGGACCCGGAAGAAGAAGGCCGGTTCTACGAGGTCCTCATCTACGGTAAGGAACCACAGGAGACCGAAAACTTCTACCTGTTCAAGTTTTACCGCAATGATACCCTGTTCACGAATGACGGCAGCTGGATTTTCGCGTACGACGACACGATACTGGGGGGCAATATTCAGGCCCTTCCAGCCCCGCTCTACTACGCTGCATCGGACAAAGCCAGGCTGGAGATGTACCCTATTACCCGTCAGGCGTACCGGTACTACCTCGACCTTAGCTCTAATATCAACAACGATGGCGGCATGTTTAGCGGACAGCCTGCCAATGTGCGGACCAATATCGAAGGTGGCGCATTAGGATACTTTCAAGCTTCAGTCCTGCATACGCTGGAGACGGAGGTGAACCCGTAGTGCTTCACCAAAAGAAACAGCATAGCCCGGTGCCGCTCCGTTTGCACCGGGCTTTTGCTTTTTGAACACCTGCTCAGACCGCCCGTTAAAGCAGTAGCAAAACCAACGGATTGTGACGATTGCCGTCTCAACCGTCAAAAAAACAAAAACTATGCTACGCTTGAAACAGAACATGCTCGTATTCACATTATTGACCTTCAGCTTTGGAGTTGCCATTGGGCAGCCTTTTGCAGAAGGCGAACGCTCCATGAGCAAGGGCGTACACAACAGCTTCCTGGTGGACTTTCAAATTGGTGAAGCCGATGACATCGCAGACCTCTGGGTGGACTACCAAAAGGACTTCGATGCCCGCAAGCCCAAGAAGAATGACGCCGGTGAATACTTTGGCGATAATGCCGAGATCGAAGCCATCAGCGCCAACACGATTGACATCTACTCCACGGTAAAATCGAAGAAACCGGCACCGGGCGCTATCGTGACCATCTGGTTTGACCTGGGCGGCGCTTACCTCTCTTCCGCGACCCACCCTGACCGCATGGAGGGTGCCCGCACCTGGCTGGAAGGCTTCCGCAATTTTGTAATGAAGGAATATGCGGAAGAAGCCCTGGAAGCAGAAGAGGACAAACTCAAGGACATGGAAAAGGCGCTAAAGGATACCCGCAAAACCGAAGAAGATATTGCTGAGGATATAAAGGACCTGGAAGCTGAGCTTGCTGAACTAAAGAAAAAGCTGGGCAGTGCGCAAAAGGACACCCAGATGAAAGCCGAAGCCGTCAATAAGCAAAAGCAAATTGTAGAACAAGCTAAGGCAAAAACGAAAGCACTCAAGGATTAATCCGGTGAACCGCCTTTACCCCCCGAAGGCTCGTTTTGGGAAGTGAACTCAGGCGCGCCGTTCTGTGCATTCGCACCTTCTTTGAGCGGTGCCCATTCCACTCGTGTCCGGGGCAGGCTTTCGGGGTACTCTTTTTGTATGAAAGTGATCAGCCCTTCGCGTACCTGGCAGCGCAGGTCCCAGGCTTCGGGCGCGTTGCGGGCACTGGCGAGCGCACGGATTTCCATGGTGTGCCGGTCGGCATTCGTGACCTGTACCACGTTGACCCGTTTGTCCCACAGCGGATTGCCCTCCAGCAACTCGGTGAATTTTTGCCGCAAGGCGTCCACCGGCACCCGGTAGTCCGTGTATAAAAATACATACGCCAGCAGCTGGGAAGAACTCCGCGTCCAGTTTTGGAAAGGCTTTTCATTGAAGTAATTCAGCGGGACCACCAGCCGGCGCTCATCCCAGATGCGGACCACCACGTAGGTTAAGGTGATCTCTTCAATTTTGCCCCATTCATTCTCCACGATGACTACATCATCAATGCGGATGGGCTGCGTGAAGGCCAGCTGAAAGCCAGCGAGGAGGTTGGCAATCGACTTTTGGGCCGCCAAACCGATGATGATGCCCGCTACACCGGCTGAGGTCAGCAGGCCAGTGCCCAACTCCCGCACCTTGTCGAACTGCAGCAAAATGAAGGCTACTGCTACTATAAAGACGACCACAGAAACCACCCTTTTGATGTACTGGAACTGTGTGATGATTTTGCGCTCTGTGAGGTTGTTTTCCTTGGTGAGGCGGTAGCGGTCGCGGACCAGGTCGCTGACCACATCGGTCAGTTCGATCAGTGCCCAGCCACCGAATACATAAATGAGGCTTTCAAACAGGATGCTCAGATTGCCTGCCACCCGCTCACTCACTTCAATAAAGGCAATGGCAATATTCAGCCCGACCACCACGCCCAGAAAGCGGGCAGGGCGGCGCAGATTTCGGTTGAAGGACTGAAAAGGCAGGCTGTCCCGGCGTTCTCCATACCAGTGGATCATTTTGAATATCCCCCAAAAGAGGACGAAACCGGCAAGCCCCGCCAGTACAAGCTGTACCAATGGCAGTAGCCAGGCATAAGAGGTTTCTAAAAGTTGGTCAAACATAGACAGGCATTTTAGACGTCATGCAGAATGGTTCTTCCGAAATGGCGTGACAACATTTTGACAGCGGTGGCTATCTCAACAATCATCAGGCTGCTTCTAAAGATACAACTCGTCTTTTGCCCGGCTTTGTTCGATCCTGCCTGCTTATTCGAAGACAATGGGCTGAGTGGATGCCCCATTTTGCCCCTGCAGCACCAGATAATACAAGCCCGGTGCCAACTGCTCCCGGTGAAGTTGCAGGACCGGTTGGGAGACCGTCCAGGAGCGAAGTTGCTGCCCGTTGCTGTTCATTAAGCGGAGTTGGGCCGGCTGCCCCGACCAGTGGTCCAGGCGCACGGTAAAGGCAGGGCCGGCGGGGTTGGGGAAAACCGTCCATCCCTGTTGCGGCAAAGGCTCCAGCGTAGCGGAAGGCGTACTGCAGAAGGGATCCGACCAGCGCTCATCCGTGATAAAAGCTTCATCGGTCAGGGTGTGGAGAAAGGCGACGAGGGCCTCCTGTTCTTCCTCCGTCAGATTGAGGTGGCGGGGCGGACCGCTGGGCCCAATACGGAGCTGATGAGACAGGTTGGGGTGGGGCTGCACGTTGCTATTGTAATGGTCTACCACTTCCTCCAGCGTTTCGAAGCGGCCATCGTGCATGTAGGGGGCTGTGAGCCCGATATTGCGGAGGGAAGGCACTTTGAAGAGCCCGATTTCCTGGGGGTTGCCCGTAACGCCTCCCAGGCCAGGGTCGATGGAGGGGTCGGTGTCCAGGCCGTTGTTGCGCGCCTCGGATGCGATGAAGGCATCGGTTCCGTGACAAACGGCGCAATTCCCCAATTCCGGGTCAAAAAACACAGCTTTGCCCAAGTTTTCCTGCGCTGTAAAATTGGGCAGCGGGCCCTGATTCGGCGGGCCCGGAGGCGCCTGCTGCCGCCCCTGATCCCATTTGGACTGATAGCTGACCATAGAGCGGATGAACTGGGCGAGCGCCCTGGCAATGCGGTCTTCTGTGATTGCAGCATCGCCATAGGCATGCTCAAAAAGTGCCGGATAAAACGCCGTGGTTTCCAGGCGAAAAATGAGCTCGTCCAGGGTAAGCCCCATTTCCACGGGGTCCTGAATCGGCAACAGCGCCTGCTCTTCGAGCGTGCCGGAGCGCTCATCCCAAAAGAAATGCCCGTTGGGATAGTATTTCGCCATGCTTAGCCCCATAGAGTGCCGACCGGTATGTTCCCCATCGAAGCCTTCGCTCAGCGTGGCATCATCTGAAAAAGCGAGTTCCTGTTTGTGGCAGGAAGCGCAGGCTACGGTTTGGTTGACCGACAGGCGGGTATCGTAAAACAGGACCCGGCCCAGGGTTGCCCCATCATCGGTGACGGGGTTATCAGCCGGTGTATTATCCGCACCCTGAATGGGGGGCGCATTGAGGAAGGGCGGCAAAGGCAGGTTGGCATAATTGAACGGGGCTTCTTCCGGCAGGTCCAGGCAATCATTGCCGGCGGGGTTAAAATTGGGGTCGAAAGCCGTGAGGGCAAACAGTAAAGCGAAAACAGCAGTGAGGGTTACCATCCGGGGCATAGCCATAGCAGCAGGGTGTTTTTGTGTCACCATTAGACTAAGCGAAAACAGGAAAGTTTAACCGAGAAAAAGAGCAGGAGAGAAAAGTAGGCAGCCCCTACAATTAAAACTAGTGAGTGTAGCTAGGGGCTGCTTACAAAATTTACGCCTATATCATCAAACTATAACGTAAACGGCCGGGCAGCCCAATGCGCTGCTTTGCCCACTAATTTTTTTCATATTCTGCTACAAGTTCCTTTAATTCAGACAGATAGCGCTGCTTTTTAGGGGCGCGGCGCTTGCGGTTGGTAAGGGTAAAAAAGCTGTGTTGTTCCAGGAAGCTGACCTGAATCCGGTTCCAGGCCTCCTCAGAAGTGAGCACATTGGAGGCTTTGAGCTCCTCAAAAAGGGTACGCCCGATATCGTAGAAATCATCACGCCCGAGGTAGTCGAGGTCGGCATCGCACATGATTTGCTCCAGCCTGTTTTTAGGAGTCTGCGGGATTTTGGTGGCCATGATCATACCGCAGATGCGCTCTATTTCCTGCGGTTTGTAGCCGTAACGGGGCAGGTGGTCGCGGGCGATGCTGCAGCCGAGGCGCTCATGCTCCTGAGCAGAGATGGTAAAGCCGGAATCGTGGAACAGGGCGGCTGTTTTCAGCAGCATTTCCTCATAGGGGGTCACCTTTTCGTAATAGCAGAGCTCCTCCACAGTGTACAAAACATCAAGCGTGTGATGAATGCCATGGTAGTAGAGCTGATTGCTAAGTTCGGATTCCAGTTTGTCGAGGATAAAAGCTTTCGCTGCGTGAAAATTCATGGTTTAGCTTTAATGCCGGTACCGGTTGGTTTCCTGCTGTTCGTTTGATGATCGGCTCCTAAAATTA
>JANSXW010000215.1 GCA_024742755.1 bacterium | reverse complement strand
TCAATAAGGTTTTTTCGATTGTTTTTTAAAAGTTAGTCAAACCAGTTAAAGTTGGAAATCGTACAAAATCTGCTCCGGAAATCCCAGCTACAGATATTGCGCTTGCGGAGAGAGAGGGATTCGAACCCTCGATACTGGGTTGCAGTATACACGCTTTCCAGGCGTGCCTCTTCAGCCACTCGAGCACCTCTCCGTTCAACATTTCAACGCCGCTTCTACCAGCGGCGCACGAGCAAATATAATTATTAAGCGTCTTTTGCCAATATCAAGGCACACAAAAATTGTAAAAAGATATTACAAATCCTAATCGGCGCTTATTCAAACTGCTTTACACCTTCATTATAATAAGGCTTGGGACGCCAGTTCCTCTACCTTAAACAGGGCTTCTGCATTCGCGGTAGTCTGACGGGCAACCTCCGCAAAGGGCACCTGCTGCACGGCTGCGATCTTTTCCGCAACCAGGCGCACATAGGCACTTTCATTGCGCTTGCCCCGTTTGGGGGCAGGAGCAAGGTAAGGCGCATCGGTCTCCAGCACCAGGTGCTCCAGGCTAATATCCTTCACCACATTATCCAGGCCGCCGTTCTTAAAGGTCACTACCCCTCCAATGCCCAGATAAAAACCTAAATCTATAATACGCTTTGCTTCTTCCAGCGAACCGGTGAAACAGTGAAAAATCCCCCGAAGCCGCTCGTCTTTTTGCTCGTCCAGGATTTCCAGCACTTCTGCCGTAGCGTCACGGGAGTGAATCACGATCGGGATGTCAAGCGCTTTTGCCCATTGGATTTGCTGACGGAAAGCGTCTTGCTGCTGACGAAAATGGGTTTTGTCCCAGTACAAATCAATACCGATCTCACCAATGGCACAAAACGGGCGCTCTCCCAGCCATTTTTCCACTACGGCCAGTTCTTCCGTGTAATCTTCTTTGATAGAGCACGGATGGATGCCCATCATCGCAAAACACTGCCCCGGATAGTCTTCTTCCATCTGCAGCATGCCCTCAATAGAGGCATGGTCTATATTAGGAAGAAAAAACCGGTCAACCCCGCTTTCCATGGCCCGCTCCATCATCTCTGCCCGGTCAGCATCAAATTTCCGGGAGTACAAGTGCGCGTGTGTGTCTATCAGCCTCATGTATTCAATTTTGTTCTGTCAACGCTGCAAAGGTAAAGATTCAAAATGAAGGTTTTTTGGTGGGCAGCAGGAAGATTTATTTGAATTCGATGCCTGCAATACCTAAGTATAAGGTGTGACAGACGGTTCCTCTAACCTATCCTGCTAAAAACCGCCTTGTAGCCTATGCCTAACCCGCTTCCTTTAGCCCATTCAGCCGTTCCTGCGCCTGCTCGTAGTCCGGGGCCATGCGCAGGGCCTGCTCGTAGTCCGCTTTGGCCTCGGCAGCTTTGCCCTGCATTTCCCGGCTCAGCCCACGGAAGTAGTAGCCCCTGATGTGGGTGGGCGAGGTTTTAACGGTCAGGTCGAATTGTTGCTCCGCTTTAGCCACAGAGTCCATATCTAGATACAACAGGCCCGAATTGAAATAAGCCTCATCGTACTGCGGGTCTATCGTAATGATTTTACGGTACAACCCGACCGCGCCTTCCAGGTCATTGGTCGCGGTTAGGTAATCGGCTTTGGCATGCAGGGCCGTGATATCGTTGGGTGCAATCCGGGTGGCATTATCAAAGTAACGCAGTGCAAGCGGGTCGCCCAAACCGGCATAAAGCTGCCCCAGGTTGATCCAGCCATCAATGATGTTCGCATCGAGCTCCACTGCTTTTTGATAGCTATTGATGGCCCGCACCGTATCCTGCCGTTCCTCGAAGTTCATCCCGAACATAAAATAAGCTTCCGCATTCTGCGGGTCAATCTTGAGCACCCGGTCGATGGCTTTCATAGACTCCTCATATTGGGTGAGAATGAGATGGTATTCGCTCAGCTTCAGCAGGGTGGGAATGTCTTCCGGGAAGCGTTCTGCCGCCCTTTTCAGAATCTCAACTGCCTGGCGCGATTTGAAATAGTCCAGGTGGGCATCCGCCAGCTTATGGTAATAAACGGGCTTTGTGGTATCCAGTTGAATGGCTTTGGTATAGTCACGGATGGCTTCATCGTAGCCACGGTTTTCATAAAACACATCGCCCCGCTGCACGTATAGCTCAGGGTCATCCTGATCAGCGGCAATCGCCTGCGTCAGGCCATCGATTGTTGGGTTGCCGGTCTGACCCAGCTCAGGCTCGCCACCTTGACCCTGCTCTTGTGCGCCGCCGCCACAGGCGTTTATCGCCAGAACCGCCAACAGTGTGAGTAACAGGAAAAACATTTTAGCTTTCATAGAGTATGTAACGTTGATTACAATTAAGATGCGCGAAGTTAGTTATTTTACCGATTCTTCAAGAGCGGATGGTGCATCCGCAGTTGTCACGAAAACTTCATTCCGCATGAAAACGCTCTGCCTTCTCCTTCTGTTTGGCCCGGTGCTGGCCTTTTCCCAAACCTGGCCCCTGCTCCGGACCGTGGATGGGGACAACTTTGAATCCGTGGACGCCCTGCTGCCGCTTCGGGACGGAGGGACGGTCATCGCCGGAACATACTTTGGTTCTTCTGCCTTCCCAAATGGCACGTCCAGCTCCGGAAAAGCAGACCTGTTTTTGGCAGGGTACGATGCAAATGGCGATCTGAACTGGTACCTGGAAGGGGGCGATCAGGAAAACGAAACGGTAAGCGGGCTGGCCGAACTCCCAAATGGCGATATCGCCGTAGCCGGCAGCTACTGGTTCAACCTTCCGCTTGGAGACACCATACTAACAACTGGCAGCAGCGTAAGGTCCCTGTTTCTGGCCCGGTTCGCCCCGCAAGGCCATTTGGTTTGGGCAAAGCGCCTGAGCGGCGACGGGCTGAAAGATATAGCCGATGTGGGAGTCCTGCCCGACAGCTCCATCGTTATTGCCGGTTTTTTCCGCAATACGCTGGAGCTTGGAGACAGCACATTGGTGACCGAAGCCGAACCAGGCAGCACCTCTCTTTTTGTCGCAGCCTATGCTCCCGATGGACAACTGCGCTGGGTGACTCAGGCCGGTGGAGCAGACGACCTGCGCATTACGGCCATGGCGGTCGGCCCGGACGGCCAAATCGGAGTAGGCGGCAATTTCAACGGCGTTTCTGAACTGGCCGGTACGCCCCTCGATGCCGGCTTTTTCAATCAGGATGTGTTTATCGCCGCCTTCTCCCCTACCGGCTTACCGCTCTGGGCACGTGACCTGGGGGGCGTAATCGACGACAACCTGCAGGACGTTGCCATTGACACCGCCGGGAACCTCTACGCTACGGGCAATATCATCGGCGTGATGAACCTGTCTGAGGGCCTTAGCATTGAGAGCAGCAATGGCAACGACGACTGCTTCCTGGTCAAGTACAGTGCCGATGGCATGCCGCTTTGGGGCCGGGCACTCGGCGGGCCCGATGTGCAGGATGGGCTAAGCATCGCTGTACAACGCGACTTCATCGTCCTCGGTGGCGGCTTTCAGGGCAGTATTGGCTGGGATGGGCTGAGCGCTGACGTAGGCGAGGACGGCATCATCTGGGGGCTCATTGCTGCTTTTACGCCCGATGGCGACGCCCGGTGGCTCCGAACGCTTCCCACCAATGACTTCGGCCTCATTGAGTGCCTGGCTTTTTCCAATGACCGGCAGCTTTATGCAGGGGGCAGCTTTGGCAATACGGGCGCCTTCAATGGCGAAACGATTCCGAGCAATGGCCCCAACAGCGGATTCTGGGGCAGGCTGAGCGACCTCCTGTCTCCAATTCCAATGGGTTCAGAAATGGAAGCGCATCCCGTCGTGGCATTCCCCAACCCAACACAAGGCGAGGTACAGTTAGGAAATATCCCTATGCAGGCTACGGTTTCCGTCTTCAACGCCATGGGGCAGTGCGTACAGCCCTCCGCTTCCGCAAACAGACCGGTGGATCTCTCCCATTTACCGAAAGGCTGGTATATGTTGCGGGTGCACAATGAGCTTGGGGCGATCAGTGCGTTAAGGGTATTGAAACACTAAACATTAAAGCAATTTCTTATTCGATTTGGTGACATTCGGCGGCTTGAGATAGAATGGGCTGTAGTAAGCCACATCTTCAAACTGTCCGGCCTCGTACCGCTGCAGGGCCAGAGGGATCAGGTGCGCAGCCGAGCAAACCACCGGGCTGTAGAGAATCCCGGATTCCGGGAGTACCTTTTTACATTTTTCTGCACCATTTCCGGAAAGGATCAGCGGGATGCCTTTATCCAGCTCCTCCTGAAAGGTATCCGCTGCCACGATGAGGGGGGCCGCTTCGGTAAGTTGTTCATTGGTGGCGTCGAAGCGAGCCGTATAGACCTCCATACGGCGGGCATCAATCATGGGCAGGTAGAGCCCTTCTTCACGTTCCGTGTTCAGGCTGGCCAGGGCGAGGGACTGCAAAGTGTCTACCGCAATCAGAGGCTTATCCAGCGTGTAGCAGATGCCTTTGGCAGTAGAAGTGCCTACGCGCAGGGAGGTGTAGGACCCCGGCCCGCTGCTCACACTAACCGCATCCACTTCCGGCAGGGAGAGGCGGGCCCGTTCGAGCACGGATTGAATCAGGAGGGTGATCTGTGCTGCGTGCTGCCGGACACCATCCGCAGTTTGCAGGCTGAGCAATTGCAAACCATCACTGACTGCAATGGAGCAGACATCTGTCGCCGTTTCTATGTGGAGTATTCTAGCCATATGGACGTGCAAAAGTAAGAAAGCCCGGGCAGGGAACTTAAATTCCGCTTCTTTTTGTTTTCTCTGTGCGGTGCAGGTATTAACTTTGCCGTCCAAATTGAAGCAGAATGAACCTCATCAACAGCATTCCGTATCAGTTCATGTAGCGTAGTGTACCGCACTGCCCCTCTCCTTTTATTCTTTTCCATCCTCTTTAACAAACGACAACAATCATGCTGGATAAGCTCGAAGCCATAAAAGACCGTTACCTCTACCTGGAAGAACAGATGGCCGACCCGGACGTCATTTCTGATATGGACCGCTACACCAAAATCGGTAAGGAATACAAAGACCTCAAGCCCATCGTGGAAGCCCACGATACGTATGCGGAGCTGCTCGGCAATATCGAGACGGCTCAGGAAATGATCAAGGAAGAAGATGGCGAAATGCGGGAAATGGCTAAGATGGAACTGGAAGAACTCCTGCCGCAAAGAGAACAAATGGAGGAAGAAATCAAGATGCTCCTCATCCCAAAAGACCCTGAAGACAGCAAAGATGTGATCTTCGAGATCCGCTCCGGTACCGGGGGGGACGAAGCCAGCCTGTTTGCAGGCGACCTCTACCGAATGTATTCCCGCTACTTTGATACCAAAGGGCTCAAGACAGAAGCCGTCAGCGTAAATGAAGGCACGGTGGGCGGCTATAACAAAATCGTCCTGGAAGTTAGGGGCGATGATGTCTACGGCTTGCTAAAATTCGAATCCGGTGCGCACCGGGTGCAGCGTATTCCACAAACGGAATCTCAGGGCCGGGTACATACATCTGCGGCGACGGTGGCTGTCATGCCCAAGCTCGAAATGGAAGATGTAGACATCAACAAGGCCGACCTGAAAATTGACACCTTCCGCTCCAGCGGTGCGGGCGGACAGCACGTCAACAAAACAGAATCTGCGGTACGGATTACCCACCTGCCTACCGGTATTGTCTCGGAAAGCCAGGACGGGCGCTCCCAGATTAAGAACCGCGAAATTGCCCTGAACCGCCTGTACGTAAAGATCATGGAAGTCCGCCGGCAGGAGTACGAATCCGAGCAGGCCGCCAAGCGGAAATCCCTCGTTGGCTCAGGCGACCGGGCGGGCAAAATCCGCACCTACAACTACCCGCAAAACCGGGTCACCGACCACCGTTTGGAAGGCGAGCACAAAAATTTCCCATTGCAGACCATCATTGAGGGCGACCTTGACCCCATCATCGAGCAGCTGAAGGTGACGGAAAATGCGGAGCGCATGAAGGAAGGGGCGGATGCATAAATTAATTAAATACATTTTGAGTTAAAATCTGTTTTATTTAAACAAATTTTGTATTTTTGGAGCAGACGCAATCTCTGTGCCATGCCCCAAAACCTAGATATCCATCAGCCCGACGACCGCTTCTTTAAGCTGGCTATGAGCGACCCGGAAGTGGTCAAGGCCTACCTTCAGCATTTCTATCCGCAGATTGCGGCTATTGCTGACCTTTCAAGCCTGAAGCTGGAAAGCAGCGTCGGAATACGTCCCAACCTGAAGCGATTCGAGGCGGACCTAATTTATCGCTGCCGGTTTCAGGGAGAGGCAGACGACCACTTCTATTTCTGTTTGCTATTTGAGCACAAGTCCAAGCCCGATAAGTATGTTGCGGTGCAGGTTGGTCTATACATCATGGAGCTTTTATCCAGCATAGTAAAAAAGCGGGGCCGAAAATTAGAGCCGGTGCTGCCTCTCATTTTTTACAATGGCAAAGAAAAATGGGTGCCGCAAACCCTGGGCGAGCTATTTCAGGAGCATCCGCATTTCGTTGCCCTCGAACCCTATATCCCCAACTTCCGTTTTCTATTTCAGGACGCCACGCGCCTTAGTCCGGAGGAGCTGCTGCGGCTCGACCTAAGCTACTTCCGAAGTGTACTGATGTCGATGGCTTTCCGGCACCGGCAGCACTTGATATTCAAGTACCTTCAGCTTATCTTTGAAGGGACAGACGGGAAAGAAAAAGTCAGCGCAGTGACGACCTACATCCTGGGAGTGGCAGAGCGTTCGGAGGAAGAATTCCTGAAGCAGATCCAAGACACAACATTCACGATAAAACCAGAAGTCATGAGTACGTTGGAGCAAATTTTGGAGAGAGGCCGAAAAGAAGGATTGGAGAAAGGCATGGACAGGGGGGCATACAAAAATAGCATTTTCAACCTGCTCAAAACTGCGGTACATTTCCCAGACTGGACTGCCGCAAAATTATCAGACTTCACAGAGCTGAGCCTGAAGACGGTCACCACATTCCTATCCGTCAAATCACAGGGAGATGCTTTTGCGCTAAAAAAGCACATCCTTCAGGACTTGCTGGCTGACATCCCGCTGAACGCGGAAGATGAGCAGAAGCTGGACCGGTTGATCGGGCAGTTGACCAAGGGATAAGCCCGGGCAGAAAGGCTTAGCTGCAACAGCCTCTTTACCTATTCTGATAGAACTTAACTTATCGCGCTCCCTGCTGAGTCTGGCTCTGACATCTTCAGCTACGTAAAGAGCGAGTCGCATGCCTAATAACCTGAAAAAAACAAACAAAAGACTTCGTAGGACCTGTCTACCCGGCCCACTTAAAAAACGAAACAGTTAATTCCTGTACGACCGGGCTAATTAAATTTATTTGTTTAAATTATTTTGGGTTTTATTGCAAGGTTCTGTATCTTTAAGGTGCTTAATCTCTGTACTATGCCCTCAAGACCCAAAATACATCAACCTGATGACCGCTTTTTCCGCCACGCTATGAGCAAGCCGGAAGTAGCAAAGCAGTATATTGAGCACTTCTATCCGGATATTGCCCGCATCACCGACCTCGGGAGCCTGAAGCTGGAAAGCAGCCTTAGCATTCAGCCCAACCTAAGAGAATTCAAAGCCGATGTCATCTACCGCTGCCGCCTCCTACAAGAGGAAGAGCAGCAGCATCTGTACTTTTGC
>JANSXW010000046.1 GCA_024742755.1 bacterium | reverse complement strand
GGCCCTGATGATAAATGTCTGGATGTAAACACCCGCCAAACGCGCTAAAAAAGATTTAGCCAGAACCCTGCCGGCCATGCTGGCACAGCAGGCGGGCACAATTCCTTGATTTTCATGACGAACCCGCTCCAAACATAGTCTTAGGCTATCTTTAGGATCATACTGTTTTTTTGCTTTAGCCCCCGTATATTTGCCGTACAACCAATAAGCATATGCTAAAGCAAAACCGAGGCGTCAAGTACGGCACTATAGCAGGTGGAATTACCGTAGGTATCTACCTGCTATTTTATTTAATCAATAAAGAGCTTGTTTTCAATTCTTTCCTGAACTGGGCAACGGTAGGGCTCTACCTGGCCATCGCCTGGAAAGCCATCGATGATGAGCGGCAGGCTATCGGAGGAAAGCTGGAGTTTCAGCAGGCCCTCAAGGTAGGGTTTACCGTTTTCGTGGTCGCCAATCTGGTGTACTACCTCTATTATTATCTGCTGCATGGCGTCTTTGATCCGGGGCTGGAAGAGGTGCAGCGGTCTGTCATGTCTGAGACCCTGGAAGCCCGGAAAGGCATGCTTTCAGAAGAGCAGTACAAGGCCTTTAAGGAGTCTCTGGAAGGGGACGGTTTGAAAGTCGGCCTGCAAAACACACTGCTGACCTACGCCCGCAGCCTGATCGGGTATTTCCTGATTTCTTTGGGACTGGCAGCATTAGCCAGCCGGAAATAGGCATCTTTTCCCACTTTTGCGCGTTCTTCACTTTAAGACCAGAAGCTGATACATGGATATTTCAATCGTCGTCCCGCTTTTTAATGAGGAAGAGTCCCTGCCTGAGCTTGAAGCCTGGATACGCCAGGTAATGACAACACATGGCTTTTCTTACGAAATCGTATTTGTGGATGATGGCAGCCGGGATGCCTCCTGGGAAGTGGTGGAACGTCTGGCGCAGGGAAATCCCTGTGTCCGTGGCATTAAGTTCCGCCGCAACTACGGTAAATCTGCTGCCCTCAACCGGGGCTTTGCTGCTGTACAGGGCGATGTGGTGGTCACGATGGATGCGGACCTGCAGGACTCGCCTGAGGAATTGCCGGAGCTTTACCGCATGATTACGGAAGAAGGGTACGACATGGTGTCGGGCTGGAAGAAAAAGCGCTATGACCCGGTGCTCACCAAAAACCTGCCCAGCAAGTTTTTCAACTGGACGGCCCGCCGCATGACCGGCATACATCTGCACGACTTCAACTGCGGGCTAAAGGCTTACCGCAATGCCGTGGTCAAAAGCATTGAGGTCTACGGCGATATGCACCGTTACATCCCGGTCCTCGCCAAGTGGGCGGGGTTCAAGAAAATAGGGGAGAAAGTGGTGCAGCATCAGGAGCGTAAATATGGGACCACTAAGTTTGGCATTGAGCGTTTTATACGTGGCCCGCTGGACCTGCTTTCGGTCATTTTTATCTCTAAATTTGGCAAACGGCCCATGCACTTTTTCGGTATGTGGGGCGTCTTCATCTTCGTCATCGGCTTTTTTGCAGCAGGTTATATCGGTATCAGCAAATTGTACCGCCTGAGTCAGGGGCTGCCTACGATTTTGGTCACGGACAATCCTTATTTCTACATTTCCCTTACCTGTATGGTCATCGGCACGATGCTGTTCCTCTCCGGTTTCCTCGCCGAGCTGATCTCGCGCACGGCTTCCGACCGGAACAGCTACCTCATTGAGCGGGAAATTGGATCAGGCAAAGCAATGGCAGAGTAACAAAAAGGCACGTACCAATGCTTTAAATGATACGTGCCTTTCGTTCCTGCAAGAATCTATTGCTTAGCGTTCGTACAACTGCTTGCCAGCTTCCTCGTACTTATCGCCTTCCACCCAGAACGGGCGGTCTTCGTCATCTGCAATCAGGCGGGCCGTGCGCGCCAGCGCCTGACAAAACTTCTGTAGATAATCGAAGTCGATAGAGTCCGGGTTGTCAGCTGCCTGATGGTAATAGGTGCTGATTTCCTCATCAAACTCGGTCAGTCCCGGGCTGAAACACAGTGCCGGTACGCCCAGCTTGGCAAAGGAGACGTTGTCAGACCGGTCGAAGAGGTTCTGCTCTGGTGCGGGGTTAGGGAATACATCGAGCCCAAAGATATTGGAGGCGGCTTCCACAAGCCCGTCTGTTCCGGTACGGCCAAAGCCTACGATGGAAACGTAGGAGGGGTCGTTGTAGCCTGCGCCATCCGTATTTAGGTTGAAGATGGTCTGCTCAATAGGGATGAGCGGGTTTTCAGCGTAGTATTGGCTGCCCAGCAAGCCGATTTCCTCACCCGTCACCGCCAGGAAGATAACGGAACGTTTGGGCGGCGCTTCCGACAGGGCTTGCAGGGCACCCAATAGTGCGGTGGTTCCCATAGCGTTGTCACGGGCACCGTTGAAGATGCTGTCCTCCGGGGTGTAGGGAGATCCACCATTCTTACCCGTACCTACGTGGTCGAAGTGGGCAGTGATGAGCAGGTACTCGTCCTTCAGTTCCGGATCGGTGCCTTCGAGCAGCCCGATGACGTTGTTGGACTTGACAGCCCGGCGGGAGAAGCCCTCGCTGCTTAGTTCCACCTTTGTCTTTTTGCTATCCTTCATGGCGTTGAAGGTCTCTTTATTTTCTTCCTTGATCCAGCCATATACAAAATCGGGGTTGGATTTGGTCGTTTCCATTTTATCAGCCAGGTTAAGGCTTTCCTTGCCAAAGTAGGACAGGAAGAACTGCCAGGGGAACTGCAGGCGGTAGAGTTCGATCAGGCCAACGGCGCCTTTCTCCTTTGCCAGTTTACGCTTCTTGCTCATAGAGTTAAAGACCGTAAGCGGGTCCTGTCCCTCCGGCGTGCCAGGCAGCACGAAGACGAGTTTGCCTTCCACATCAAGCTTATCGTAGTCATTCGCACCGGTTTCCTCGTCCACCCAGCCATAATTGGCAAAGACAGCTTTGGTCTTGGTCAGTTCAAGGTTGCCGGTCATCATGAGGAGGTTGTCGCCCTGCGTGTAAGTCTCGTCGTCAATAACAATAGTAGCCATAGACGGTGGCGTAATGGCTTCAAAGGGCACAGGCTGATAATAGCCTTCGGCACCTTCCACCTGCTTTAGGCCATGGGTAGCGTACAAAGAAGCGATGTAAGCCGCAGCGATATCGTTGCCCATTTCGCCGGTGCGCCGCCCCTGTAGCGCATCAGAGGCCAGAAAACGGAGGTGAGCTTCCATATCTGCCTTGGTGATCTCAAATTCAGGAGCCCGGCTGTCGCTTTGCGCCTGAGCAGTCGTGAAGCAAACAAAGGCAAGCCAACTTGCCAGCAGTGTCAGTTTTTTCATTAATTCCAATGGTTTGGTGAATACAAGTACTATCCTTATGAGAGGACTTTCTTCGAGTAGGTGCTAAAGGTAAGGATACGGGATGGATTGAGCAGTATGGAATCTACGGAAGTGTCGAATTGGAAGATTGATGACACCACGAGCCCGCTGAAAGGGTTGCTAAGGCAGCTATCCGGCTGGCCTTCAACCGCTAGTGCTTCCCGGCTGTTGTTAATCCTGAAAAATCCCCGTATTTTTGGAAATAGGAATAGCGACTTTCCAGATCTGCAAAAGCCTTTATGAAGCGACTTCTACTTTCAATACTGCTTACCACCCTTTGTGCTTATGCGCTGGTTGCTCAGGGCGTGTTGGATCAGCAGGTATCTGCCGAGTTTCGGGAGGTATCATTGGAAGAGGCGCTCTACCGGCTGGGCGATGAGCATGATTTAAGGTTGTCCTTTTCCAACGATATCCTTCCCCCGAAGGTTATTACGGCGAAGTTCGAGCAGCGCACTGTTGGAAGCGCACTAGGGCAGCTGCTACAGGACACGCCTCTGCAGATCAAAGAGCTTGGAGGGCAAATTGTGATTTTTCTGCCGGTTGACCTTGAATTTACCATCAATGGTATTCTGGCTGATGCAGGCACAGGAGAGCGCCTGATCGGTGCCAATATTCTTGAAAGCAAGAGTGGGAAAGGCACCGTCACGAATGAGTATGGCTATTTCAGTATTACCCTTCCGGCGGGTCCGGTAGCACTGGATTTTTCCTACGTTGGCTATGGTACGCTTTCTTCTGACTTCTACTTGATGGAGGATCAGCGCCTGGATCAGCAGCTTCGGTCCGATCTTCAGTTACAGCCCGTGGAGGTAGTAGGTCATAAACCCAGGCTAGATCCAAAAATGATTCAGCCAGGAGGTGCGACACAGCTAAACATGGAGCAGTTGGAGCAGCTGCCGGCGTTGGCCGGGGAGTCTGACCTGGTCAGGGCATTGCAGTTGCTGCCCGGCGTACAATCGGGTACAGACGGGCTGGATGGGCTGCATGTGCGGGGAGGGGGCAATGGCCAGAACTTGATTATGATTGATGGCGTACCGGTCTATAATATCGCTCACGCTGCGGGGCTGTTTTCGGTTTTTAATACGAATGCCGTCAAAAGCGCGCAGCTCTACAAAAGCGGATTTCCTGCCCGTTTTGGGGGGCGCTTATCCTCCGTTCTGGACATTCGTACCCGTGATGGCAACAATCAGCACTATGAAGCCGAGGCCAGCCTTGGGCTTTTGTCAGGCCGTATGACGCTGGAAGGGCCGATTCAGAAAGGCAAAAGCAGCTTCATTGTTTCCGGCCGCCGCAGCCTGATTGGCTGGTACCTGCAGCCGCTTGCTGAGCGCATGCGTTCAGAAGAGGACCGGCAAAGCCTCGTAGACTATGATTTTTATGATATAAATGCTAAACTGAATTTCACGCTTTCAGAGCGGGACGATCTTTACTTCAGTTTTTATACCGGGAAGGACGCCTACCGGAACCGGAGTATCATGCTGGATACCCTGTTTGCTCAGGATACAAGTGTCTTAGAGCCCGCTCCTTTTCTTTCCTCCAGAAGTGCGCTTGAAGAGATGACCTGGGGGAATACGGTAACTTCCATGCGTTGGACCCATCTGTTTGGAGATCAGCTATTCGCAAGCCTCACTGCTTCCTACAGCGGGCTTGATGTGGGCATTACTTACGAAAGGGGCGATTCTCTGACAAATGTAAGGTCTGGTAGCGTAACGGACCGGTACATTAGCATCGGGCGGTATTTCTCGCAAATTGATGATTTTGGTGCGCGGCTGGATTTTGATTACCGGCCCTCTCCTGCCCAGTCATTTCGGTTTGGGCTTTTTGCCACCCGCCATCAGTTTGAGCCGGGTCTTTTGTCGCTCGAGCTGGTAGAAAAATCAGATACCCTCCGTCAGCCGCAAATGCAGGCCAGAGCGATAGCTGCCAATGAAATTGGGGGCTACCTGGAAAATATCTGGCAGATTAGCCCGGAATTTAAGATCAATACCGGGCTTCACCTGGCTGCATTTCAGGTAGACGGCCGTACGTACTCCTCTTTACAGCCCCGTTTGATTGCCAACTGGCGCATCAATGACCGTCTGCTGCTAAATGGCTACTTGAGCAAGATGACCCAGTTTGTCCATCTGCTTTCCAACTCCACACTTGGCTTGCCCAATGACCTCTGGGTGCCCAGTACAGCATCTGTCAGGCCCGGGCAGAGCTGGCAGTTTGGGCTGTCTTCTACCTGGCAGTTCCGGGAAGGCTGGCAGCTTACCGGCGACTTGTACACCAAGCGGATGAACCAGTTGCTGACGTACTCGGAAGGGGCACTGTTTTTCAATAATTGGGAAAGCAATCTCACTTCGGGGGCCGGGCAGGCACATGGTATGGAGCTGTTGTTGGAAAAACGGCAGGGAAAGACCACCGGATGGGCTTCCTACGGATTGGCCTGGGCAGACCGGCGTTTCCCACTTGTCAATAACGGGCGTCGCTACCCTTACAGGTATGACCGCAGGCACAGCCTGACACTGGCTTTCGTGCACACCTTCAACGAATGGCTTGAATTTTCCGGATCATGGGCGATGAATTCCGGTTTTGCCTTTAGCCTGCCGCAGGGGCGTTATCAGGTTTTCCTGCCAGGAGTCGGTAGTGTTAACGTCGTTGATTACGGAGAAAAGAACAGCTTTCGGATGCCAGTTTATCACCGCCTGGATTTGGGAGTGAACCTTTACATCGAAACGGAAAGTGTTCGGCACACTTTAAATCTGGGCGTTTATAACCTTTATAACCGCCGTAACCCATTGTACTACAATCTGGAAACCCGCTATGTAACCGAGGGCAGCGAAATAAAAGAGGACCGCCGGTTTAGCCCGGTATGGTTGCTGCCATTAATCCCCGCGCTGAATTATTCTTTGAAATTATAATTGTATATTCGCTGACATCTCCTTATATTTTAGGGAAAATTGTTGCTAAAGGGGTGACCATTGCCGAGCCCCTGTTTGTACCAGAATAATATTTTGAAAAACGGCTCCGGTTTTAGTGTTTGTTTTAAATGGTTTTGGTATGGAGAAAACGGATAGCTTATGCCGCGTTTGATTTTTTTGCCGGTTTTTTTGGGGCTGTTAAGCTTTGTGCTTAGCTGCGAAAAAGTCTTTGACGTCAACTCGGCGATAGATGCCCGCTCGTCTGAACTGGTCGTGGTGAGCAGTTTTACGCTGGACCGTACGCTGCAAGTCTATGTATCTGCTTCCGGAAGCATTCTTGATGATGCGCCCATCACTTACATCGATAATGCTATCGTAGAGCTTTACCGTAATGAAGAGTTTCTGACTCAGCTGAGTTTCTCTGAAGACAAGGATAAGGTATCCAACCTGCCATTCTACTCTGCCGGTAATTTCCATCCTCAGGTTGGGATTAAGTACACTATCAAGGTAGACGCGCCGGGGTTTGAGACGGTCACCGCCCACAGTCAAATCCCTACGCCTGTCAAAATGGTTTCTTCGGAAATTTCTGATTTGCAGTTTTCAGAGGTGACAGGAGAGAAAGAAACCCAGGTTCGTTACCGGGTAGATGTTGCCTTCGAGGATCCCGGGCAAGTTGACAACTACTACCACATCAACCTGCTGCAGCAATTTAGGGAATTTGCCATCATTGAGAATGATACCCTGTATTTCAGAGAAGAAATGAGGCCTGTGGTCTTTTCCAATCAGATGAATACGAACTTCCAGGTCGCGCATGTCGGCGGTGGGTTACTGTTGGAGGATGAAGGCCAGGATGGGCAAACGATTCGGCTTTCCTTACCTGTGGAATTTGATTATTTGCCTACCCGTGATGAGTTGGGAAAGCTGTTTATTGAGCTTCGGGCAGTCTCTAAAGAATACTATCAATATTTCTCAACCATCAGCAGGCAGAATGGCCTATCGGACTCTCCCTATGCCGACCCTGTAATCGTTTACGATAATATTAACGGGGGGCAGGGTGTCTTCGCAGGTTTCAGCACTTCCAGTGACTCTCTTGTTGTCGGGTATTAACCTTTCCTACCCCTTGATTTTGCGGTATCTCATCCTCAGGCTTTCCGTACTGTAGTTATTTCGCTATACTGTTCATCTGAAAATATTTCTTCTTCGCATAGGGGGACTTCTGATATTTAGTGTCTCTATAGGTGAAATTGCAGAATACATGGCATTGAATATTGTCCATGTCTGAAAGTGAGATTACCTAAAAGAGCTAATATGAACGCCGAAGCAAAATCATCATTTATCGACCTTTTTCCCCTCTTCTCCGTCCTTTCTGCTGAGGACAAAGCGACGCTGGCAGAGATGATGGAGTATAAGGTGAAGCCGAAGTATTCCTTCATTTACATGCCGGGAGATGCTTCCGAATACATTTATTTCCTCGCCAAAGGGACTGTAAAAATTGGAACGCATTCTACAGATGGCAAGGAGATTATTAAGTCACTGATCCACCCTACTGCGATGTTCGGGGAGTTGGGCCTGATAGGAGAGCCTTATTACAAGGATTTTGCACAGGCACTCAAGCAGGACGTCCATGTGTATCAGCTCAAAGTAGCTGACATGAAAAAACTGATGCAGAATAGTTTTGAGCTCTGCACTTCGGTAATGAATCTGTTTGGTGGCCGGTTGGTCAAAGCCGAGGACAAGCTGGAATCCCTGATTTTTAAGGATGCCCGCACGCGCATTATTGAGTTTATCAAAGACGCGGTCAATAAGCGCGGCCGCCGGGTGGGCTACGAAATGCTGCTAAAGCATTCCCTGACGCATCAGGATATTGCCAATATCACCTGCACCTCCCGCCAAACAGTAACACTGGTACTTAACGAGCTGAAAAAATCAGATCTTATCTACTTCAATCGGGGCAAAATCCTGGTAAGAGATATGGGAAGACTCGTTTAGGCAAACAAATCGATCACGAGAATTGGATTAAAAAGGTATAAGAATCGTTCTGTAAAGCCCCGGTAAGCGTAACGCTGAGCCGGGGCTTTGAGTACCACTGCAGCGGTCTCTGACAGGAGGCTGCAAGTAGGGGCTAATCTCTGACACAGCGAACGGAGTTCCCAAGTGTTTTCAAGTGGTCGCCTTGGTGTGCAGCGTTACCGTATTGTATATCAATCCGGTAGGCAGAATAAGAATACTTCTCAGTAGCGCTCCACCACCAACCAATTTCCCCAACGTTCCGGAATTCGCCACCTATACTACGGTATCCGCCTGGACGCGCTGTGAAGCCAGTTTCATTGGTAGCAGTACTATTATCACCAATCCAGTGTGCATTCCCCATCTCTTTTAATTTTCCACCGGCTACGGCATATCCACCCAAGTAATCGACCAGTTCTGTCCATTCCTCATCACTCGGCAAGTGCCAGCCTGTAGGGCATGCGCCCTGCACTTCGCTTGGGTTCATACTGCTGCTGATTGCACCGTCCATGGCCGCTGTCCAATTATAGAGCACGCCGTACGAAGTGTAATTGGGGGTGGCTTTGGCTTCATTAACATTTGTCCCGTTGTAACCATACACATAATAATACGGTCCTTCTTCATCTTCTGATCCGTCAGCAGCCCTGTTCACCATTGGTAAATAGGCCAGATTTTCGGCCATCCATACCTGATCGCCTATGGTTACTGTTGGATAAACATGGCCATCACGGGGGTCGGTAAAGCTACCTGTGCTACTCTCCTCCGGTGTAGTGAAGGATAGTGTACTTCCATAGCTCGTTCCAACAATATTGGTGGCATAAGAGCGGAAATAGTAAGTGGTGTTGGGGGCCAGGTTGGTTAGGCTACTTGTATAGCTACCTGCCCCAATTCCATCTTGAGTTTTGTATTCGTCAAGGGTAGGTGGTTGTGTTGTGCCCCAGCAAACGCCTCTTTGCGTAACAGGGCTCCCTCCATCATCGGTGATGTTTCCTCCTGCCTTGGCAGTAGTAGCGGTGACCTCAGTAGCCTCAATTGTGGTTAAGATCGGAGTGTTGCCTGCGGGAGCTATGGGGTCCCCATCTTTTTCGCAATTACTAAGGGTCATCAAAAAGATGACTGTGACCAAAAGCAGGCTGCTGTAATGAAATAGATTTTTCATTTGCTTTTCGTTTAGTTGTTATTCAAATTATTGAGTGGCTTTGTACATGGGGGGCAAAGCCGGTCAATTCATAACCAAGAGTATGTTTGGAGCAACCTTTACGTTGCAAATCAGCGCTTTATGAACCATGGCGTTTGGTTTTTCAGTCATTTAGCCCGCTAGCCTCCCTTTAAAACCGTTAGTCAGAACCACAAATCGCTGATTTTCAATGAGAAACCACCTCCAAATACGCTAAGCCAGTAAGTACTAGCCTTTGAATTAATTTAAATAGTGGAGTTAGCCGGGAGAGGTGAGTGGATAGCTTTTCTTAAGCCTGGCTGATGCCAGATGTTGACTCTTCATACATCTGCTTATCAATTTATCATGTATGCGGAAACATACAATTAGATCAATTGAGCGTTCGTGCCGAAAGAAGGGGGGCGCAATCAGGCGCTATCCAGCCTTCGCAAATGGGAGGTGCCCATAATTTAGCAGAGACACCTGAATCGTACCCAATATTTATTAGGTTGAATGACTAACTGAATATAATACGTACTGAAGTTATCAAACAATGAGTTTTGTCAGTATTCCCGGGAATAAGAGCTTTTTTGGATTTTACACTTTGGGCTGCTCTTGCCATATTTCGTCCTGATCTTCGTTGCTCTCTCGCCTGCCATAGCCTTGTACGGTCGCCTGTTGACTTTGGGCACCAGAGACCGTACTTAGGTACTAAGGCAGGCAGAGGCGGATAGCCTGTCCCGCAGCCTTGCGGTATTCCCGCGTATAGTAGCGCTACGTGTGGGGTTATCCAATGAAGAGTAGCCTCAAAAGTCGCCGCAGGCAACCCCTAATTTTAGCCTTGACAGACCACTAGGCACAGAAGGGCATTGGTCCGGCAGAATTATAGTTTATCAAGCCAAGATTTGTGCAAATACCATTTTTGCCTGATTTTTACTCAATAGCCCATACTTACTGGAGATATGACATGTTGATTTGAAGTTGAAATTTTCGAAAATGCACAAATTCTGCCTTGGAGGACTATAGTTTAGAAAAGGCCACTAATGGATAATAACCTTTTGCAGGCCAGATTTCCCATTCTCCCCAATTAGTTGAATCAGGTAAATGCCCTTGGGGAAATCTCCTGTAGTGACTTCATGGCTTGTGCCACTGATTTTTTCAGAATATAGTACTCTTCCACTTAGGTCTGTTATCCTCATCAAATACTCCTGAGCTGGAAATTGCAGGTACAACTGCTCGCTTACCGGATTAGGGAAGGACTGAAAGGCTATGCCAGAGTGCCGAGTAACAACGGGTGTAGAGATATGACTGCCAATAGGCAGCTCGCTTACGGCTATAACGGGGCGTGAGCGGGGATTCTCTCCATCGTGCAGGGTTGCTACTGCAATCAACCTTAAGTGCCTGGTGTCCCATTGTGAGGCTAATTCAAAGCTGCCTTCCCAGGAGTAGATTTCCCCCGTCTCGGGCTGATCAGGCAGCCCTGCGCTGCTCCCCCAGGTATCATCCACGATATCCCGCACCACATTCATAAAAGGATACATCTGTATAGAACCGCCCTGCCCAAACAAAGGGTGCCCCACTACTTCGTTGTAGTAGTTGGACTGCTGATAGCCGGGCGCTGCACTTCGGATGGAATCCTCTACCACCATAACGCTTAACCTCAGCGCACCCGGCCCGGGAAGTTCCTGCAACAGCTCAATGCTTACTGCAAAGCTTAGGTTGCCGGTTGCTGCTTGGGGCTCAAAGTGTATGTTCAGGTCAAGATAATCGGGCTCCTCAAGTTGGGCTTCGACCAGACTGCCCCACTGACCAGTACTTGCGTAAATCGGACCGGCCGGGGCAGGAGGTGTCCGGTTGATCACGCCCAGGGGAGTACCAAAAATAAGAAACGCATCCTTCCAGGCTGTACTGTGCGGATTAGCCATAGGGTCCACAGAAGAATGGTGGTACGCCAAAATCACACGATCCGGATGATCTGCGGCTATTTGCGAGGCAATGAGGTGCGCATTAGGGCACTCCCCACACCAGGAAGAGGTGTAATGCTCCAACAGTACACGGCGCTGAGCAGTAACCTCAGGGATACTGCTCAGGACCAATAGCAACAGCAGGATATTCTTATTGCGCATTAAGAGCCCAGTTGTATTCCCGGAAGCTCACTTTGGCACCGTCTTTTACACCTGTTGTGGTGTACCGGTTCACGAAAGCCTTAACATCATCGAAATCCTCACCGTACCAGTTGAAAATCTGGGACAGTTCCAGTGATTGGGCGCTGATTGTATTGTAAGCTTCGTTGTTGATAAAGGCCCTTGTTTGCTGCTCCAGGAATTGCTCAAGGTTATCTGCTGTCCAGGCATGGTTGAGCAGAGGAGGGCAGGACTTGGCTGCGCAATTGACTGCAAAATGGATGCGGGGCTCATCGTACCGGGGGCGGATGATGTCGTGCTCGATCTGGTTGAGTGAATAGGTTTGCCGGCCCAGTTCTATCCATTTTACGTCCCAGGGGTTGCCATCGTGTAGGTCCCGGATACTTTTGACTGGATAGTTCTCCACAATGAGCTTGACTGTGAAGGCATTATAAGCATTGATCCAGTAGGCGAGCTTTTCATCCCGGCTCCAGCTGTCCATAGGCGGATGACTGGCCAGTTCTTCCAGATAGGCGTTGAGGCCTTTATCATTTTTTGCCAGCTTTTTGTAATTGACCGCGCCGTCCTCCGAGACATACTGCTGAAGCACCGCTTCCCAAAGGCTGTGATCGGGTGTGGAGGCTTCGGGCGTAGAGAGGGTGGTCATAACGGCCAGTAAAAAAGAAACGTAGATCATAGTTGAGTGTCGATTTATGTGGGGGGAAGATAATCATTCTATCGTTCACAAAACTGATTTCCGATAAGCGATGTTGCCCGCCCCGGCTTCAAATGTTCCGGAGCGGACATCTGTAACTCCCTTAGTAAGCGTAAATCATCGCTTTCGTATCCACGGGCCGTCCATCGATTACCAGGCTGTAGTAGTAGGTGCCGGGCGTGTACCGATGATTTTCATAGCCATAGACTACCTGCACAAGCCCTGGGTTGAGTTCGACTTCATACCGAGCAAGTTCTCTGCCCTGCGTATCTGCAATTCTGATAAAAGCCGTCTTGTAATCAATCGGGGACTCGACCATGACACCGATCGTGGTCGCTTCATCAAAGGGGTTGGGGCGGTTTTGGAGCAGGGTGAGCCCCTCGTAGGCTTTGACTTCCTGCGTGCTTGTGGTCAGGTTGGCAAAGGTTTCTTCTGAAAAATGGCTCTCGATGTTGTTGGTATCCAATGCCGCTGCTGACATAAGATAGACCGTGCCGGGAGGGAGCCAGGAAAGGGTGTCCTCCAAAGCAGTGACGGTGACGAGGGTGTCAAAGTAGGCGGTCTCTGTCTCGAAGCTCCGGATGCCGAGACGGTAAAGCCCGGTGGCAGCCGCGTCTTCAAACTTGTAACGCACGCCTGCCAGGGTGGCTTCCAGCTCGAAACTGGTTGGCGTTGCAGGTCCCATCGCACTTGCAGCGGCGGCACTGCCATTCAGTACGGTATTGCGGGCCAGGTAGTTGAAGTCAACGAAAAAACTGTCAATTTGCCCGTCATCATTAGTGTCTACACCGAGGACATCCTCCATGGTGTGCTGCCGGTCGTGATAGTCCGGCGTGCTGGGGTTGCCATTGCCATGCTCATTGGCGGAGGTAAAGCGGACTGCGGAGTAGCCTCTTTGCCGAAAGGGGATGTGGTCGCCGCCACGCCCGGCCCGGTCTTCCCGGGATATGATGTTAACTTCCGCTGCTACGGGTACAATTGGGGCAATATTCTCGTCGTACTGCAATTTGCTGTAGCGGGCCAGCAGCCGGGAGGAGGAGGCCCCAAACAGCCCTCCGTTTGAGGAGTAGACCCGAACGTTGATGCTGTCAATGGCGTTCAGGCCCGGGCAGCCGGGAGGGGAGGCGGTGGCCCCGCAAATGATGCCGCCTACGATGTCGTTGTTGTAGACGCCACGGATTTGAATACCCTCCTGCTCGGCATATTCCGCGAAAGCATTGGCACCGAACAGCCCCTGCTCTTCTCCGGTAGTGATCATGAAGACGATCGTCCGGTTGAAGGCATACTGGCTCATGACTCTTGCAAGCTCGAGGACTAAAGCGGTCCCACTGGCATTGTCCTCCATACCGTGGGCCATACACTCGGTATCACAGACCTCTGCACAACGGCTGTCCATATGCCCTTCAAGGAGAACCACCTCGCTACGGTCCGGCCCAATACCGGGCAGAACCGCGAGTACATTCCGGTGCTGTCCCATGCCGCAGATATCCTGGTCAAACTGGAAATATCCGACTTCAAGCCGCCCTTCCTGTGCTGCCGGGAAATTTTCGAACTTTCTATGCGCCCAGCGGCGGGCAGCACCCATGCCGAAAGTAGCACTTGTCGTGTCAGCGCCTGTATTCCGGTTTTCGAAACTGCTTAATTCCACCAGGTAGTCGTATAGAGAATCCGGAGATACGGATTCCACTAAATTAGCGAAGATGGCATCCGGGTGATTGATCAGGGTAGCAGGCTCGTAGTTGCCGGCCGGGTAATTGCCCTTCAGCAGATCTTCCATGACCGGATTGGTAAGCAACAGGTTGGTTTGGCTTTGAACGGTGACTACAGCCAGGGCTGCAAAAAGGGAAAGTAAAAGTCGCTTCATGGCTCTTTTTTGTGAGGATTGGAGATTACGAATACCCAAGTATAATAAAGTTGGTTTTGAAAATGTTTTGAAAGGCAGCCAGGAGCGGTGATTGGATTTCTTTAAAGTTATATTAACTTTTGCGTGTATGGAATTCCTTGTCCTGCACTATCTTACAGCTGAAACCAAAACCGAAATACAGTAAATGATGAAATTCAGAATTCTATTCGTACTACTGCCTTTGTCCTTCGCCCTAAACAGCATGGCGCAGGATTGTTCCACTTTTTTCCCTTTCAAAGAGGGTGCTTATATGGAGTATACCACCTTTGACAAAAAAGGCAAAGTGGAAAGCATCACTGAGAACACCGTAAAGGTCATCAATGAAAATGATGGCGAAATCGAAGCAGAAGTCAGCACCGTACTGAAAGATAAGAAAGGCAAAGAGTCCTACTCCGGTACCTTTCAGGTTTTTTGCAAAGACGGCAAGTTGCTTATGGATGTCAACTCCATGTTCAATCCGGCTATGCAGCAGTCCTTTAGCGGTTACGAAGTGACGATTGAAGGCGATGCGCTCACTTTCCCAAATGATATTGAGGTCGGAGAAGAGCTGCCAGATGCCTCCTCAAAGATTACCACAGCGGCCAGCGGTATCAATATTGCTTCTATGCAAATCGATATTACAGACCGAAAAGTGGAAGGCAAAGCAACGATCTCGACGGACGCAGGCTCCTACGAGTGCTACAAAATCAGCCAGACTTCCAATATCAAAATGATGATCAGCCGTTCTTACTCCACGGTAGAGTACTTTGCAGAAGGCGTGGGCGTGGTCCGGTCTGAGACTTATGATCAGCGTGGTAAACTGCAAAGCTACATGGAACTTACCGCCATTGAAAAGTAAGGCCCTAAAGCCTATTTGAAGGAAAACCATTGCATGCAGCTCCTTTCGGTTAACCGGTAGGGGCTGTTCTTTTAGGGCTGTGTGGCGAAGTGGAGGATGGCCTGCCGTATGACTTCTGAGACAGCGGTGTAGAACACGGGCATGATCCGGTCTGCATCATCAGTGGGTTGATGATAATCTTCATGGTCCTCTACGCCAAAGTACAGGAAGGGAATGTCTTTTTTGTGAAACTCGCCGTGGTCAGAGGCGTAGGTCCAGTCATCAGAGCGCGTTGGCGTTGGCGATTCGTGCCCAAATCCGACCTGTATCGGTGCCTCTTGTGCAATCCGGTCTAACGGCGGACGCAGTTCAGGGTAATGGCCTGCACCGCAGATGTAAATTTGTTCGCCGGCATTGCGGCCAATCATGTCCATGTTGATATTCAGAATGATGTTCTCCAGGGGCATTGTTGGCTCGTCTACGAAGTGGTTGGCGCCCCGGAGCCCGATTTCTTCCGCATCCCAGGCGGCAAAGAGGAGGCTGTAAGGCGTAGGGTTGGCCTGAAAGTACCTGGCTAGTTCCAGGAGTGCGCCCACGCCCGATGCATTATCATCCGCGCCATTATATACTTCACCGCCCCGCTCGCCTACGTGATCGTAATGTGCGGAAATTACAATCACAGAGTCCGGTGCTTCTGTACCTTTAACCATCGCGAGAAGGTTGGTGCCTTTATAAGTCTTTTGGGGAAAGCGGCTGTAGAATTGGAAGGGTTGCCGATAACCCTCTTTTCCTGCAGGCATTAACCCATAGCCTTCAAACCGCTGGAGAATATAGGCGGCAGCGGTAGCACTGCCTTCACTTCCTGTTTCCCGGCCTTTCAATGCATCAGAGGATAAATACCGGACATGGGCCATGAGAGAGTCGGTAATTATCATGTTTGCTTGCGCAAAGGCACCACCGCACATCAGCAGGAGCGAAAAGGTAATGAGGTACTTCATACATATAAAATTAACGGTCCGGACTGGTTTAGGCCGGACCGTATGTTTTAACCAACCACGATATTGATCATGCGCTTAGGCACCACAATCACTTTACGGATGGTTTTGCCTTCGATCCATTTTTGGATGTCTTCCAGCTCCCGGGCAGCCGCCTCAAGGTCTTCTTTGGAAGCATCAGAAGGGAAGGAAGCGGTGGCCCGGGTTTTGCCGTTGATAGCGATTGGGTATTCCACTTCGTCTTCTTTGAGGTACTCCGGGTTGAAAGCCGGATACCGGCCATCTCTGTGCACGCTGCCCTCATGCCCCAGTTTGGACCACAGGTCTTCTGTAGTAAATGGGGCAAAGGGTGCCATAAGCACCACCAGCGGTTCCAGGATGTCTCTTTTTTTGCACTTCAGCTTGCGCAGCTCGTTGGTCGCAATCATGAATGCGCTAACGCAGGTGTTAAAGGAAAAACGTTCGATGTCCTGCTCTACCTTCTGAATGGCCTGGTGCAACACCTTGAGCTCGGCTTTGTCCGGAGCCTCATCGCTTACGGCAAAATTCCCATCCTTATCAGAAAACAAGTCATAGAAGCGGCGCAGGAATTTATAAACGCCATCGATACCCTGTGTATCCCAGGGCTTTGCCTGTTCGATAGGGCCCAGGAACATCTCGTACATCCGGAAGCAGTCGGCTCCGTATTGGTCTACGACATCATCCGGATTGATGACATTGAATTTCGATTTCGACATTTTACCGACCTCGCTGTAGGTGACCATCTTGCCTTGGGCATTGGTTTCGAAAGCCGCACCTTTGAATTCGGGGCGCCAGTCGAGGAACTGCTGAATGCCTGCTTCATCGAGGTAGGAATCGTCCTTGCCATAGTCGCTCACGAAGTCGACATGAACCGGTATTTGAGCCCACTCTGCATCCGGGTACTGACCGGTCAGGTCAGCAGACACAAAGCGCTTCTGGCCGGTGCTGTTTTTGTCGAGGTAAATAAATTCAATTACGCCTTGTATCATCCCCTGATTGATCAGCTTTTTGGCATATTCCTTTTTGGGGACCAATCCAAGGTCGTAAAGGAAGTGGTTCCAAAAGCGGCTGTAGAGCAAGTGGCCTACCGCGTGCTCAGAACCACCGATGTACAAGTCCACATCCTGCCAGTAGTCAACGGCTTCTTTAGATACAAAGGCCTGATCATTGCCGGGGTCCATATAGCGGTACCAGTACCAGGAGGAGCCTGCCCACCCTGGCATGGTGGACAGTTCGTAATCGTACTGCCCTTTGTACTTCCAGTCATTTGCCCGGCCCAGCGGCGGCTCACCAGTCTCGGTAGGCAGGTATTTGTCTACCTGTGGCAAAACCAGTGGCAGCTCGGATTCATCAATCAGGTAAGGCACGCCATCTTTCCAGTAAGCAGGCACCGGCTCTCCCCAATACCGCTGACGGCTGAAGACGGCATTGCGCAGGCGGTACTGAATTTTCCCACGCCCGGCGCCCTGTGCTTCAAGCCAGCTGATGAGCTTGGGAACGGCTTCATCATAAGCCAGCCCATTGATCAGCTCGGAGTTGATGTATTTTCCTTCTTTGGTGGCATCAGCCGCTTCCTCCAGGTTTTGCTGGGCGTCGAGTATGGGCACAATAGGCAGCCCAAAGTGCTTGGCAAAATTCCAGTCCCGCTGATCACCGGAAGGTACCGCCATAACGGCTCCTGTGCCATAACCTGCGAGGACATAGTCGGCAATATAGATGGGCACCTTCTCTCCGTTGACCGGGTTGAGGCAATAGCTTCCGGTGAATGCTCCCGTTACTTTTTTGACCTCAGCCATCCGTTCCACCTCTGAACGGGAAGCGGTCCACTTGATGTATTTTTCGATCTCTTCCTGTTGCTCCGGCTTGGTCAGTTGAGCTACGATTTCATGTTCAGGGGCCAGCACCATGAAGGTGACGCCATAAATGGTGTCTACCCGGGTTGTAAATACTTCGATCTTGCTTTCTGGGGCCTCCTCGAGTGCAAACTTCACACTTGCCCCCTGAGAGCGCCCAATCCAGTTGCGCTGTTGCTCTTTCAGGCTTTCCGGCCATTCAACCTCATCGAGCCCGTACAGCAGGCGGTCAGCGTAGGCCGTAATGCGCATGCTCCACTGCTGCATCAGCTTTCGTTCAACGGGGTAACCGCCCCGCTCGCTTACGCCATCTTTTACTTCATCGTTGGAAAGCACCGTACCCAGTTGCGGGCACCAATTGACATAACTTTCTTCCGGGAAGGTGAGGCGGTAGTTGAGGAGGAACAGTTGCTGTTCTCCTTCTGACATATTATTCCATGCCTCTGCGTTAATTGCAGGTGTTTCCTCATCGGCTACTGCATTGAGGTTGGCATTGCCCTGCTGTTCCAGGTGCTTTACAAGATGGTCGATCGGCAGGGCTTTGTTGGCCGCAGTATCGTAATAGTGGTTATACAACTGCATAAATATCCACTGCGTCCACTTGTAATAAGCCGGGTCACAGGTTTGCACCTCCCGGCTCCAGTCGAAGCTAAAGCCAATGTTGTCCAGTTGCTCACGGTACCGCTTGATGTTTTCGGCAGTGGACTTTGCGGGGTGTACGCCTGTTTGGATAGCGTATTGTTCTGCGGGCAGGCCAAAGGCATCGTAGCCCATGGGGTGCAGGACATTGAACCCTTTGAGCCGCTTGTAGCGGGAGTAAATATCCGAGGCAATGTATCCCAGGGGGTGGCCGACGTGGAGGCCGGATCCGGAAGGGTAGGGGAACATGTCAAGTACGTAGTACTTTGGCTTGTTGGGATCAATGCGTACTTTGTAAATCCCTTCTTTTTCCCAGAATGCCTTACACTTTTTCTCGATTTCTCCGGGTTTGTATTCCATGCTACAGCTGCGGTTTTGATGGTTGATTAAACGTTGGCGGGTAAACACGAGTTCCCTGCTTCGTTTTCAGAGCGCGAAAATAGGGATTTTCCGTTGAAAACCTTACGCGAGAGCAGGATGCAGTTCGCAAGGGGTGGCATAAAAGCGGGAAGCGTCGTATTTTTGTGGGCTAAACACTTTAGAATATGGTGCAAATAGCGAATCCCATCTACGATGTGGTATTCAAATACCTCATGAATGATGAAAAGCTGGCCAAGCTTTTGCTCTCTGCCATTATCGGGGAAGAAGTGGTTAGCCTTAAGCTCCGGCCTACAGAGCATCAATTTCCCATTGGTAAAGCGCTGATGGTCATGCGCATGGATTTCAGTGCGCGCATCAGGTATGCAAATGGCGAGGAGCAGCTCGTAATTCTGGAATTACAGAAAGCCAAGTTGGCTACGGACATTATGCGGTTCAGGCGGTACCTTGGCGAACAATACCGCAATAAGAACAATGTGGCACAGGAGCCCGCAGAGGAGTATGCGCACCGAAAGGCATTGCCTATACTCAGCATCTATTTCCTTGGGCACAAGCTTGACCATATCACGGCGCCTGTAATCCGAATCAACCGTTCTTACACGGATGCTGCAACCGGAGAGGTCCTTAAAGAGAAAGAAATCTTCATTGAGAGTCTCACCCACGATAGCATTATCATACAAATTCCCTATCTGACTGGCCGCCGCCGAAATGAGTTAGAGCAGTTACTGTCTCTATTTGACCAGTCCTTTATCAATGAGGACCGGCATTTGCTAAACATAGAGGAATCAGAGGTTCCCAAGCGCTACCGTGCACTGCTTCGCCGTTTACAGCAGGCCGTTGCTGAACCGGAAGTCCGCGAAATCATGGATGCAGAGGATGATCTAATCGAAGAATTTGAGGACTATCAGCGTATGCTAGCAGAAAAAGAACGAGAGCTTTTTGAAAAAGAGCAGCGGATTTCACAGAAGGACCAGGAGCTCACTCAGAAGGACCAGGAGCTGCAAAAAAGAGATGAACAACTGCGCAGGATAGCCGTCACTTTGACAAAAGCAGGGCAGGGCCCTGAAGAGGTCGCCGCCATACTTGGAATTGAGCTTGAAGCTTTGAATGACCTGCTTTTATAATACCAAATAACCAATCAGAACGGCTTGGGTTTCTTTTACTGCAAAATCCAGCCTTATCTTTACACAAAAAATGAAAACATGCTGAAAAGTCTGATCAAAGTAGGGTTGCTGTTAGTGGGCGGCATCCTCGTGTACAATTACTTTTTCGGTACGCCGGAGGAGAAAGCACAATCAAAGGAAATATTCACCAATGTAAAAGACCTCACAAAGTCAGCTTTTGACCTGCTCAAACAGGAAAAACAAAAGTTTGATGAAGGCAAGTACGACGAAGCGGTCGATAAAATAGGAGGGCTTCTGGACAACCTCAAAAGCAAAGCCGAACAGTTGGAGGACAATCGTGATCTGTTGGATAAAATTGCTGAGCTTGAAGAAAAAAGAAAACGGCTAAGTGAGGATATCAATCGGGAAGTACCGGAAAATTATGACGAAACCTCTGCCGAACGGCCTCCTATGGATAGCTCCAGCCGAAAGGAAATTGAAGAGGAATGGGAAGACCTGGTTCGCAAAACGGAGGGCCTGATGGAGGAAATGGAGCAGAAAGAGCAGTAAAGCCTTAATCGAGCATCGCTCGTGTACATTTTTCAATAGGCGAAATGCCATCGATAAGTATGTTGCCCCGGTACGCCCTGCCCTGGTGCGGGTGGTAGGCTTCAAAGACGAGATAGTGGACATCCTGTTTGACAAAAAATTCTATTTCGTATTCTTCCCAGCGAGCTTGCCGGATTACAGGAGATTCGTAGAGCACCTGAGCTTGCTGGCATTTTGTAGCACCCCCATAAATACGCAGTTGCAAATCACCGTTGTACGTCTCGTAATTATCAGAATGAGCAAGGAACAGGGTTAGCGTGTAGCAATCGTTTCTCTTCAGTGGCGCAGATAACCGTTGTCCGATACTTTCCCAGGTTCCGTCCTCGCGGGTAATGAGCCCTACGTAGGTGTCGCCATCTTCTGCCGGCTGATAAACGCCCCACTGTCCGGGAAGAATATCCGGCGTTGAGCCTAACTGGCATCCAAACCACCCGCTGGGCACCGTGGCATCCTGAGCCCCGTCTTCAAAGGAGGAGTTGTTCAGGAAAATCGGTTGCGCCAGTAAAGCAATGCCGGGCAAGCCCGATATCAACAAGACAAGGGCAAGGTTTCTCATAGTTTGCTTTTTTAGAAAAACGAAAGCAAAATTCGCTTTGTTGCCTGCCCTATCTCCCTTTATAAAGGTTTAGGGGTTCTGTTTCGCTTATATTTTCTAATTTTGCGCGTATTCATCAAACCGAACCCTACAATTTGCAGCCTCTTTTACGGCGCATATAGCAAATACCTTCTATGCCCGAGCAGCAAGACCCACGTCGTTCAGGGAGCCGTCCCAATTACTGGCACTCCATCATCAGCGTAGCATTGGTGCTGTTCGCCCTGGGCTTCTTTGCCCTGACGCTTTTTAATGCTCAGCTTATCGTCAATGAGCTCAAGGAAAAAGTTAACCTGATCATTGAACTGCAGGGAGAGGATACTGATAATATGGCCAGGCAAATCCTGCAGGAAGTGGACCAGATGGATTTTGTCCGTGAAGGTTCCGCTGAGTTCGTTAGCAAAGAGCAGGGAGCTGAACTAATGCGGGAAGATTTTGGAGACGATTTCCTGAAGCTTGACCTTCCCAACCCTTTATATGATGTAATTACCTTTAATGTGAAGGCCGCTTTTATGCACCCGGACAGCTTAAAGGGAATTCGTACCGCTCTGATTGAACGCGAAGGCATAACCGACGTATACTATCAGGAAAGCCTGGTGAATGATATCGCGGATAACATCAAAACGATCGGCATCGCAGCATTGGCCATTTTAGTCCTTTTTCTTGGTGTTGCAGGCTTGTTGATTCACAATACCGTCCGCCTGGCCCTTTATGCCAACCGCTTTCTGATCAAGAATATGGAACTGGTTGGCGCTACGTGGGAATTTATCAGCCGGCCGTTCCTGCGGCGTGCAATGCTTCATGGATTGCTCAGCGGTGGGTTGGCGTCCGGGGCCTTATTGCTCCTGTACCTTTACGTTCAGTCGGATGTGCCTGGGTTGCGGGATATTCAGGATTGGACCGGAATGTTTATGTTGTTTGGTTTGCTATTAACTATGGGGATGGCCATCAATACGGTCAGTACGTTCTGGGTCGTCCGCAAATATTTGAAAATGAGAGTAGATGACCTCTACTAAACAAATAGTCTAAATTGAAGTCATGAGTAAGCAAAAACCTGGAAAGAAAAAGGTGGTGGTTACCACTGATAGTAAGAGTACCGCAAAAAAAGTGGTAAAGCCAACGAGCTCCCGCCGCAGTACGCGGGACGTTGAATCGCCGCAGGTGGAGCTGGCGTTTGGCAAATCCAACTACATTCTCATTGCAGGTGGGCTCGGCCTGGTTTTTCTCGGGCTGATTCTGATGGCAGGCGGCGATATGCCCTCTGCTGATGTATGGGAAGATGACATCATTTACAGCGCCCGGCGCACCGTGCTTGCCCCTATCGTGATTTTGATGGGCCTGGGGATGGAAATTTGGGCAATCTTCAAGAAGTAGCTGCTTGTCAACCCTTCCAACCCTGTTGGGCAGGAAGTTTAATTATGCACAATCATGGAAGATATCCTTCGGTCTGCACTGCTCGGAGTCATTCAGGGGCTAACAGAGTTTCTGCCTATCAGCAGCAGCGGGCATTTGGAACTGGCTAAATTTTTTCTGGGCGATGACAGTATGGCGGAGGAGAGCTTGCTCATGACCGTGACTTTGCACGCCGCAACCGCGCTTTCCACCCTGCTAATCTTCCGAAAGGATGTTGCTGAAATTCTCCGGGGATTATTTCAGTTTCAATGGAATGAAGAGCTGCAATTTTCCCTCAAAATCATTCTCTCTATGATCCCCGCCGCTTTTGTGGGGCTGGTATTTGAGGAGCAGATTGAGCAGCTTTTCGAACAGCGCATTATGCTGGTCGGATTTATGCTGATTATCACCGGCTTGTTATTGTTTCTGGCAGACCGGGCCCGGCGCACGAACAAAAGTGTTTCCTACAGCAATGCCCTGATCATCGGAATCGCTCAGGCTATTGCCATACTGCCCGGGATTTCCCGCTCCGGTGCTACCATTTCAACCTCTGTTTTGTTAGGGATCGACCGGGAAAAATCGGCCCGCTTTTCCTTTCTGATGGTCGTCCCCCTCATACTGGGCAAAATGGCTAAGGATATTCTGGATGGAGAAATGGTAATGTCAGCAGATCAGGCTATTCCTTTGGCGGCAGGCTTTGTCGCTGCTTTTGTAACAGGGGCCTTCGCCTGCCTTTGGATGATCAGCCTGGTGAAGCGTAGCAAATTGACCTATTTTTCTGTATATTGTTTCATCGTTGCTGCAATTGCCATTTTCATGGTAACCCTTTAGGGCTTGTAGCAGCTTTTTATTTTAGGGTGGTAATTGAAAATACTGCCCGTTTGTTGTTTATAAAACACTTTGATGACCATGGACGGAGATGACCAACCGGTTCCCAGGTATGACTTTAAAGCAGGTACAACACTTTTAGTCGACAAGCCGCAAGGCTGGACATCATTCGATGTCGTCAATAAAGTACGCTACAAAATTAAGCACCGCCTGAAGGTGAAGAAGATCAAAGTTGGGCACTCGGGCACTCTCGACCCCATGGCTACAGGTCTGCTTGTGCTTTGTACAGGTAAGTTCACCAAAAAGCTGAACGACCTGCAAGGGCTCTCCAAATCCTATACAGGAACCATGTTTGTTGGCGCGACAACGCCTTCCTACGATGCGGAATCTGAAATACAGGAGCGATTCCCAACCAGCCATATAACGCCCGAACTTATCGAGCAGGCCCGGCAGCAGTTTACCGGCAAAATACAGCAGGTGCCTCCTATGTTTAGCGCAATCAAGGTGGATGGCCAGCCCCTTTACAAGAAAGCCCGAAAGGGAGAAGTCATTGAGGTGGAGCCCCGTGAGGTGGAAATCTTTAGCTTTAAAATCACGCGAATTGAGTTGCCGGAGATCGACTTCGAGGTCAGCTGCAGCAAGGGGACCTATATCCGTTCTCTGGCTCATGACTTTGGGGTCGCCTTGCAAAGCGGCGCTTATTTGACGGCCCTGCGGAGGACTAAAGTTGGAGATTTTGATATTGAGAATGCCTGGTCTCTTGATAATCTGGTAGCATTTATCGAAAACGGGCCGGTTATTGGTGCTGAAAAGGCAGCTGAATAGCGCCTACAGTACAGTTTTTAGCTTCTATGGGCCCTAAAGCCAGATAGGATTTCCTTATTTTGAGATCAAAAATGGGTGATCTTCTTGCTTTTTCCCGCCTACTGCTAATTCTTTCCATCTCCCTGAGCGCCTGCACGGGCGTACAGCAAACGGAACCTTACGAAGAAAAGGAAAGTGGGGCTGCTCTCGCACTGGAAGAGTGGGGCAGGGTGCGGTCTTATCCTGATGGGAAAATTCAAATGCATAACCTGGCCATCGCCCACGAGGCACAACAAACCCTTTTGGCGTTTCGAGGCAACTCGGCCGAATGGGAGGCGCTGGGGCCAAAGAATTTCGGTGGACGAACGCTCTGCCTGGCTTTCCATCCCAATAATCCAGACATCCTCTATGCAGGTTCCGCTAGTGGTGGGCTTTGGAAGTCCACCTCAGCCGGGGTTGGGGTGGAAGCCTGGGAACGGGTTGCACTGGGGCATCCGGTACTCGGGGTAAGCAGCATTGCCATCAACCCGGACAACCCGGAGGAGATCTACATAGGTACCGGCGAGGTGTACAACTACACCGTCGCTATGCCCGGTGTTTCCGATCGCCTTACCCGGGGCTCTTATGGCATGGGTATACTTAAAACCACTGATGGCGGACTAACCTGGGAAAAATCCCTGGATTGGTCCTATGAAGAAATGCGCGGCGTTTGGGATGTCATCATCAACCCGCAGAACACCAACACCGTGTGGGCAACCACCACAGAAGGCACTTACCGCTCTTTGGATGCCGGGCAGACCTGGAACCTGGTGCACGACTTTCCCATGGGCATGGACCTGAATTTACATCCGGCCGACACCGCTGTGCTGTTCGCAACCTACGGTGGTTATGAAAGCCCTCAGGCTGGTATCTTTCGCTCTGCTGATGGGGGCGCAAGCTTTCAGCCAGTCGCCGGCTTGCCTTCTGACTATTCAGGAAAGGCGATGTTGAGCATCAGCCCTTCTGATCCGGATATCATCTATATTTCCCTTGCGGATGCCTTCGAAAGCCGGGGGCTCTATAAATCTGAGGATGACGGAACTAACTGGGATCTGATCAATACCGATGATATTGCCCGGTTCCAGGGCTGGTATTCTCATGATGTAGCGGTTAAGCCAGACAATCCGAATACCATTATCTATACCGGCGTAGACTTGTTCAAATCTGTTGATGGTGGCGCAACGGTTGCTCAGAAAGCCTTCTGGTTCAAATGGTTCTTTGGGCAGACACCGGTGGGTGGCCCGGAAGGCCCTTTCGACTATGTGCATGCCGATATTCACGCGGCTTACTATTCCCCTTTTGACAACAACACGGTCTTCGTAGCCACAGATGGGGGCGTTTTTGTATCCGAAGACAATGGCGAGTCCTGGTCAGGGCGAAATGGAGGCTATCAAACCCAACAGTTTTACGCTAAGTTTTCCAGTAGCCTGGCCAACCCCAATCTGGCGATCGGAGGGTTACAGGATAATGCAACGGCCGTCTATCTGGGCGATGATTCCTGGTACCGTGTAATCGGTGGCGACGGGATGTGCACTGCTATTGATCAGGAAGACAACAGCCGCATCTATGGCTCCTTCCAGCGGCTGAATATCCGGCAGAGCCTCAATGGCGGGCTGGATTTCGCTCCACTGCCCATCAGCAGCCTGGGTAATGAAGTGACTAACTTTAACGGTCCCTTTATTCTTGCACCTCAAAATCCGGCGACCATTTATGCCGGGGCACAGCGCTTGCACCGCAGCAATAATTACGGAGTGAACTGGGCTGCTACCTCCACCGGGCCGGTCGACAGCGAATACGGAAACCCAATCTTAACCATCGCAGCTGCACCCTATGATCAGAATATCCTGCTGGTGGCGACGGCTCCATTGCTGGGCGGTACCGCAAAAGTGCTGCGCAGTGCGGATGGTGGGGCTTCCTGGAGCCCGGTAAATGGTTTGCCGGACCGGGTGTTCATGGATATTACTTTCGACCCTTCAACTGCGGGCACTGTGTATGCCGTGTGCTCTGGTTTTGGTTCCGACCATGCTTTTAAATCTGAAGATGGAGGGCTCAACTGGTCATCGGTCAGCACAGGCTTGCCAGATATTCCTGCCAATTCCATCGTGGTAGACCCGGAGCAGCCTTCTGATTTGTACATGGGTAATGACCTGGGCGTTTACGCTTCCTTTGATTTCGGTCAGAGCTGGGAATGGTACTCAGATGGCATAGCAGATGCCGTTATGGCCATGCACTTAAGCATTGGGGCCGGGCGCAAACTTCGCCTAGCCACCCACGGATTGGGCGTTTATGAAACCGACCTTCGCGAGATTGTAAGCACAGAAGCCCCGATAGCCAGTCTGTCCCGCCTGCTACCGGCTTTCCCAAATCCTGCCAGTGCAGAGCTTACCGTTCCCTTCGAACTAGGCGGAGCAGCTCAGGTGACCCTGCGGGTGTACAATGGTCAGGGACAGTTGATGGCTACCTTGCTGTCCGGGCAATACCCTGAAGGGAAACATCAGGGTATCGTTGACGTCACAGGCTGGCCGGCCGGGCATTACGCGCTGGTGCTGGATGGCACCTTCGACAGCGGGCAGGCTTTGCGCAAAGTAAGTAGTCAGGTGGTGATGCACTAAGTCAAAAATTAATATTCAGCTTACGCAAAGTACCTAACACTAGGTAGGTTTAAGGAGACAGTGCCTTAATTTGGGTATTGTGTGCCCGAATATCACCGTTTACTTTTGCATCTGTGTTTATTTAGATTTAATCCACTTAAATAAAAACGGATGCCAAACTACAAGCTACTGAGCCTTGCACTTGCTGTTAGCGTATTATTCTGGAGCTGTGATTCAGAAGACGATAACAGTTATACTGTACCCGATACCTACAGTTTCGAAAATGTAAACTACGACGGACAGGTGCAGCGCCTGCAGATGCTCCTGGAAATGAAAAACTACCTGGGGTCCGCCAATACGCCCGGTACGACACTCGATGCGGGCCGCCTGAAAGCCATGTACGCCAACGACGCTGCAGCAGCCAACTGGGCTTTGGAATACGATGCGTCCAAGCAACTGAAAAGCAAAACCTTCGAACAGGAACAAGCCCGGTTTGAAGTCCTGATGGATGCCATTGCTCAGCACAGCCAGTCAACAGTGCCCGGTGAAGAAGGCGTTGCCGGTGTCGTGGTCAGTCAGGATGGCGCCAAGCAATACCTGCTGAATGACAAAGGGGTGGAATTTGCCCAGTTGATCGAGAAAGGCCTCATGGGCGCTTGCTTCTACTATCAGGCCCTTACGGTCTACTTTGGCGATGACCGCATGAACGTTGATAACGAAACCGTAGTGCCTGGAGAAGGCACCGACATGGAGCACCACTGGGACGAAGCCTTTGGCTATTATGGTGTGCCCACCGACTTCCCTCTCAACAAAGATAACCTTGCCTTCTGGGGCGTTTATTCCGACCGCCGCGATCCCATTTTGAGCTGCAATCAGCAGATGATGGATGCTTTCATCAAGGGCCGGGCGGGCATTAGCAATGATGACCTCACTGCCCGTGACGAAGCCATTGCCGAAATTCGTCAGACCTGGGAAACCATCACCGGGGCGACCGCGATCAGCTACCTGAACACGGCCATCGAAAGCTTCGATGATATGGCGATCCGTGCTCACGCCCTGTCTGAAGCCATTGCCTTTACCTACGCTATTCAGTTCAGCCCGGAGAAGCGGATGGACAATGCCGAAGTAGCAGCGGTGCTTGAAGACATTGCCGGCAGCAGCGAGTTTATGGAAATGGACCTTTACAATACCACCCCGGAACGCCTGAATGCCGCTAAGACCAAATTGGCCGAGGCTTTGGGCCTGATGGAATCAAAGGACAGTTTCTAATAAATCCGCCGGAATTCATCCCATAGTTTTTAGGCCATAGTCTTAAATGACCAGGCCGATACCAACCAACTCACTAAATTTATGCGATTGTTAAAGCCAATTTTTTGTTTTGCCGGCCTTGCTGCCTTTCTTTTGTTTGCGGGTTGCGAGGATGATATGGGCGGGGCGCAGCGGCCTTGCGAAAGCGACTTTGATCAGCAGGCCCTGTTTGCCCATACTGCGGATGAAATAATCCTGCCGGGTTATACCGCTCTGGAAATGAGTGCAAACAACCTGCACGCTGCTGCATTTGATTTCGCGGAAGCGCCTTCCACTCAAACCCTGGCGGATGCCCGGGAAGCTTTTGAAGCAGCTTACCTGAGCTGGCAGCAAGTCGCGCAGTTCGGGTTTGGGCCAGCGGAAGCGGTAGCCCTGCGAGCCACACTGAACAACTTCCCGCTCAATATCTCCGCTTTGGAATCAAAAATCGAAGGGGAGGACTACGACTTTACCAACCCCAATACCTTTGACAAAGGTTTTCCTGCCCTGGACTACCTGCTCTATGGTGTGGGAGATGGGAGCGTGGAAGCTGTAACCGAGCAGTTTGCCGATGCAAAATACGCCACTTTTCTAACGGAGCAGACCGCCTTTATCGCTGATGCTGCGAAGTCTGTCAGCGACGCCTGGAGAAACGAATATCGCGATCAGTTTGTGGTCAACGAAGGTACGGCCGCCGGTGCATCCCTCAGTCAGATCATTAACGGGCTGAATGAGCACTATGAGATGATCAAGCGGGACAAAATTGGCATTCCAGCGGGTGTGGTTACCCTCGGCTTTACCAATCCGGATAAGGTGGAGGCGCCCCACTCCGGGCTGTCGCTGGCCCTGGCGCAACGAGCCTTGCTGGCGGCCGAGCGTTTTTACCTGGGTACCGGTCAGAACGGCCAGAACGGCCCGGGCCTGGACGACTACCTCGAATCAGTCAATGCCACCAAGGAAGGCGAAAGCCTGAATGCCCGTATTCAGCAGCAGTTTGAGACGGCTAAAGCTGCCCTTGAAGCCGTGCCTGCTCCTTTGCGTACCGCAGTCGATGACAGCAATGACCTGGTTGTTACCGCGTACAACGAGATTACGAAACAAATTGTGAACATAAAAACCGATATGCCCTCGGTTTTATGTGTAGCCATCACCTATATCGACAATCCAAGTGATTCCGATTAAGCAATATCGAAACTGGCTTTCCGCGCCCCGGCGCATCGCCCCGCTTGTCACTTTCCGCATCCTTTTTGGCGGATTGATGGCAACCGGGGCTTTCCGGTTTATGGCGAGCGGGTGGATCGAACGCCTGTACGGTGAGCCGGATTTCTTTTTCAAATTTTATGGTTTTGAATGGGTCGAACCGCTCAGTGTGGCGGGTATGTACTGGGTATACGGCATCATCGGGCTAAGTGCGCTGGGCATTATGCTGGGCTTGTTCTACCGCTGGTCGGCACTGGTCTTCTGGCTGAGTTTTACCTACACGGAGCTAACCGATGTGACCAATTACCTCAATCATTATTACCTGGTTGTGCTGCTGGGGTTGCTGCTGATCTTTTTGCCGGCTCATCGCCGCTTTTCCCTGGATGTCTGGCGCAAGCCCTCGCTACGGGTGGAAACCGTGCCAGCCTGGTGCATTTATGTGATTATGCTTCAGGTGGGGGTGGTTTATTTTTTTGCCGGTTTCGCCAAGTTGAGTGCCGATTGGTTGTTTCGGGCGATGCCGCTGGTGGTTTGGCTGCCCACTAAGGCAGATTGGCCTTTAGTTGGTACCTTTTTTGCCCAGCCCTGGGCCGCTTATGTTTTCAGTTGGGCGGGCGCTCTTTACGACCTGACTATCCCATTCCTTTTACTGGGCCGCCGTACCCGCCCCTGGGCTTATGCCGCTGTGGTTGTCTTTCATGTGCTGACCAAACTGCTCTTCAATATTGGGCTTTTCCCGTTCATCATGATCTTCAATACGCTCATCTTCTTCCCGGCGGCAGTGCACGAGCGCTGGTTGGGCAAACTGGGCTACGGCAGTGGAGCTACTGGCAAAAAAATGATTTTTCCGAAAGCACAAATGTCATTGCTCCGCACCGGGCTTATAGTGTACTTCGCCATTCAGTTCCTGCTGCCGCTGCGGTACCTTTGTTATCCGGGCAATGTGCTGTGGACGGAGGAGGGCTACCGCTTTGCCTGGCGGGTCATGCTGGTGGAAAAGGTAGGGCAGGCGATTTTTACGGTCCGTGACCCGCAAACCGGGCGGCAGTCTGAAGTCAATAATTTGGATTATCTGACGGCCTACCAGGAAAAGCAAATGGCTATACAACCCGACCTTATCCTACAGTACGCCCATCATCTGGCACGGGTGTACCAACGAGATTATGGTATTGCAAACCCGGAAGTCACAGTCGACTGTTTTGTGGCGCTCAACGGCCGGGCAAGCCAACGACTGATCAGCCCCAATTTCAACCTGGCCACCGAAACGGACCACCTGATGCCTAAACCCTGGATTTTGCCCTTTAGGCAAAACGAAATCATTACTCAGCGATAAAGCGTGTAATCATGCTACGAATACTGCATACTGTTTCTATTGTCCTCTTGCCGCTGTTGCTGTTTGGCCAGCAGTATGGCATCACAGGTATTGTGGTGGCTAAAGCCGAGGCACAGCCGGTCGATGGAGCCACACTTTTTCTGGCAGAAACGGGGGCGGTTGCCGAAACCCGCCCGGACGGCACCTTTGAGCTGGAAGCGGAAGTCCCGGGCCCCTACAGCCTGACCGTTTTCATGCCGGGCTTCACCACGGTAGTCCGGGAAGTCACCCTTAGCCCGGAGCAGCCGGTGGCGGAGCTTGAACTGGCGCTGGAAGGGTTAAGCATCGATATGGAATCAGTGGAAGTGCATGCATCACGGGGTGCGTACAGTATGTCCCGGCTCAGGAATGTAGAAGGCGCTGCCATTTATGCCGCTAAGAAGAGCGAACTCATTGAGCTGGAAAAAGCTATGGGCAATATGGCTGCCAACAACGCCCGGGAAATCTACAAAGGCGTGCCGGGGCTCAACATCTGGGAAAACGATGGCGCCGGCCTTCAGCTGGCCATCGGTGCCCGCGGGCTTGACCCCAACCGGACTTCCAACTTCAACACCCGCCAAAACGGGTACGACATCAGCGCAGATGCGCTGGGCTATCCGGAAAGCTATTATACCCCCCCGGCACAGGCCCTGCAGCGAATTGAAGTGGTGAGAGGGGCGGCCTCTTTGCAATACGGCACACAGTTTGGTGGATTACTCAATTTCGTTTTCAAGGAAGGGCCCCGAGATAAGCCTTTTGAGTTCACGACCGAAAACACCTACGGCTCATTTGGGCAATTCAATACGTTCAACAGCGTGGGCGGCACTGCTGGCAATCTGAACTACTATGCTTTTTACCAATACAAGCAGGGCGATGGCTGGCGCCCCAACTCCGGCTATGAGCAGCATACGGCTTTTGGCCGCTTACAGTGGAAGCCCGCTAAGCGGCTTGAGCTGGGATTGGAGTTCACGCACATGAATTACCTGGCGCAGCAGCCCGGAGGACTGGCTGACTTCGAGTTTCAGCAAGACCCACAGCAGTCCAAACGTGCCCGCAACTGGTTTAAAGTAGACTGGAACCTGGCAGCATTTACGCTGGATTATCGTCTTTCCAGCCGTACCCGCATCAACTGGCGCAACTTCCTCCTCATGGCGCAACGAGACGCCCTGGGCGAGCTTGGCCCCATCAACCGGCCGGACCCGCTCCGGGAGCGTGACTTGATTTCCGGACAGTATCAGAATGTGGGCTCCGAAGCCCGGCTTCTGCATCAGTATAAAACCAATCAGCAGCTAAGCACTTTTTTGCTGGGCCTCCGGCTGTACCGGGGCTTCACTGAAAACCGGCAGGGTGATGCCTCCGCAACCGATGGCCCGGATTTCCGCTTTCTGAATCCGGAAGACCTGGAGCAGTCCAATTATGAGTTCCCGAGCCGCAATGTGTCGGTATTCGCGGAGAACCTGTTCAATATAACGCCCCGGCTGAGTGTAACACCGGGCGCACGTTTCGAGTACATCCGTACCGCTTCGGACGGGTACTACAAAGAGCGGGTCTTTTCGGGCGGAGAGGTCATCTTTGAGCGCCGGTTGGAAGATGCGCGGGTGAATGAGCGCTCACTGGCGTTGCTGGGGCTGGGTATTGGCTATCAGCTCCGGCCCGGGGTAGAGCTGTATGCGAATTACTCCCAAAACTACCGGGCGATCAACTTCAGTGACCTGGCTGTGGTGAACCCCAATCTGATCATTGATTCCCTGCTGACCGATGAGCGGGGCTATAACGCGGATTTTGGCGTCCGAGGAGATGCTTTGGACGGCCGGTTGCGTTTTGATGCATCCGCTTTTTACCTGCGCTACAACGACCGCATTGGGCTGGCAGAAATCACCGTGCCCGACCCTATTGTGATTGAGCGCCTTGTGGCCTTTCGGACCAATATTGGAGATGCACGTATTCTGGGGCTGGAGTCCTTTGCGGAAGCAGACCTCTGGAAGCTTTTCGTGGATCAGGAGAGCCCATGGTCTGTTCTCGCCTTCGTCAATTTCAGCTATTTGCAGGGGACTTATATTAGTGGTCAGCGGCAGTTTGTGGGCAACGATGTGGAGCTGATTCCGCCAGTGAGCCTTAAAACGGGCGTAACCATTCGCCGGGGTGGATTTTCCGGCTCTTATCTGCTATCTCATGTACGGGCGCACTACTCAGATGCCACCAATGCAGAGGTTGTTGCCAACGCCACCCGGGGCATTATCCCCACCTATACGGTGATGGATGTGTCTGCAAGCTACACCTGGAAGCGCTACCGGATACAGGCAGGCATCAATAACCTGGCAGATGCGCGTTACTTTACCCGCCGGGCGACCGGCTACCCCGGCCCGGGGATCATTCCGGCAGAGCCCAGGCGGTTGTACCTGGGGCTCCGCATCCAAATCTAGGTTACTGTTCGTCCGGTTTGAATTTTTCCAACTGCTGCCCGCTGCCTGCTTCCTGCTTGTCCGGAACGGGTAGGCCGGATTTTATTGGGTTCACCTCATTGTTGTTAATAGGGATAACCGTGTTTTGCCCGGTAGCCGTGTCCGGTTCGGCGGCATCCGGTTGCTGCGCTTCTACGGTTTCCGGCTCAGGTGGCAGAATTTCCCGGAGGGCAGGAAAGCGCAGAATGCCTTTGATGGGGCGGACACTTGTAACAGCAGTGCGGGCGCTTTCCAGATGAATATCCAGGGCCAGGTTGTAGTTCTGCATGGCAGAGTTGTCGATGCATTCGAGCGGGTAGGTGCTTTGTGTTTCCAGCGTTACGAAAAAGCGCTTTCGGTTGGCATCGGGCTCAACGTCCACAATACGCACATTCAGGGTTTTATCGCTACGGCGTACCACAAGATTGCCGATGTAGGGCGTGGCATCGAAGTTGACAGGATTGTAATGGTCTTCAATATCGATGGCAAATTTCCATTGAAAGGCGAACTCCCAGCCGTCCTTTTTCGTCAGGTCAAAGCGGCCGTCCGCTACGTTAGCAATAGGATGGGAACTGGTCTGAATCTCCTCATTGATATCGAAATATAAGTATTTGCCCCCAACGGGCTCTTTACTCCGGATGCGGTAGCTGGCATTCAGTTTACTGGGCCGCTGATCAATTGGCCCCGCAAAGTTATTGGCCAATGGCCGCCCGGTGATCGTAAACCGGCAGCCACCAACCTGGCCCTCCGTGTCAAAGTAAGGCTCAGCATGGATGGTGGGCTGTCCGTCGTAAAGCCCGGACTGTACCCGCTCAATGGTCCAGAAGTTGCGGGTCATGTATTCTGGTATGCCTTCCACAATCAGGAAGTGTTTGTGCTCAATGCCTTCGATCATGAGTGGCAGGTCCTGGGCGCTCTGGAAAACAGGGTTCACGCTCTGCAGGTAAGCCTGAATGTCTTCGGGGGAGGGCAGTGGGCTGAACATTTTCCACTTGTCGCGAATGTAGTCGAACTCGGTGTAAATAATGGTTTCCCAATCCGTACCGGAGAAGGTGGCATTACCGAGTTTGCCAAAGCCCAGGCTTGTGCTTAGGCGGGCAGGCAGCGGCCCGGTGAGGTTGAGCCCGCCTTCCATTTCAATGCGGTAGTTTTCCTCCGCTGAGGTCAGGTGCTTGAGCATGACCCCCTCGAATTCTCTCAGGTAGTAGGCATTCCCAATGAACTCCGGGTTTTCCTGGTAAAAGCGCCATAGCTTGAGCATCGCTTCGGTGGTGCGGTAGTCGTTGGCTTCGAGCACAAACCGCATAGGCGATACGAAGGAGCCCGATAAGGCCACTACGGAAGACTCCCGCTGATGGTCTGTATCCAGTGCAGCCTGAAAAGCGGCGTATGGAGGGTTCACGCCGGCTTCAAGTGCCGCGCGCAGGTAACCGCTACAGGTTTTGTGCATGAAATAGGAATCGAAGTTCTCATCCGGGTTCACGACAAACTGATTCTCCATACTGCTGAGGGTGAACACTCGGTTGGGGCTGAAGTCCACCTCCTCAAACGAACGCTCAATATCCTCTTTCTGGAAAATATAATAGAGCAGCCCGCCGCCCCGGATGTCTGCCGTTTCCACGTCGGTACGCAAGGTGCGCCGGCCGAGGAACTTGCTGATGTCCTGTGGCACATAATCCCGGCGGCTGTTTTCGGGGGTCGTGAAGCCGCAGTACTCACAGTGCTTTTTGAAAATGCGTTGCAAAGCATATCCCAGGCTGATCCGGGAGTAGCTGCGCTCCGGTGGCCAGGTTTCCCGCCGTGCTTCCTCCAGACGGCGCTGATAGCGGTCAATGCGTTGCGCATCAGCCTCAGCCATTGGCAGTAAGAATAGAGCAGACAACAGGGCAATCCAGATTCTCATCGCTTCGTATTGGGATTTTTGTTATTTATTCCAGCAAATATAACGATACATAACGCGGATTGGATGGCAAAATTTTATAAGGTCGCCATTCCGTTTTTTTTGCGTGCCTGCAATCCCTTCCGGCAAACTTTTTCGGCTCATCGCATGAGCATGACATCTCCGGTGAACACCTCAGTTGCCCCATCGGCAAAAGTGATTTCGGCATAGTACACAAAAATGCCGGGGTTGAGCTCTTCGCCCCTGAATCTGCCGTCCCAGCCCATCATGTTATTATTGGGCATGATGTCCTGCCGCTCGAAGACCAGGCTGCCCGTGCGGCTAAAGATCCGCATGACCGGGATGTTGACAAGCGCTTTGTCTCCGTGGATGAAGAACTCGTCGTTTCGGCCATCTCCGTTCGGGCTAAATGCGGTGGGGATGTACACCCTGCGTACCCGCTCCACTTTCACATTGATGATGTCCTGCTCACTGCACAAACTCAGGGAGTCAAAAACCTGCAGGACATAAGTGGTCGTCCGCTGCGGGCTGACATTGACCGATTGCCCGGTGAACCGCAGCTGACTGCTGTCCGATGCAATCCAGGTAAAGACCGGTGCGTCAGCAGAGGTCATGGCACTGAGCAGGATGGTGTCACCGAGGTTAATGGTACGATCTTGCCCGGCGCTGGCTGTTAATACAGGCGCAGGCGCTACAGTTCGTATTTGCTCCGTTTCACAACCAAAGGAATCCCGGACAATCAAACTGTAACTGCCGGCGAACAGGCTGGAGAATACCGGGCTGTTGCCGAATACCACGCCATCAAGGGAGTACTCGAAGGGGGACGTGCCACCAGTCACGGTATCAATGCGCAGTTGCCCGCCATTATCGCCACTCACACAGGTGATATCGGTGGCGAAAGCTACGAAATCGAGTGCAGCGGGCTGTGGCAATTCAAATGTTGCGGAGTCCAGGCAGCCCCGTTCATTGGTCAGTGTCAGGCTGTAGGGGCCAGCTGCCAGCCCACGGTTGTTGGCTTGGGTATTGCCATTGGACCACGCATAGGTGAAGCTTTCACCCGGGCCAATGGGGATGGCTTCCAGTGCACCATCCGAAAAGCCGAAACAAGTAACGGGCTCTGAAAGGGTAATTGTAGCTTCCAGAGGGGCATCCGGCTGTGGCAGGAGCGCTTCTGTGGTATCCTGGCATCCGTCGGTGTTCGTTACCGTCACGGAATAAAGGCCTGAGTGGCGGTTGTCCAGCGTATCTGTGGTGCTGCCGGTGCTCCAGTCAAAGCCGGTTGGCTGCCCGTTGGTGGTGACAGACAACTGCCCGTCACTTCCTCCAAAGCAGGACACTTCCTGCTCAACTGCAATGGTAGCGATAAACTCCTCGGGTTGTTCAATTTCGTAGGCTACGGGGAGTTCGCATCCATTGGCATCAGTGAGGAGCAGGGGGTAAGCACCGGCACAGAGGCCAGTCAGTACCGTGGTGTTTGCTCCATTGGCCCAGCTGAAGGTATAGGGTGGTGTCCCCCCTGATGCTTCTATGCTGATAGCTCCATCACAAAAGCCAAAACAACTGGTACTGCTTTGGCTCAGGATCGTGAGCTCAAGAGCACTGGGTTCCTCCACGATCATAGTGAAGGTGGTATCAAAAAAGTTATCCGCAATAGTGATGGCATAGGTGCCAGCGGTCAAATTGGGAAGATTGGCTGTCTCGTTGTCTTCATTGAGCACACCGGTGCCGGACAGGCTGAGATCTGTCTTTTCCCAGCTGTAGTCATAAGGAGGGATGCCTCCCATGGCAGAAAATTCGATGCTGCCGGTGTTCCCTCCATTACAATCTACGGAATCGGCCTGGGCCATAGGTACGATGCCAGTCAGGAACTCCATAGTAAAACAGGTATCTCCCACGCACCCAAAGTCATCGGTAACGGTTACGCAACATTCTGCACCCCCCACCAGGTTGCTATTGGAGGGGCCTGTCGTGCCGTCGCACCACTCAATGGTGTAACCGCCGTTGCCTCCGGTGGGGGTGGCTACGGCCTGCCCGTTGGCGTTGCCTTCGCCAATAGCCGGTTGTATTTGTTCAATATTGACGGCAATCGGATCCAGGACTGTAAGGTTGGTATTAATGATACTGTCACAGCCGAGGAACAGGATGATGGTATCCGCATAGGAGCCCGTTTCCGTATAGGAGGAGCTGCCAACCTCAAAACTATCGCCTGCGCAGATGGTCGTGTCAATCTGAGTCACCGGAGTGATGTCGCCGGCATCATAAATATCGAGAGAGAACATACCGGTGGCATTGCCCCCGTCTCCATCAACCAGGACATAATAGGTTGCGCCCCCTACCAGGCAGCTGAAGTTCAGCGCTTCGTCTTCATCAGCCGGGTCGTAGGCACTTTCGAGGTGCTGGAAGAACCCACTACAGGTGGAAAACGCCCGGTAAAGACTGAGCTGAATACCGATGGAGTCGACCAGGCGGTCAGAGTTGGCCTCAATCCAGACGTTACCGGATGGCGGCGCCTCGAAGGAGAACCATACGGAAGTCTGTACGACAAAATCCGGGCTGAAGGGGTCGTTGTTGTTATCAGCGCAGTAATTGCCATAAAGCGTATTCGTTCCTATTGTATCTCCGGGGGGCACAGCGCCCAGGTGCAGGGCATCGCAACGTTCATTAGGGGCATCATCCACGTCTGTACTGATCAGGCGCAAGCCAAAGACGCCCTCTTCGTCCCCCGGGTTGTTGAAGGCACCATCGACCAGGATGTAATAACGGGTATCCGGCTCAGGGCAGCTTACCCGCATGTAGACATCCCGGTTGTTGGTAGGAGCCGACCAGCTGACCAGTTCGAGATTGCCGGTACAGGTATCGTTATCAGAGCGGTACAGCGCAACTTCCACATCAAAGGCATCCCCGGTATTTTCGGGGTCGCCCAGCGCTTCGATCCAGGCTACGCTTCCGATATCAGGCCCGGTGGTGAACTCGAACCATACGCCATTGGAATTGCTGAAGCCTCCATCGTCTGCCGGGTTAGGCTCATTTTGGTTGTTCGCACAAAGGTTGTCGTACTGCCCGATGGTGGCATCGCCAAGGGTGTCGCCACGGAGCAGGGTGCCCAGCGCGATGGCCTGGCAGGGCAGGTCATTGTAATTGCCGTTCCCGGTCACCGATATACTGTAGTTCAAAGTGCCGCCACTGGCGCCACCATTAGGGAGAGAGAGCGTCAAATCCTGTGTTTCATCCAGGGCGGGCAGTGGTACATTTTGGCAGATTTGCTCTTCGCACGAGCGGTCTATAAAACACCCGATTGGGAGGAGCGGATCATTTTCGAATACCGTAAAGCAAACTTCAATAGTAGCCGGCAGATCGTTAGGGCAACTGAAGTCTTCGGCATACTGCACATTGGGCAAAGCCGTGTAGCAGATGCCCTGCGCAGGGTAAATAACGATGCCCTGGTTTTCCACTTCTACCTGCCACAACGGGTCAGGTGCTGAGAAGAGGTCATCACAGGTGGTAGTCACTGTGGCGTCAGTCACGGTCAGTTCAACGGTGACCTGAGCGGGCAACCACAGGGCAGACAGCACAAACAGAACAGGCAAAACGATACGCTTCATACTGAGGGGATTTTTCAGTAGCAAAAATGAAAAAAAGGATAATCACAGCCTCTAAAATGAGGGTAATAACCCGCAATCTATATTACAGAGGAGGCTTAAAGATGCCTCGATCCATAATACAGAGGTACAGTTTAGGACAATTTTAACAGAATCCGGGCGGGAAGGAGGGAAGTATAGTTGCGCTGGCTAAGGTAAGCGATTTTTAGAAAAAGAGCAGAAAAGAGTGGGGGAGTGCTGAAGCAAATGGCGGCGTTCATCAAAGTAATAATGCCATCCGCATAGGTGTTGCTTTCAGGGCTCCCCCATAGTGTTGCGTGTTATGCATTCATGGCTTTAATGCCGGGGAGTTCCTTGCCTTCCAGGAATTCAAGCATAGCGCCGCCCCCTGTGGAAACGTAGCTGACCTTGTCCGCCAGTCCCATTTGGTTGACTGCCGCAACGGAGTCGCCGCCACCAACGAGGGAGAATGCACCGTTTTGAGTGGCTGTGGCTACAGCTTCTGCAATGGCTTTGGTCCCGTTGGCAAAGTTGGGCATTTCGAATACGCCCATAGGTCCGTTCCAAAGTAAGGTCTTGGAATGGGCAATCGCCTCCTCAAATTTGGCTCGTGCGTCCGGGCCGACATCCAGGCCCATCCATCCGTCAGGGATTTCATCACTTGCCGCTGCTCTGTGCGCTGCATCATTTGCGAAATTATCCGCAATAATGCTGTCTGCAGGCAGGTGGATAGTGACATCATTGGATTTGGCCTTCTCAATCAGTTCAAGGGCTAGCTGCAGCCGGTCCTCTTCTACGAGAGAATTGCCGACCTTTCCGCCCTGTGCTTTCACAAAAGTGTAGGCCATACCGCCGCCAATAATCAGGTTGTCGACAAAGTCGATCAGGCGCTCCAACAGGAGGATTTTGTCGGACACCTTAGCTCCGCCGATGATCGCCGTGAGCGGGCGTTCAGGGCTGTTGAGTACTTTGTTGGCGTTTTTGATCTCCGCTTGCATGAGGTAGCCAAATGATTTGGCATCCTTGTCAAAGAATTGTGCTACGGTCGTGGTGGAAGCGTGGGCGCGGTGCGCGGTGCCGAAAGCATCGTTTACGTAGAGGTCAGCGAGTTCAGAAAGGCTTTTGGCGAAAGCCTCATCCCCCTTTTTTTCGCCCTCATTGAAGCGGGTGTTCTCCAGCACCAGGATTTCGCCCACAGGCAGTTCTGCGGCCATTTTTGTGGCTTTGTCGCCAATGGTCTCGTCGCAGAAGTGGACTTTGGCACCCGTCAGGTCCGCCAGGTGGCTGGTGACATGGTTCAGGGTGAACTTCTCCCGGTCGATACTGCCATCCTCCTTAAGCTTTTTCATGGGGCGGCCCAGGTGAGACATCAGAATTGCGGCTCCGCCATCCTTCAGAATTTGGCTGATGGTGGGCAGCGCTGCCCGCATGCGGGTGTCATCCGTGATGTTGTAGTCTTTATCGAGGGGCACATTGAAGTCGACTCTTACCAGTGCCTTTTTGCCTTTGAATTCAAGTTGCATAGAGTAGGAATTTAGGCTATAAAACAAAGAGACCGGAGCAAAGGCTCCGGTCCTGATTTTTTAATCTGCAGATGCTTACTTATTCAGAATCATGTCAGTAAGGTCTGCGAGGCGTGCAGAGTAGCCTGCCTCGTTGTCGTACCAGCTCACTACCTTCAGGAGTTTGCCATTGACGTCTGTCATTTGGCTGTCGAAGATAGAAGAGTGTGGGTTGCGCACGATGTCGCTGGATACGAGTGGATCAGTGCTGTATTCCAGGATTCCTTTGAGCTTGCCTTCTGCCATTTCCTTGAATTTGGCATTCACCTCTTCGGCAGTAACTTCCTTGTCCAGCATCACATTGAGCTCAACCATAGAGCCGGTGATCACCGGGACGCGCAGTGCGATTGCAGAAAGCTTGCCCTTTAGTTCAGGGATTACTTTGCCGGTAGCGGAAGCTGCGCCTGTGCTTGTAGGCACGATATTGAAAGCGGCAGCCCGGGCACGGCGCAGGTCACTGTGCGGTGCATCCTGAATGTTCTGGTCGGCAGTGTAAGCGTGGGTAGTGGTCATAGAACCAACCTGAATGCCCCAGTTTTCGTGGATGATCTTGGCAACAGGAGCCAGGCAGTTGGTGGTGCAGGATGCATTAGAGAATACATTGGCGCGGCGGTCGAGCTCATCGTCATTCACACCGAGCACGATCGTCTGTACGTCGCCTCCTTTGGCAGGTGCGGAGATGACAACGTCCTTGGCACCTGCTTTGAGGTGCAAGCCAGCTTTCTCTTTGGAACGGAAGATACCTGTACACTCCAGCACGAGATCAACACCGAGCTCTGCCCATGGCAGTTCCTCGGGGTTGCGGATGGCGTAAGAATGGATGTTCTTTCCGTTCACGATGAATCCATCGTCATTGGCTTCTACAGTGCCTTCAAAAGGACCCTGGGCAGAGTCGTACTTGAGCAGGTGGGCGAGGGTTTGGTTGTCTGTCAAGTCGTTAATGGCAACAACTTCGATGCCTTCTTTTTGGAGGAGGTTGCGGAACGTCAGACGTCCGATACGGCCGAAGCCATTGATAGCAACTTTTTTTGCCATGGTTTTTTCGCGATTTAATGATGTTAAT
>JANSXW010000381.1 GCA_024742755.1 bacterium | reverse complement strand
GCCCAAAGTCCGCAGAGGGTCGCACGGGCGACTTGAAAAACGTAAAAAACCACGAGTTTTTGAAGGTCGGCGGCCCGAAACCACGACAGGGCCACGAAAAACAGCTCGCCAAGTAGAGGCTCCAAAATGATGGCCCTGCCAGCAAACGAGGGTCGGAAAAAAGTGTAGGGTTTATTGGCTGAAAGGGCCAACGTTTTGGAGCGCCGAATAAGCTCAGTTCACTAGCCGCAATTCCCTTTAGGGTTTAAATTAATATAGATAAACAAGTTTAGGGTTTAGGGGCGCCTCGACGCCAGGGCGTGGGGGCGGCGCGCGCCGCGTTAAGCGCTCCCCCCACCCCGGACCACCCAAACCTCAACCTTCCCCCGGGTTTAAGGTTTCCTTGATCCAAGATAGATTCTGCCACAGCTATGGGTTTGTGCTGCAGCCTCCCGCGCACGCGGCACTCCCGTGGTCGGATTGCGGAGGGCGAGTTTTAGCATCTCCGTGGGCTTGCGCTGCAGCCTCCGCGATGGGTTTGTGCTGCAGCCTCCTGCGCGCGCGGCACTCCCGTGATGCCAGTGTTAATATCTCCGCGCCTGCGCACGCGCGGTCGGAAAGTCCGCAATAGCTATGGGTGAGCTGCCAGATCTCTGTATGTGGGTTGCCCAAGCCCCAATGACCGTTTCAAACAATGGCCAAGTTCTCAAAGCCATGTCAAGGCCAGTGTCGTTTTATCAACCGGAGGCGGCGAAGTGGCAATCTTTTGCGGATGGCCGATCTCATATTGTTTTGTGTAGGGAGTGTATCAGCGGCCCAGGCGGAGGCCGGCAAAGCGAATGCCGCTTTATCAAGGGGCCAGATGGCCGTTTTATCAAGGCCGGCCAGCTTGATTGGGCTGCGGATTGCCAATTTCATATTGTCCCGCGCAAGGAGACTATCACCAGCCAAGCCAAGCTATTTCTCAAGGGCTGGCAAAGCGCTGGCCGTTTAGCAAGGCCGGCCAGCCCCAATGGCCGTTTTATCAAAGCCAATGGCCGCTTACTCCCAATGGCCGCTTTGTCAAGGCCAATGGCCGTTTTATCAAGGCTTTACAAAGGAGGTTGGATACGCTCTGGGCCACTTAAGGACAGGGTTTAGGGTTATTATGTATGGAGCAAGCTTGTTCGCTTGCAGCGCCACGTTCAGTGGCTCCTTGCGCGCGCCCGCCTCAACGGCGGGTGACTGCGCGTCGCCTCGCCCCGCTTCATTGCGGGTCTGCTCGGCTCCCTCCGCCAGCGAAGCTGTGCGTCGTAGCGCTCGGCGCCCAATCACCGTGGTTCGCGCCTCGATTTGTTTAGGGTTTAGGGTTTAGGGTTTAGGGTTTAGGGTTTAGGGTTTAGG
>JANSXW010000297.1 GCA_024742755.1 bacterium | reverse complement strand
GCGCGGTAAAGGAAGTCAACCCCTACGAGTGGCTCCACCACACACTCCAGCACATTGCAGACACTAAGCTCTCCGAGCTCCATACCTTGCTCCCCGGCTATACCGCTAACGCGGCAGACCTGTAGTTGCTCGGACGCTTACGGATAGGTAGGAGTATTAAAGTTGTCTGTTTTTCCTTGAAAATTCGAAGTCTGACTTCGAATTTTCAAGGTTAACGCTCTCTTCTGGCATGAGTAAGACGCTTACCGATAGAAAAAACGACCAACCAGCTGTAGTACAACTGATGCGTGTGTTACCTATGACTGTTCTGCCGGAGTCCCTTTAGGAGGTACAAAAAAGTGCAGGGGGAGACAATGCAGATATACTAATACCCCGTTTGTCATGTGTGTATCATACATTGCAAGCATAATCAAAAAAGTGAAGAATTCCATAGCTTTAAGCAAGAGCCTGAGCATAGCGAAGTGTGTATGACACTTGATGTCGGTTGTTATTTTGCTACTCAGGCTTCTAGCTCTTGGTGAAATCGGACAGTTTAATGGGGCTGGACCCCGCGTAACGATGATGATTGTAAGCCAATAGAACATATTTCACTTATAGAACACTTGATTATGATGCTTAAGCAGCAGGTATGCGGTATTGACGTATCTAAAGACGTATTAGATTATTGTTTAGTCAATAGGCAATCGGGAGGAAGTAGCCACAGTTCTGTATTGAATGATGTGGCCTCAATTGAACAACAATTTTCGTTGCCTCAGTATGATCAAACCTTATTTGTAGTAGAACATACTGGCAATTACAGTGCCAAAGCACTCCATGTGTTATCTCGATTGGAACGTCAAGTTGTAGTGGTCAATCCTTTTCATAGCAAGTCCTATATGTCTGCCTTGGGGCAGGTTAGCAAAAATGACCAACAAGCAGCCTGGACATTGGCACAAATGGGCTTACATTTGGATATTCGACCGTATAAGGCTCCATCTATGGAACAACAGAAGCGTACGCAACTCATGAGGGCGACCCTAGCCTTAGAAAAGCAGCAACGAATGCTGAAAAACCAGCTTCATGCACTCGAACAGCTGCCTTTTGTGGAAGCCTCCGTTCAACAGGCTTTGGAGCAAGTGCTTAGGAATGTCACCATACAAATTGAAGGTTTAACCAAGCAGCTTTATAATCCTAGCTCAGACCCGGAGTATGAACAAAAGCTTAGGCTAGCTACCTCCGTTAAAGGGATCGGCACTAAAACAGCAAATGCTATATTATTGGCTACGAATGGTTTAGAAGGCTTTGAAGACGCGTCGAAACTAGCTAAATTCCTTGGGCTAACGCCGCATTCTCATTTTTCAGGGTCTTCTGTGCACAAGCGTGGAAGCATGACCAGATATGGTAATTCGGACGTTCGGGCCATGCTTTATATCTGTACTAGGAGTGCTATTCGATACAATAAAGCATGTGCCGCATTATATCTACGCCTACGCGCAAAAGGCAAACCACATAAAGTAGCAGCCGTCGCAGTAATGCACAAACTCATTAAGCAGGTATTTTTCTGCGTCAATAACAAAACCATCTTTGATAATGACTTTGAAGAAAAACAGGTAACCAGTTCTAAATAAATCAACTTTTTGCTTGCACATGAACACAGTTCATCGTACATCCGAAACAACATCATTGAGGAGCGCGTCCAAAAGGTAAGTGGCCGTGCCGAAGCCGACCGCTATTTCAACTATCCTTACGATGCGGTAGAGGAAGCTTTGGCCAATGCCGTATACCACAAAAGTTATGAGCTGGGCAAGCCAATAGAAGTACAAATCTGGCCTGACAAGATCGAAATCCTAAGCTTTCCCGGTCCAGTACCGCCGGTCAATGCTCAAATCCTTGCCGAGAACCGCCGCATTGTGGCCCGCGATTACCGCAACCGCCGTGTAGGAGATTTTCTGAAAGAATTACACCTGACCGAGGGCAGGGGAACCGGTATACCGACCATGCGCCGGGCTATGGAGCGCAACGGCTCTCCGCTCCCGATCCTGGAAACGGATGAGCAGTGTACGTACTTTCTGACTACGCTGGCAGTGCATCCAATATTTGAGGGCGACCAAGTTAGTAACCAAGTTAGTAACCAAGTTAACGATGAAATCAATGAGGCTAATAAACGTGTTTTAGAAGTCCTATCGAAAGAAGAATTATCAAGTAGTGAGCTATTGCGGCAATTGGGTTTGACCGCTCAAACCAAAAATTATAAAAAATATATAGCCCCTGCCCTCGACCGTGGCTGGATAGAGATGACCGTGCCGGACAAGCCGCGCAGCCGGAATCAGAAGTATCGGGTGACGGAGTTGGGGCGGGCGGTGCTGGATAGGTAGGAGTATTAAAGTTGTCTATTTTTCCTTTAAAATTTGAACATTGACTTCGAATTTTAAAGTATAACCCCATCTTTTGGCATGAGTAAGACGCTTACCGATAGAAAACAAGACCAGGCGGTGGTGGTGGAATTGAGGTTTATGTTTCCTCTTACTGCTCTGCTGGTCCAGTCAGACGGGCAAAACGAAACCTGCTCCTTTTCTGGATTAAGGATTTGGCAGTCCAACGGCGCCGAATTCAAACACGTAGATGCCCCTAAGCGTATCAGGTCTATGTACCAGGCTATAGAAGATTTGGGCCTATTGCATCTTTATGTCATTTACCCGGGAAGCCGGCAGTATGCGCTATCTGAGCGGATAACGGTGCTGCCTGTTCAGGGATTAGGGGGGCTGTGAAGCTGCCTTCCTAATGCAGTGCAGTAATGAAAAACGGCCGACTAGTACATTACGTAGATTCAAGTAGCAAATGAGTGCGTGACAAAAAGCGGGGATGGGTAAAAAAGTGAGGTTAAGCGAATAAGTCGCAAATTGAGTTTGACACAAAACAATTAACGACAGCTAAACCTCCCGGATGAAGTTATGGAAAAACATGAACTTACCCAGCGATTAAAGCAGAAGTTTGAAGAATTAGTGTGCCTTAGCGATGGATACGTCGAATCTTCAGAT
>JANSXW010000349.1 GCA_024742755.1 bacterium | reverse complement strand
TAAGCAATGATTGCTTATTTAAGCGGCACAATGCTTAATTAAGACCGCAAAAGTCCTTAATTAAGCAATGTTACCATGAAACAATGCTTATTTAAGCGAAAAGTGTTTAAATAAACAATGTTTTCCAACGAACATCGATGATTTAAGCATGGTTCTGTTAAATAAACACTTTTGGAAGATTTGGGCACGTGTGGATCCGCGCCACTTTGACGCCACCGGGGCCTGCTGCTCCACTTGGGCGGATCTGGCATCCCCGTGCAATACTTAAATAAGAACGCAAAGGCTACTCCAAAGTACCATGGCTCGAATTGATCTACAATGCGTTGATGGCCCGCTGTTATCTCAACTTTCTCCATGCTGCTCATTTCGCCCGCGAGTGCTCCGAAGCGTAGCAGCGCTGCCTTTGCGCTAGCCTCCGCGTTGCCACACCCCATGCTCGTCTTTTCATTCACGCCGCCGAGTTCCCGGCGGACTTCCTCTAACGGCACGTGGCTCCGATGATGCGGATGATGCTATGCTTGCTGGCGATGCGAAACAAGGGGCTGAAAGGAAACAGGAGTGACTGGAAAGTGAACGAAATGCAAGTCAAAGGCATTGCACGAAAATGAAGAGGGCGCTGGAGAGAAACCAAGCTGCAGGAAAATGCAAGGACGAAAAGGGAAAGGAATGCGAATGAAGGAGTCTTCAAGGAAATGAAGGGAGCTGAAGCGGCAGTGAAGTGGAAGGAAGTGAAGGGACATGCCAGGAAACTTAGAGGGAAAGGAGATGAAAGAACGGGAGGGGTGCCCGGTGGCCGGCTGTGTCGCGTCAGCGTGTAAATCCGGCCACCGGACGTGATCGGGCCGCAGGCCAAAGCCCGGTAGGGCTTACCTTCAGGTATAAGGCCGCGCGCCCCATGCCGCCGACCATGCGCAGAACATGCGCAGAACATGCGCATACGTTTTATGCTGGGCCCTCCCTTATAAGGGGCGAAGGATTTGCGGATTCGTTTAAGCGATTTTTTTGTAGCATCTCCTCGCAGCGCCCAAAAACAAGTGCAAAAACGAGTCTTTTAGGGGGTGCCTACTACTGGACAACGCCCCCAGCATTGCCAGCATCATCCTGGATGATGCGGATGATGTTTTGCATGCTGGCGATGCGAAACAAGGTGCTGACAATGGCAGAGCGCGAAGGGGAAGTGGAGGGAAGCAGGCGTGACTGGAAGTCCACGATTTGCGGGGGGCACTGGAGAGAAGCCAAAATGCAGGCAAATGCACGGTCAGAACGTGAAGGGAACCGAAGAAGGAAACGAAAAGAAATTGTGGAAATTATGGAAAACGGAGAGAAACTGCGAAATGAAGGGATGTGCAGGAAACTGACGTGGAAGGGGAGGCGGACTGAAGTCACGGGAAGCTGAAAAGAACAGAGGGGAGGACTGCGACTGACACGGCGAAACTGTCGAAGATGCAGGAAAGACAAAGTGAGGTTCAAATCTCGGGAACTGATCGGAATTGACGGGACTTGCAGGAAAGGGAAGTGACAGAACGGGCAGGGCAAGGTGCCCGGTGGGTCGCGTCAGAGTGTAAATCCGGCCACCGGACGTGATCGGGCCGCAGGCCGCAGGGCTTACCTTCAGGTATGAGGCGCGCCCCATGCCGCCGACCATGCGCAGAACATGCTCCGACCATGCGCATACGTTTTGCG
>JANSXW010000389.1 GCA_024742755.1 bacterium | reverse complement strand
TTCCTGGGTTTCGAGCGGTGCCGGTCGGTGTGGCTGGCTCGCCCGGCGCACTCGCTGTCCGACGTAGTTTGAAACGAAGTCGGTTCTTTCGCCGGGCGTGCTTTGAGTCAGAACGCCGGAGGAAGGTAGTGCCCCCGGCGTTGGGCAAGCGGTGCCGATGGGTTGGTCTGCCGGGAGGCGGTCGCAGAGCGGCCGTTGCCTCTGGAGGGCGCTGTAGGGTACTGAACCTTAATCTTGGCTGGGCCTTGCGCTGGACCAGCCTCAACCTTAGCCCTGCCAGGGGAGAGGCTAAGGTTGGTCTGTGGAGGGTCTTGGCGAGGATGAGGTTAAGAGCCAGGCGATGGCTTCCTGGTCCGACCGTTTGCGGTCTCCTGCCTGGGGCGAGCGTTGCCGGTCGGTATGGCTGTCTCGCCCGGCGCACTCGCTGTCCGACGTAGTTTGAAACGAAGTCGGTTCTTTGGCCGGGCGTGCTTGTTGGGGCGGTCTTAGGTTTCGAGCGTTGCTGGCGGGGGTGGCTGGGGAATCAGAAGGCCGGGGGAAGGGATGTTCTTCGTCGGGACTTCGGCGGTTGCGGAATCTTAGGTTTCTGGTGATAGCGTCGTTCCTAATAAAGAAAGCCAAAAAGCCACAATGGGATTCGGTTCTGGTAGCCAAATTCTATGTTGTCTAATGCAAGGAAACCCGAAGTGTCGGGCAGTTGTCGGCCGGATTTGCCGGGGCCACCAATTTCGAAGAGGTGTTGCCCGTCCACGAGGAAGTCACCTGTTTTGGGGTAACTAAGCTTGTGCTGGTAGGCGAGCTGATTGGCAAAGTAGGTTGCCCGGATGGTGCCGGTATCGGGCTGGGAAGGGCGCAAGGTGTAGGCGAGGTTGGTATTGTCAAGGTAGACTTTATCGGGCTTTTGCAGGCGGCTGATGCCTTTGCCTTCCCGGTACAGATGGCGGGTAAGCCCGCATTCTGACAGGTGGTGCAGATAGGCGAGCAGGGTTTCCCTGTTGATGCCAATTTTGTTGCTTAGGGCGCTGATGTTGGGCTTGAATGGGGCGGATTCTGCAATGATAAGGAGTAATTGCCGGAGCTTGTGAATCCATGCGATGTCCACTCTTCTAAGCTGGGGCAATTCAATTTCCAAAATAAGATTGACTACCTCGGTCAGGCGTTGAGGGTATAATATTGGTACTTCTTTGAAAAAGGGGTAATAACCTGCCTTTAGGTAGTCCTTAAAGTAAGCCAGGGGCCGGATCTTTTGAACGATCTCACTGGCAATCGTTTCGTGCCCGCTCAAAAG
>JANSXW010000225.1 GCA_024742755.1 bacterium | reverse complement strand
TTCCTGTATCCGCGGGATTGCAACTGCTTTGCGTCAGCAAGGTGGAGTCGGAAGGCAGCAGCGTGGTGGTGGTGATGACGATGGAATCGCACCCGGTCTGCCCGGTGAGGTTTTGCACCACAGTACCGGTATCAAGGGGGTTGCAGGACTGCAAATCAATGAGCGTGGTGTCAGCCTCACAAACCACGCTGCATGGGTCAGGAGGTACGACCAACAGGGTGGTGCTACAGCCCGGATTAAGCTGGTCCGTAATGGTTAGGCTGAAGCTGCCCTGACTGATCGGGAAGGGCCCGAGATCTATATTTTGATTGTAGTTGCCGGATACCGGGCCAAGGGGCGTTTGTGCGGTCCACCCTGCAGTGCCAACCGGGTTGATGGCCTGTATAGTGGCCTGAAAGAAGTCATCTTCCGGTACACCAGCAGGGATACAGGTGGTTTCCGTCACGAATGCATTGATTGCACAGGCATTTGAGCATGTGCCGGGATCGTTGAGCTGTACGGTAGTGGTGCAGTTGCTGTCTGAAGCGTCCGTCAGGGTGAGGGTGACCGGGCCGTTGCCCGCGCTGCCGGGGAGCAGGGAAAAGCTGCTCAGGCTGCCAAAAGTGCCAGCGGATGGCTGAACATTCTGCCCGGCTGCTGATACTACGTAACTTCCGGAAGTACTGACCCCGTCCGCCAAAATGGAAAAGGTAATTAAGTCATCCGTTGGGTCGCCCGGCGTGCCGTTGTCTGCGCACTGCACATTGGAAATAGCCGCGGCAGTAATAAGGCAGGCATCACAGGGGTTATCGAGGCTCACGGTTTGAGAACAGGTAGGGTCATTGCTGTCGGTAATGGTCAGGATGAAGTTATCTTCAGAGAGGTTGTTGGGCAGCAAGGTAAAGGGGCTAACCTGTCCGTAATTGCCGGTTGCGCCCGCTGTCAATACGCCGCCTGGAGTACTGACCTGGTAGTTGGTGCCGGTACCGGTGCCATTCACCAGTAGTTCAAAGTCAATAGCGCCGTTATCGCAAACCGGAGTGATGACGGTAGGCAAGTCCAGGTTGCAGGGTTCTACCGAACACGGGGCAGGTGGGGCAAGGGTAAGGTCAGCAGAGCAGGTGGGCCCATTCTGGTCCGTAAACGTCAGCGTCACCGGCCCGCCACTGATCGGGATAGGCCCAAAGTCTGCCGTTGCGCCGTAGGCCCCGATGCCTGGCCCAAAGACCGGGAACACTGTCCACCCGGAAGGCCCGCCAGTGCCGTTGACGGTTACGTTGGCAAAAAAGACGTCGTCGTTCGGGTTGCCGGGGGTGCCGTTGTCATCGCAGGTGATGTTATTCAGGACGGGAGTAATGGTGCAGATGTCAGAACAGGTTGGAGGTACAGGTATCACAAAAAGGCTTGTGCAATTGGGGTCACCTGCATCAGTAACGGTTATGCTTAACGGCCCTCCACTGATGGGGTAGGGGCCAAAAAGGGTCGATATGTCGTAACTGCCAGCTGTATTGTTGGGGTCATCGGTTGTCCAGGTGCCTGCCGTACCTGTCCCTGAGATAGTCGCATTAAAAGTGAAGGTATCATCGCTGGGGTCATTGGGTGTTCCATTGTTTGAGCAAACAGGAGGAGAGGTAACGGTCACTTCTATATCGCAAGGAGGTTGATCTGAGCAGGAAGCAGGGATAATACTGATCACTTCGGCCGTACAGCTTGGATCATTGGTATCAACGATCGTTAAAGTGGTTAGCTGCCCATTGGTGCTGCTGATAGACAGCTCAAAGGTGGTAAAGGTGCCGTAGGGTTGCGGGCCAGCAGGCGTAATACTGCCCACGGATGCTACCAGGCTATAGGTTCCGGATAAATTTGTGCCTTCAGGCTGTAACTCTATTATAAAAACATCATCGTCAGGATCAGAAGTGCCCTGGTCATCACAGTTGATTAAGGTGTTGATCAGGGCACCGGTAAGGTTACAGGGCGGAGGAGTGGAGCAGGGGGCTGGTGGGACAATGGTCACCGATATAGTCGTACAGCTGGGGTCATCATTATCCGTGACGACTACCGGGAAGCCACCTCCCGAAATGGGGTAGGGGCCCATAGTGGTCACTACATTATAGTCCCCGGTGGTCCCCAAGGGATCATTGGCGGTCCAGCCATTAGGGCTGGTCCCGTCGCCGACCACTTGCAGGATAAAGGTGAAGGTGTCGTCATTTGGGTCGTTGGGGGTGCCGTTGTCACTGCAGGTGACGTTGCCAATTTGGGCATAGTTGATGTCACAGACCGGTGCGGTCGAGCAGGGCGGGGGCAAATTGATGATCGTATTCGTGAAGCAATTAGGGTCATCATTGTCTGTAACGATAACACTTATACCGGCTGGTGGGCCAATACCAGTGAGCGTGAAAGTAGTTTCACTGCCGTAGTTGCCGCCCGGAGGGCTCACCGTACCGCCGCTGACTGAAACCGTATACCCGCTGCCCAGGCCGGAACCTACGGGGTTTAATGGGAATGTATAAAAGTCATCGCTGGGGTCGGTGGGCGTTCCGTTGTCATTACATACAGTAAAGCCCAGCCCCGGATTGGTCAAGTCGCAGGCGGGGACTGTGGGGCAGGGGTTCTCAATGGTATAGTCGATGCTGCAATTGGGATTATTGGCGTCGGTAATGGTAAAAGTAAGGTCCTGCCCACTATTGCTGGGAAAGGGGCCAACGGTCTGGCTGATGTCAAAAATTCCACTGTCGTTGTCCGGGCTGGTAGATACCCAATTGCCGGAATTGCCGCCATTGCTGACTGCAATATTCTGAAAGAAGGTATCATCGCTGAGGTCGCCGGGGGTGCCGCCATCGTTGCAAATTACAGCCCCGCCAATGACGCTTAAATCACAAATGGTATTGGAGCAGGGCGGTGGCGGTTGGATGTTGAGCGTAACAGACTGGCAGCTGGGGTTGTCCACATCCTGAAAGGTAATCTGGAAAGAGCCGCTGGAGATCAGATACGGGCCTAGCGTTACAATTTGATTATACGGACCGGACGAAGACAGCGGGTCTGTGGCGGTCCAGCCATTATTGCCCAGGCCCGTTCCAAATACTTCCACCTGTATAGTGAAGGTATCGTCACCGGGGTCTCCGGGGGTACCATTATCCTGACAAATAATATTACCATTAAAGGAAGGAGTGATCTGGCAATTAGTAATGCAGGGGTTCGGTAGTGTAAAGGTAAAGGAGCAGGACGGGTCATTAATATCCGTAACGGTAAAGGTATAGTTGGGCTGGTTGAGGTCATTTGGCGCAAGGTTGATGAAAGCCCCAAAGGCATAATCGTAGGGACCGGGGTCTGGTATCGAGCCATCCGGAGAGGACACAACAAAATCGGTGCCCGTACCCGTACCGGATACATTGATCTGAAAGCCTACCGGGCTTGAGCCGGGAAGGCACTGATCATTGGAGATCACAACATTTGTAATATTGCACGATTGCCCGTTAAGGCCTGCCGCTATCCACAGGCAGGAAAGCGAAAGAACCATGGTTAGCTTTGAGAGGGAGTATTTTGTCCTCATTCATCCGGGAGTTAATAGTGATTTGCTAAGTGAGACAAAGTTTTTGGCAATAGGTTTGTCGCCGATTAGGCAGACTATTGAGTTAAGCCCGTATTGCCCGGGATATTTCATTTCCGCGCTGAGCCGGATACACAGTAAGGTTGGGATGGATAGCAGCTACTCCTGTAGTAGAGGACATATGGTTGCCGCCCTGCCTCATCTTCCGCTCTCATGGCAGGATGAGCATTGTTTCGGAATTTTGGTTCCACCGTTGGCAGTACTCATTTTTTTTCCTTTCTTTAGTAAGCGTAACCGCAACTTTCAAAACGAGCCTGAACCAACCACCGGTATGACCCAAAACAGCAACCGCTTCTGGTACAAAGACAGCATCATCTACGCCCTGCCCCTGCATGCCTTCTACGACAGCAGCGGCAGCGGTATTGGCGACATCAACGGCCTGATCGAAAAACTGGACTATCTCGAAGACCTGGGCGTCAATTGCATCTCTCTGCTGCCCTTCTATGAGTCCCCCCTCAAAGATGATGGCTATGATGTCTCTGACTTCAAAAGCGTACACCCCAATTACGGTAACCTTGATGACTTCGAGCGCTTCCTCGAAGAAGCGCACAAACGGGGGCTGGAAGTCATTATCGACCTGATCATGAACCACACCTCCACGGAGCACGAGTGGTTTCAGCGGGCCCGGCAGGCTCCAAAAGGTTCCCCGGAGCGTGACTTCTACATCTGGAGTGATACGCCGGAGCCTTACGCAGAGGCGGGGATTATCTTCAGCGATTACGAAACCTCTAACTGGGAGTGGGATAACGTCGCTAAAGCCTATTACTGGCACCGTTTTTACAGCCATCAGGCCGACCTCAACTATGAGAATGAGCAGGTGCGGGAAGAAATGCGCAGCGTTATCGACTTCTGGTACAACCTGGGTGTGAATGGCGTGCGGCTCACTTCGGTCATGTTCCTGTTCAGGGAAGAAGGTACGAATTGTGAAAACCTGCCTCAGGTCCACGAATACCTCCGTGAGCTGCGTAGCTACGTGGAGCGCAAACATCCGGGCAAAATCCTGATCGCAGAAACCAACCTCTGGCCGGAGGAGGCTGCCGAGTACTACGGGGAGGGCGACGAGTGCCATATGAACTACCACTTCCCGCTTATGCCCCGCCTGTATATGGCCCTGCAAACGGAAGACCGTTATCCCATCATTGACATTCTGGAGCAAACGCCTTCCATACCGGAAAACAGCCAATGGGCGCTTTTCCTGCGCAACCACGATGACCTCATGCTTTCTATGGTAACGGAGGAGGAGCGGGATTATCTATATAAGGTGTTCGCACAAGATCACGGGGCAAAGATCAATCAGGGGATCCGCCGCCGCCTTGCACCGCTTTTGCTCAACGACCGCCGCAAAATAGAACTGCTCAACAGTCTCCTGTTCAGCCTGCCCGGTACGCCGGTCATCTACTACGGCGATGAAATTGGCATGGGCGACAATATTTACCTGGGCGACCGCAACGGCGTACGCACCCCTATGCAGTGGAATTCGGACCGCAATGCCGGCTTTTCCGCCGCCAACCCGCAGAAGCTTTTCCTGCCGGTCATCCGCGACCCGTTGTACCGCTACGAGGCCATCAATGTGGAGATTCAGAACCGCAATTCTTCCTCACTGCTGTGGTGGATGAAGAACATCATCAGTATGCGGAAGCGCCTGAAAGCGTTCAGCCATGGTTCCATTGAATTCCTGGACTCCATGAATGGCAAAGTCTTGTCCTTTATCCGGTCTTACGAAGGCGAAAGCATTTTGGTGGTAGCCAACCTGTCTAAGTTTTCCCAATCGGTTGAATTGGACCTGGAACGGTTTGAAGGGGTCCGCCCGGTGGAGATTTTCAGTCAGAATAAGTTCTTTGAAATAGGGGAGGAGCCCTACAAATTCACCATAGGCCCCTACGGCTATTTCTGGTTCCTGATGGAGCAGTCGGAGGAGGCGGATGAATTGCCGAAAGAGCGTGCTGTCCCCGAGGTCGTCTCTGAAGTGGCATGGAGCGATTTTTTTGAAAATTATACGACCAAGCGCCGTTTCGAGAAGAAAGTGCTGCCGGGGTATCTGCAGTCCTGCCGCTGGTTTGGCGGAAAGTCCAGGAAAATCGTTTCCCTGGAAGTCAGCCATTTCCCAAAAATAGAAGTGGAAGAGACGGCGGCTTACTTCCTGAGTATTCGTGTGCGCTATACCGATGGGCTTCCGGAAACCTACTTCCTGCCCCTGACCTTCCTGAGCAGCGCGGAGGAAATGGTGCATTTTCTGAAGAATGAACCCCAAAGCGTGGTGTCCTACTGCAAAACTCCGCAGCGGGAAGGGATACTGATCGATGCCATTTACTACGAAGCATTCCGGAACGAGCTGTTCTGGCGCATCAAGACCAACTCCAGCATCAACGTGAAAGGCGGGCAGTTGTCTTTCGAGTCCGGGAAAATCCTGGACGACCTGCATGTGGAGCGGGAGGATGTCAGCTCAGAGGTGCTCCGTGCGGAACAATCCAATACCTCCGTCATCTACAACAGCCAGTTTTTCTTCAAAATCTACCGGAAGCTCGATACGGATATCAACCCGGACCTCGAAGTGGTGCGCTACCTTTCAGAACAGACTACTTTTGAGAACTCCCCACGCTACGGTGGCGGCATACAGTTTCAGGATACGGTGGAGCAGACTTTTACCATTCTGGGCTTGCTGCAAAATAAGATCCCCAATCAGGGCGAAGCCTGGACCATGATGCTGGAGGCCCTCAACCGCTATTACGAAAAGGTGCTGGCTAAGGTGGAAAGGGACAATCCGGCGCCCCCGCTGGTAAAAGCCGACCGGTTCTACTTTGAAGATACGCCGGAGCGCCTGCAGCGCCTCATCGGCAGCGTGATCTACGAGCGGGCGGCCCTGCTGGGCAAGCGTACTGCTGAGATGCACATTGCCCTGGCTTCTGAAACCACCGAGGCTGACTTTGAGCCTGAGCGTTTTTCCCAGCACTACCAGCGGTCCATCTATTCTCAGCACCGCAAACTGGTGAATGAGAAACTGACTGCCCTGGAGCACCGCCTGCCTTCCCTGCCAGAGCACATTGCCACCGAGGCACACCGCATACTGGAAATCAAGGACGACATCATGGATTGCTTCAGCCAGATATACGCCCGCAAAATTGAGGCGACCAAGACCCGCGTGCACGGGGACTACCACTTGGGGCAGGTACTCTTTAACGGGCGCGATTTTTTCATCATCGACTTCGAAGGGGAGCCCATGTACTCCATTAGCGAGCGCCGCCTAAAGCGCACGCCATTTAAAGACGTGGCAGGCATGATCCGTTCGCTCCACTACGCCGCCTACGGGCAGTTGGTACTCAATCAAAACTACCGCAAAGCCGATATGCCTCAGCTGGAAGAGTGGGCCAATCAGTGGTTCCATTACGTCAGCCAGTACTTTTTGACCGCTTATCTGGATACGGCGCAGGGGCATAGTTTTGTGCCGGAAGACAAGGAGGCGATG
>JANSXW010000248.1 GCA_024742755.1 bacterium | reverse complement strand
TGTTTTTTGAAATACTGAAGCATAAAACAGATTGTTTGTGCGAGCTTAAATAAGCTTGATATTCTTTTGAAGATTGAGGAAGCGTAGGGTCGAGCTCACAGAGTATATATTTTATAATTTACAATGGAGAGTTTGATCCTGGCTCAGGACGAACGCTGGCGGCGGGCTTAACACATGCAAGTCGAAGGAGAAGGTGGGAGCTTGCTTCCGCTGGAGACTGGCGAACGGGTGAGTAACGCGTAGATAACCTGCCTTTAACTGGGGGATAACACTGCGAAAGTGGTGCTAATACCGCATAATGCAGCGGGGCCGCATGGCCACAGTTGTTAAAGCCTTCGGGCGGTTGAAGATGGGTCTGCGTGCTATTAGTTAGTTGGTGAGGTAACGGCTCACCAAGGCGATGATAGCTAGGGGGTCTGAGAGGATGATCCCCCACACTGGGACTGAGACACGGCCCAGACCTCTACGGAGGGCAGCAGTGAGGAATCTTGCGCAATGGGCGAAAGCCTGACGCAGCCACGCCGCGTGTCGGAAGACGGCCCTATGGGTTGTAAACGACTTTTATCAGGGAAGAACGAGGGGGTTTCGATCTCCTGTGACGGTACCTGATGAATAAGCACCGGCTAACTCCGTGCCAGCAGCCGCGGTAATACGGAGGGTGCAAGCGTTGTCCGGAATCATTGGGTGTAAAGGGTGCGTAGGCGGGCGTCTAAGTCTGAGGTGAAATCTTGCCGCTTAACGGTAAAATGGCCTTGGATACTGGGCGTCTTGAGTGTAGAAGAGGCAGGTGGAATTCGTAGTGTAGCGGTGAAATGCATAGATATTACGAAGAACATCAGTGGCGAAGGCGGCCTGCTGGTCTACAACTGACGCTGAGGCACGAAAGCGTGGGGAGCGAACAGGATTAGATACCCTGGTAGTCCACGCCGTAAACGATGCATACTAGGTGTTGGCCCTTTTGGGTCAGTGCTGCAGTTAACGCATTAAGTATGCCACCTGGGGAGTACGTCGGCAACGATGAAACTCAAAGGAATTGACGGGGGCCCGCACAAGCGGTGGAGCATGTGGCTTAATTCGATGCAACGCGAGGAACCTTACCTGGGCTAAATTTGCCGTGCTACCTCTGGAAACAGAGGGTCCCTTCGGGGCGCGGTAGAAGGTGCTGCATGGCTGTCGTCAGCTCGTGCCGTGAGGTGTTGGGTTAAGTCCCGCAACGAGCGCAACCCCTGTGGTTAGTTACCAGCACATAATGGTGGGGACTCTAGCCAGACTGCCTACGCAAGTAGTGAGGAAGGTGGGGACGACGTCAAGTCATCATGGCCCTTACGTCCAGGGCTGCACACGTGCTACAATGGTTGGTACAATGGGTGGCCACTCAGCGATGAGGCGCAAATCCATAAAACCAATCTCAGTTCGGATTGGAGTCTGCAACTCGACTCCATGAAGTTGGAATCGCTAGTAATCGCGTATCAGCAATGACGCGGTGAATACGTTCCCGGGCCTTGTACACACCGCCCGTCAAGCGATGGAAGTCAGGAGTACCTGATGTCGGCGTGCTAACCTTCGGGAGGCAGCTGCCTAGGGTAAGCCTGGTAACTGGCGCTAAGTCGTAACAAGGTAGCCGTACCGGAAGGTGCGGCTGGATCACCTCCTTTCACGGAGAGCTTGTTGAGGGAGCCGATTAGGTTTCCGAAGCGACGATCTTACGCGGCTCGTTACAAACAATCTGTTTTGTGCTTTTGAATGTGAAGGCGTGGTAGGCTGTGGCCAACCTGAGCCGGAAACCCGAGCAGGGCTTGTAGCTCAGGTGGTTAGAGCGCACGCCTGATAAGCGTGAGGTCGGAGGTTCAAGTCCTCCCAAGCCCACAGCGATGGGGCTATAGCTCAGCTGGCTAGAGCACCTGCTTTGCAAGCAGGGGGTCCGGGGTTCGAATCCCCGTAGCTCCACAAGATTTTGAAGTATTGGAAGGTGGCTGGGTCCGCAAGTTGTTTAAAAGCAGTATGCGGGCTGGGCGGTTCCCCCGAACATCGGGGCCGTAGCTCCACAGATTTTTTTAATGATTTAAGATTGAGTAGTGAGAGGAGGTATTCCCGATGCTTAATCACGATATTCCGGCGAGTCCGGATAGCGCTGAGCGAAGCCTACATAAATAGGTGCCCGCCCAGCGGGTTCTTTGACATGATGAAGAAGTAATGAGTAAAAGTAGTTGAATGCAACGCGAGTTGTGTTCACTCAATATTAGTGTCTCGAAGCGATTCGAGATGCGCCAAAGGTATCTGTTTGGCTTTCCCAAGCCAAGCGGACCACAATTAAACCTTGAAGCTGCGCACGGGCGTCATCGCAAGATGAGGGTCGTGCAAGTTCTATAAACAAAGCGGAAAAGGGCACACGGTGGATGCCTTGGCATGCAGAGGCGATGAAGGACGTGTAAAGCTGCGATAAGCTACGGGGAACTGCAAAAAAGTGTAGATCCGTAGATTTCCGAATGGGGCAACCCAATAGAGCCCTCGCAATAGCGGGGGAGGCATACCCGGGGAACTGAAACATCTAAGTACCCGGAGGAAGAGAAAACAATAGTGATTCCCTAAGTAGTGGCGAGCGAACGGGGAGGAGCCCAAACCGTGGCCTACGGGCTGCGGGGTTGTAGGACCTGCGCAAGTGTATATATCAGAAATCGAAGCCGCCTGGAAAGCGGCCCCACAGAAGGTGAAAGGCCTGTAGGTGTAATGATGTATATATGGCGGGTATCCTGAGTAGCGCGAGGCCGGTGAAACCTTGCGTGAATCTGCCGGCACCATCCGGTAAGGCTAAATACATCTGCATGACCGATAGTGGACCAGTACCGTGAGGGAAAGGTGAAAAGAACGCCGAGAAGGCGAGTGAAATAGTACCTGAAACCGTGTGCTTACAAGCGGTCGGAGCCGCGCCTTGAGCGTGGTGACGGCGTGCCTTTTGTATAATGAGCCTACGAGTTACTCCTGTTGTGCGAGGTTAAGCCCCTGGAGGGGTGCAGCCGCAGCGAAAGCGAGTCTGAACAGGGCGAGCAGTACAGCGGGGTAGACGCGAAACCAAGTGATCTATCCATGGCCAGGGTGAAGTGGCGGTAAAACGCCATGGAGGCCCGAACCGGTTGACGTTGAAAAGTCTTCGGATGAGCTGTGGATAGGGGTGAAAGGCCAATCAAACTTGGAGATAGCTCGTACTCCCCGAAATATATTTAGGTATAGCGTCTGGTTTTGTCTCACTGGAGGTAGAGCACTGATTCGGCTAGGGCCCTTCACCGGGTACCAAACCGAGACAAACTCCGAATGCCAGTTGAGAGCCGCCAGGCAGTCAGTCGTGGGGTGATAACGTCCTACGGCGAGAGGGGAACAACCCAGACCACCAGCTAAGGCCCCTAAATCCGGGCTAAGTTGATCAAAGAAAGTTGAGTTGCTCAGACAACTAGGAGGTTGGCTTAGAAGCAGCCATTCCTTTAAAGAGTGCGTAATAGCTCACTAGTCAAGCGACTCGGCGTCGATAATAATCGGGCATAAGTCCGGTGCCGAAGCTGTGGTCCCGACAGTAGTCGGGAGGTAGGGGAGCATTCCAGCCTGCGTTGAAGGTGCCACCGTGAGGGGTGCTGGAGCGGCTGGAAGCGAAACTGTAGGCATGAGTAACGATAAGAAGGGTGAAAAACCCTTCCACCGCAAACCCAAGGGTTCCTGATCAACGCTAATCGGATCAGGGTTAGTCGAGACCTAAGGTGTACCCGGTGAGGCCGGGGAAGCCGATGGCAAAGCGGTTAAATATTCCGCTACCGACTCTAGCGTTAGGCTAAGGCGTGACGCAGAAGTGACACTCCCGCCACGCGACGAATTGCGTGGTTGAAGGGCGTAGGCCGGGGGGCAGGCAAATCCGTCTCCCGCTAAGGCTGAACCCCGACAGTACCCGGACCCGCAAGGGGAAGGGATAGTGGAGGTAATCATGCTGCCAAGAAAAGCGTCGTAGTTTGCTGGAGCCGCTCGTACCCCAAACCGACACAGGTGGGTGAGGAGAGTATCCTCAGGTGCTCGAGTAATTCATGGCTAAGGAACTAGGCAAATTAGATCCGTAACTTCGGGAGAAGGATCCCCACGCCTCGGCGTGGGCGCAGTGAAAAGGCCCAAGCGACTGTTTACCAAAAACACATGTCTCTGCAAAGCCGCAAGGCGAAGTATAGGGACTGACACCTGCCCGGTGCTGGAAGGTTAAGGAAGGGGGTTAGCTTCGGCGAAGCCCTTAACTGAAGCCCCAGTAAACGGCGGCCGTAACTATAACGGTCCTAAGGTAGCGAAATTCCTTGTCGGGTAAGTTCCGACCTGCACGAATGGTGTAACGACTTGGGCACTGTCTCGGCCATGAGCTCGGTGAAATTGTGGTATCGGTGATGACGCCGATTACCCGCAGCGGGACGAAAAGACCCCGTGAACCTTTACTACAACTTTACATTGGCTTTAGCTGTAGCATGTGTAGGATAGGCGGGAGACTTTGAAGCGGCGTCGCCAGGCGTTGTGGAGTCACCCTTGAAATACCGCCCTTGCTACAGGTGAAGTCTAACCCGAGTAGGGAACAGTGTATGGTGGGTAGTTTGACTGGGGCGGTCGCCTCCTAAAGAGTAACGGAGGCTCCCAAAGGTACCCTCAGCACGGTCGGCAATCGTGCGAAGAGTGTAAAAGCATAAGGGTGCTTGACTGCGAGACATACAGGTCGAGCAGGCACGAAAGTGGGGTTTAGTGATCCGGTGGCACCGCATGGAAGGGCCATCGCTCAAAGGATAAAAGGTACTCCGGGGATAACAGGCTTATCTCCCCCAAGAGTTCATATCGACGGGGAGGTTTGGCACCTCGATGTCGGCTCATCGCATCCTGGGGCTGGAGAAGGTCCCAAGGGTTTGGCTGTTCGCCAATTAAAGCGGTACGCGAGCTGGGTTCAGAACGTCGTGAGACAGTTCGGTCTCTATCTGCTGTGGGCGTAGGAATATTGAGGAGGGCTGCTCCTAGTACGAGAGGACCGGAGTGGACGCACCGCTAGTGTACCTGTTGTGTGGTCGCATGCATCGCAGGGTAGCTATGTGCGGAAGGGATAAGCCGCTGAATGCATCTAAGCGCGAAGCCCGCTCCAAGATAAGTATTCCCCATGAGCCTCCTGGAAGACGACCAGGTAGATAGGTGGCAGGTGTACGCATGGCGACATGTTCAGCCGAGCCATACTAATTAGGCCACTGGCTTTATTTATAGAGCTTGCACCACCCCCAACCCGGGGCGCAAGCTACAAGCAAAACCACTCACGCTTCTTCGACCAACGCACCGCGTTGGTACCCACCCCTCAACGGTGGGATCATGTCAAAGAACTACGCCGAAAGGCTTCGTTCTTTAAAAAGAACTTATTGCCACCTAGGCCAAGGCTTCGGTGGATACATATTGAACTTATTGAGGTGGCTATTGCGCAGGGGCCCCACCCGTTCCCATACCGAACACGGCCGTTAAGCCCTGCAGCGCCGATGGTACTGCACTCGCGGTAGAGTAGGTCGCCGCCTCTTCCCCTTTAACCCCGCATTCCTAGAATGACGGGGTTTTTT
>JANSXW010000425.1 GCA_024742755.1 bacterium | reverse complement strand
TGTTAACTTTTGCTATGAGCCAGATGTCTTTTCAAACTTTGTCCCTGGCGAAGTAGAAGTACCTGTACTACTAGAGCCAGGTGCATCCACTAACATGGATGTCCATCTTAAGCCACGTGGTGTAGCTGGTACTGGAAGAGTTACCATAGAAATAACATCTACTGATAACCCGGACGAGGTAATTACCACCGGCACTTATGATTTCGAAGCACTCGTGGTGACCAGTACTAAAGATCTCAATACAACCCCACTCACTGTCTTCCCCAACCCCACCGCCGATTACTTCAACATCCGTGGCGGCAATGGCGTCGACCGGGTGGTACTGTACAATGTGTTGGGCCGTGAAATGCGCAGCTTCAATGTAGCGCCCGGACAGCGGTACTATATTGGCGATCTGCCAAATGGCCTCTACCTGGCTAGCATGGTGGATGACAACAAGGGCATCGTGAAGACTTTGCGCCTGAAGAAAAGCTCCGTACGTCCGTAAATTTTACAGACTTACCTGCTTTGAAAAGCCTCTGCGGATTGCCGCAGGGGCTTTTTTATTTTGTGAATGGTACAGTTATCATGAATGATTGGTATTTTCATCCTGACAATTATACTGACGATTAAGTGGTTTGCCACAGCAAACCTACTCAATGCCTGCCTTCGTGTCGGTACTTCGGCAGACAGGTCAGCATTTACGCTGGGAAGTGGCTTGCGCCTGCCCTGACAAGCTATGCTTCGTCAGTGGCCGATGTCGCAAATCCAAGATTCCAGACGATGAATGTCTGGACTGTAAGCCCGACATTTATCGTTCCCCGTGCTGGCCGTTAGCGCCAGTAGGTGACCACTTCATATTGCGTATAAGAGAACTAACAACCCTGAAGAATTGTATAGCTAAAAAAAGAAGATGGAATATATATTTGAGAGAATTACATTAGATGCTGAGCTATGTGATGGTAAACCTACAATAAGGGGATTAAGAATTACAGCTCAAACTATACTGGAGTATTTGTTTAATGGAACAACCGAAGAGGAAATTTTAG
>JANSXW010000253.1 GCA_024742755.1 bacterium | reverse complement strand
TAGTGGTAATGATTTAAAAGTAGTATTTTCCGCTTCGAAATCAGGCGCAATTTAAAGATATTCACCCGGAAAGCCCGGGCTGCTCAATTTTCAGATTTCAATATGGGATTACTCGACCGCCTTTTCAGGAATGCTGTACAAAACACGGAACAACCGTCCATTCGCTTCGGCCGGTATACGGATTCCTATAAGGCGCCTTCCCGATATGATGCCTGGGACCGCGCGCAGGACCTCTTTGAGGAAGAGCAGTTCCTGGAAAGCTACAAGCACTTTCTCCTCTATCTGCGGGACGACGAGGAGGACAACGTGCACTGGAAGGAAATACCCGGCGGGCTGGAATTCGAGCTTTATCAGGGCTCTAAAAAGCTGACCGGCAAAGCCACGCCCCACAAAATCCGGGTGCAGGCCCCGGTCGTCAAAGCTGAGTCCTTCAACATAGGCGTACTGCGCCGCCTGCTGGAGCAAAACTTCGACCTGAAATACTGCCGTTTCACCCTCGACCCTGAGGGCAATATCGTCATCGTTTTCGATACCTACACCCTTGATGGTTCGCCCTACAAACTTTACTACGCCTTGCGCGAAGCCGCCATCAAAGCCGACAAACAGGACGACCTCCTGATCGAGGAATTCCGGAACCTGCAACCGGTGGAAATCACCCACCTGAAGGAACTGCCACAGGAGGAAAAAGAAGCAAAGTACCGCTACATCAAGCAAGCCATCGGCGGAGTAATGCAGGAAGTGGAACACGGGGCGCTCGACTGCAAACGCTACGCAAGCAGCTACGGCTACCTCCTCCTCGACCTGATTTTCCGCCTCGACTACCTCATCAAGCCCGAGGGCTTTATGATGGAAACCCTGGAGCAACTCCACCGGAAGTACTACGAAAACGACGGAAAGAATACCGCCGGCAAAAACGAAGACCTCTGCAAGGGGCTGAAGGCACTGGCAGAGCGCCCGGCTGAAGACTTCTACCGGGAAATGTACCGGGGCTGCAGCACCTTTGGCATCACGCATACCGTCAACCACGACCGCGTGGTCTCCATCATCAACGGGGAGCTGTACCACATGGACTGGTACCTGGAAAACGGGCACGAGCGCATGGCGATGGCCATTCCCGGCTACATCGTCGGCTTCTGCCTGTTCAATTATGCAGTCCCCAAGCCCGACCGCGACCTTTTCCACCTCTATTATCAGATTACAGAACCAGCTTATTTCGGCGACCTTGGCTTTACCATAAAGTACCTGGACGACAGCACCCAACAGCCCGACAAGCGCGCCATCCGCCGGGCCATCAACAAGATTGTGGATGAGAATAAGGGCAGCTTCCCCAACTTCTCCTTCCCCACTGGCTCTTTGGACTTCAGCAGCCTGCCCCGCTTTGCGCGCTCTTACCTGACGATTATGAAGTCCCTCAACCTGGTCAAGGCTTTATAAAGATTATTTTTAATCATTTACGGTATTTCAACGTTACACCATTGAAATAACACCGAGACGTAATGCCCTTCACTCGCTACACCTTTTTCTTTATTCTGCTAAGCATCCCCTTTCTTGCCCTCGCCCAATCTGCTATTCCCATAACCGGACAGCTACAGGAAGCCGGCACCGGTAAAAGCCTGCCCTTTGCCACTGTGGGCCTTTATGCTTTGCCCGACAGCAATATGGTGGCCAATGCCCTTACGGAAGCGGATGGCGGCTTTTTGCTGGAAACCCGCCCTGGAAACTACTATGCCCTCTTTCAATATGTGGGCTATGAGGACCGCTATCTGAGCCCGGTTGAAGTGCAGGCGGGACAGGACACGCTCCGGCTGGGAAACGTAGAAATGTCCACCGATGCCATCGCCCTGCAGGAAGTGGAGGTCAGGGCCGAGCGCAGCCAAATGGAGTTCAAGCTCGACAAGCGCGTTTTTAATGTGGGCAAAGACCTGACCAACGCGGGCAACAACGCTGCCGACATCCTCGACAACGTTCCATCCGTGAGCGTAGACCCGGAAGGCAACGTCAGCCTGAGGGGGAGTCAGGGCGTACGCATCCTCATCAACGGGCAGCCTTCCGGCTTGCTGAGTGCCGGAGACACGGAGGCTTTGCAGCGCATGCAGGGCGATATGATCGAGAGAGTGGAAGTGATCACCAACCCTTCTGCCCGGTACGAAGCCGAAGGGGAAGCCGGTATCATTAATATCATCCTCAAAAAGGAGGAGAAGAAAGGCTTCAACGGCTCCTTTGGCCTCACAGCAGGGCAGCCTGCTAACTATGGTGCCTCCTACAACCTCAACTACCGCAAGCGGGCCTTCAACTTTTTCTCCAACTTCGGGCTGGATTACCGTCGGGCACCGGGCGGCGGCAATGCGACGCAGCGCTTTTTTGAGAATGGCGAACTGACCAACTTTTTCACCAGCGAAACCACCCAAAACCGTGGCGGCCTCGGTGGTTATCTGCAAATGGGCACCGACTACAACTTCAATGAGCGCAATACCCTCACTGCCGCCCTGCTCTACCGTACCGGAGAAGATGACAACCGGGCCACCGTCACCTTCCGGGACTTTGACCCGGCCGGCAACCTGCTCAACACCACGGTCCGCCGTACCGACGAGGTGGAAGAGGAGCACAACCTGGAAGCCACCCTCAACTACGAACGGCAGTACGACAACCCCGATCAAAAATGGACCTTCAACTTCAAGTACATCCTGGACGACGATACCGAGCTGGCCGACTACCGGCAGACGGATGAAGAATCGACGCTGCCGCTTTTGCAGCGTTCCAGCAATACGGAGGACGAAATCAATATGCTGCTGCAGACTGATTACATTTACCCCATTAGCGAAAGCACCAAAGTCGAAGGCGGGCTGCGGGCTGCTTTTCGCACCGTGAACAACGATTTTTTTGTGGAAGAAGAAGGCGCAGACGGTATCTACACTCCCTTGCCCGACTTCAATGACGAGCTGGAATACACCGAGGACATCTATGCTGCTTATGCTATCGGCGGGCATGAATTTGGGCCCTACAGCGTGCAGGTGGGGCTGCGGGCGGAGCTTTCTGACATCACTGCTGCCCTGCTCCGCTCCGGCGAATCCAATGATCAGGACTACCTTAGCTTTTTTCCGAGTGCCTCCCTTTCCTACTCCGTTACCGAAAAGGATCAGTTGCAGGCCAGCTACAGCCGCCGGTTGAGCCGCCCCTATTTCCGGCGCCTCCTCCCCTTCTCCAATTACAATAACCCGCGCAACAACAACATAGGTAACCCCAACCTGCGGCCGGAATTCACCAATTCCTTCGAAGCCGGTTACCTGCGCTACCTGGAAAACGGCACATTCCTGACGAGCCTCTACTACCGCCGGACCACAGGCGTCATTGAGCGCCTGACGCTCCCTGCTGACGACGGCACGGCGATCATCTACCCCGTCAATCTGGCCGTTCGGGATGCCTTCGGGCTGGAACTCAACCTCAGTGTACAACCTACAGATTGGTGGGACATCACCGGCGATGTGAACCTCTTCCGGGCAATCATTGAAGGCAGCTTTGAAGGTACCGACTACAGCGCAGACACCTATACCATGAGCGGGCAGATCAACTCCAAGGTCAAACCCACCGACCGCTGGCAGGTGCAGGTTTCCTTCGACTACACCGCACCTCAGCGTACGCCACAGGGGCGCCGCTTGTCCATTTACATGCTTGATATTGCAGCCTCTTTGGATGTGCTGGACAACCGGGGCACCGTCACGCTTTCCGGGCGCGATCTCTTCAATACCCGTCAGCGGCGCTCAGAAGTCAATCTGCCTGACTACGAAGAAGAATCCGTCTTCCAATGGCGGCGGACGCAAAGCGTTATCCTCGCCTTCAATTACCGGCTCAATCAGGAAAAGCGGCAGGAACGACGGCAATAGCCGCTGCTGTCAACCAAGAGATACGAACGAGCGTTAGTATTTCAAAGTCCTAACCATTATGACCACAGCAACCACCACTGATGACATCTGGGCCGTGCTCGAAGCGGTAACCGACCCTGAAATACCGGTACTCACCGTCACCGATCTGGGCATTATCCGCGATGTGAAACTGAAGGACGATGGCGGCGTGGAAGTGATTATCACCCCGACCTACTCCGGCTGCCCGGCCATGAATACCATTGAGATCAACATCCGCGCGGTCCTTCAGGAACATGGCTACGACAACGTAACCGTCACCACCGTGCTGCACCCCGCCTGGACCACCGACTGGATGACCGAAGCGGGCCGCCGAAAGTTAAAGGCTTACGGCATCGCCCCTCCTGTAGACGGCACGGCAGACAAAGGCGCCCTCTTTGCCGAACAGCCCAAGGTAGAATGCCCGCAGTGCGGCTCTGTAAACACGGAGCTGGTCAGCCAGTTTGGATCCACCGCCTGTAAGTCGCTTTACCGCTGCCTGGACTGCCGGGAGCCGTTCGATTATTTTAAGTGTCATTAGATAGACTGCTGCGGATTTTGCCATTGGCCCAGGTTATTTGCCTTAGCATATCGGACAGCCGCCTGGCTTGTTGCAGGACATAGCCTTCTTTTATAGTGACCAGAAAACTAGGGTCAGCCTGCTGGGCCAGTTGGATAAACGGGGCGTGCTATATAGCGCATCCGCTACAAACAGCCGCTTTTCTTCAAGCAGCATTTGCCGTACTTTGGGGATGAGCATCAGTCCCGCCGTAACGGCCCGTTTTAGCTTTAAGCCCGATAGCGTTTGTTTCGCTGTCCATTTTTTGACGGAGAGCTTGAAGCGGTTCAGACCGGTTTGCGCGAATATTCCGTCGAATCCGACGGAATTAAAATCGGAGTTGTGAACGCTCTCCCAAACACCAAGAAACTCGACTGTATTCCTATTACGCATCCAGTTTTCTATGTGCGATCCGCCACCATCAAAAGCAGCATCTATAGTCGTCCAAGGCAGGATTTGTGCAAATGAGGAGAGCATTATATTTGTGGTCACCACAACTACAAATTCATGCTCCCCTTCCACCTCAGTCAAACTGAAGTCGATAGCGTAAATATCGAAAGAAAAAATCATTCCAGC
>JANSXW010000364.1 GCA_024742755.1 bacterium | reverse complement strand
GCCCCAGGCAGGAGACCGCAAACGGTCGGACCAGGAAGCCATCGCCTGGCTCTTAACCTCATCCTCGCCAAGACCCTCCACAGACCAACCTTAGCCTCTCCCCGGGCAGGGCTAAGGTTAAGGTTGGCCCACAGCAGGACCCCGCCGAGGTTAAGGTTCAGCACCCACCAGCGTCCTCCAGAGGCACGGCCGCTCTGCGACCGCCTCCCGGCAGACCAACCCATCGGCACCGCTTGCCCCAGGCAGGAGACCGCAAACGGTCGGACCAGGAAGCCATCGCCTGGCTCTTAACCTCATCCTCGCCAAGACCCTCCACAGACCAACCTTAGCCTCTCCCCGGGCAGGGCTAAGGTTGAGGCTGGTCCAGCGCAAGGCCCAGCCAAGATTAAGGTTCAGCACCCACCAGCGTCCACCATGGGCACGCCCGCTTTGCGACCGCCTCCCGGCAGACCACCCCACCGGCACCGCTAGCCCCCCTAAACCCTAAACCCTAACCTCTACCCCCTAAACTTTATCTTTCCCACCCAAAAGCTGGAGCACACTCCCTAGGGCAAGCCAACGCTCAAAGTGTACCCCAGCAGCCCAAGCCACACCGACCGGCACTGCTCGCCAAACAAATTTAGCTTTGAAAGTATTTTCTTTGTACCTTAAAATGAAAAAAGCATGTTAACCATAGAATTAATAGACCCAAGGGCAAGAAGCTTGCTGGACGAACTGGTAAAGCTTAACCTTATCCGCATTCAGGAAACCCCCAGTTCTGATTTCCAGGATGTCTTACAGCGTATCCGGGAACGAGCTGCCGCCCCCCCCCTGTCTGATGACGAAATCAGGGCTGAAGTAGAAGCCATTAGAGCGAAACAGCATGGAAAAAGCAGCTCCTAAAAATATAATACTCGATACCAATCTATGGATCAACCACCTCATTTCGAATAGCCTTGCCCATTTGGACCAACTGCTTATCGAAAGAAAAGTACGGCTGATTTTTAGCGAACAGCTATTAGAGGAGTTTTTGATAGTTGTACGCCGTCCAAAGTTCCAAAAGTACTTTTCAGAACAGGATATCGAAGACTTGCTGAATACATTCGACAGTTACGGCCGTATCGCCTCCGTTTTTTCCATTGTAGAAGTCTGCAGAGACCCTAAAGACAACTTTCTTTTGGCGTTGGCAAAGGACAGCCGGGCTGACTTACTTATTACAGGCGACCAAGACCTACTGGTTCTGCAAAAAATTGATCACACGCCTATTCTTACCTATTCAGAATTCCTCACCTCTACTCGCCTGCTGGAATAAACTTCTTTTTTACTTATAACGCTCGCCCTCCACAGGACTTCACCCACGGCAACGCTCGAATCCTAAGACCATCCCAACAAATACGCCCGGCGAAAGGACCGACTTCCCATACGGGCCAGTACTGGCGTTTCAAACTACGTCGGACAGCGAGTGCGCCGGGCGAGGCTACCACACCGACCGGCACCGCTCGAAACCCAAGATCGCACCAGCGGCACCGCTCGTG
>JANSXW010000091.1 GCA_024742755.1 bacterium | reverse complement strand
CCGAAAGGAAATGGGGAATAGCGTGTAGGTCCAGGTACGCCCGGTCAGTGGTTCTGAGATCCGATTGGCCAGGTCCAGGGAAGATGAACCGGTAACGATGACACGCTTTTCGGGCATGGTGTCATGTATGATTTTCAGGTTAATGCCGATATCGGTGATGCGTTGCGCTTCATCAATAAAGAGCAAATCCGCTTCACCAATGAACCGTTTGAGTGCTTCAGGAGACCGGCTGGACAATACGGATAGATCCTCCCCACTATCGGCATTGACTTTGAGCGTTTTATAGTTTAATTTTTGAATGAGATCATTAATTAGCGTTGTTTTGCCAACCTGACGGCTGCCGTACAGAATGATTATTTTATTGGAGTGCTGTAGTTCTTCTAAAAGGGTCGGTGCAAGGGCTCGCGCTATCATTTTTATTACAAAGATATAAAAACAGCACAAATCGCGCGATTTCCAACGGTCAACCATCGCAAATCGCGTGATTTGCGATGGTTTTTTGATGCTGTGCCCTTTTGCCCCTCTTCTCTGCGTGCTTTGCGTCCCCTCTCCGCGCTCTTTGCGTGAACCCCAAAAAACCTCCCCAAAATTCCGTATTTTCACCCCGAATCAACCACCTGAAAACCACATGCACTACGAACAAGCCAAGGAAAGCCTCATCAACGGCAAAACCCGCGAGGCCATTGATATGCTCCGGGAGCCTTTGGAAAAGACCCCGCTCTACGATGAATGGATGATGGTCCGCGCCCGCTACGAGACCCTGCGCGAGCGGGAGATGAAAGGCCTGCTATCGGCTGCTGAGGCGCAGTTGGAGCACAACCGGATCAACGATGCGGTCCTCCGCCTGCTCGATAAGGCAGCGCAAAAAGAAGAGGTCCCGGTAGTGCGGCAGCAGGCAACGGCTTCCACCGTCCCGCCTAAACAGGGGCTTCCAAAATGGGCAACGATGCTGATCGCAGCGGTAGTCGCGGTGGGCGCGCTCCTTTTCATCAGAGGTCAGTTCGGGGCACCTCAGGAGCCTGCGGCTGCGCAGACAGAGCAGAAAATAATACCCGAAACCAAAGAAGCGCCGGAGTCGGCAAGCGTCACTCCGGAAAAAAAGCCCGATACCAAACCTAACCGGTTAACGCCTGAAACCAAAACCATCGTGCCCCCGAACCGATCGGTAGCAGAAACGAAAATCAATGAGGAAACGAGCCGTACCCTCCCGGAAGCAGTCAGGGAAATCCCCAAAACAGACCTGAAGAAAGCAGTAGCCCTGCAACCGGGCGCGTTGATCGCCAAATATGATGTCAGCAAAATTTCCGGCAACCGCGATCTGCCCTTCGAAATCCATACCCTCAGCCACCATCAAAACATGATCCTGATGGAAATGACCCTGACCAACCGTACGGGGAAACCGGTGAAACTGGGCGAGATGGAAATGCTGCACACGGGCGACCGTTCTGTAGGCAAAAGCCAAAGCCTGAATGGGACGATGCTGGAAGCAGGGGATAAAATGACGGAAACCTTCAGGTTTGCCTGGGCTATTCCCGGCGAGCTCCGGGCCTTCCGGATGAAGATGGACTACGCCATTCAGGGGGGCGATGGCATCCGGGCCCTTAAGACAGACTTCGGCTTATACAAGAAAATTCAGTAAACCTCTGCCCGTTTCGCCAAAATAAAATCACCCGTGATGAAATTTGTAATGCTTACTGTTCTGGTTGCCTGTTTCACCTGTTCGCTACATGCTCAGGTGTATACGGGGGATTCTACCGAAATCCAAAGTATCCTGAAGCATATTGATGCTTTTTCCCAGGCCTACATGAACGGCGATTATGACGCTATTGCCAATGCATACACCAGGGATGGGAAAATAATGCCTGCCGGCACTAAAATTATTGAAGGCCGGGCTGCCATCAGGGAACGCTGGGTCCTGCCGGAGGGCGTTACAGTCCCTTACCACAAAATCAAGCCGGAAGAAATTACCATTTTAGGCGACACTGCTTACGATATCGGCTACTATGAGGGGCGTACGCGCCGTGCCAATGGAGAGGAATCGAGCTGGCAGGGGAAATACGTCATCCTTTGGAAAAAGGTGGAGGGAGACTGGAAAATCTACGTGGATATCTGGAACCGGGTAACGGAGCCGGAAAAATAAAGCGGAAGGGGTAAGGGACAGTAGAACTGGTTGGAGCAGTAATGAAAAAGGATTGGAAAACAGCAATCGGGCTTCCCAATCCTCTTTCTATTTACTTATTTGCCTTTGGCAATCATCTGGTCCACACCACCGGTAAACTGCTCTACGGTAGGGGTGTAGCCGGTTTTGCCAAGTGCTTCTATTTCGTAATTGCCCGACTCTTTGTTGCGGTTCAGGTTGAATACCCAGATGGTCGGGTAACCGCGCACGCCAAAGCTCTGCTGCAGGGAATAATTCTGCTGACGGATTTCTTCCGGGATTTGCTTGCGGCGTGGGAAGTCCAGCTCCAGCAATACCACATTTTCGTTAGCCCACTTTTGGAAATCCGGCTTTTGGAATACAGCGGCATCCAGGCGTTTGCACCAACCGCACCAGTCACTGCCGGTAAAGTTGGCCAGGATCGGCTTGCCCGTCTTTTGTGAAACCTTGTAGGCCTCATCAATATCCACCAGCCATCCGGCTTTGGTTGCTTTGTAATCATCCTGTGCGCATGCGAAAGTGCCCATAAGCAGGAATGCAAAAAGAATGCTGAATTGTCTCATAAATGTATTTTCGGTTTTGAACTTCCTGTGCGGTTTACTATACAAAATTACAATATTACAAAAGAAAAGATGCATTCCGCACAGTTAGCGTTGTGTTAAGGCAGCGACATCCTGACTTGCAAATGATTGGGAAAGTAATTATTGACGCGGTTGGGCAGCATTTTGCCCCAGCCAATGCCCCAGCCATCGTAGCGCATCAGGTGCCAGCCTTTTTGCCCGGGCCGGGCGGGGAGGGCCGCTTTGCGCAAATAGTCCAGCGCAGTGTCTTTGTCCAGGTCTGCCACGGGGGTATCCGGGCGTAGATGCAGGGATAAGCTCAGGGCGTGGTCCGGTATCAGGTGCTTGCCTTTCATAAGGCCCACCGGCGTGCCCGGGTCTAGTCTGGGCAGGCTGTGGGAGAGGAGGCGGAGTAATGGCAGTGCAGCTTCCGGCACGGCATACAGTTGCCCCTTTGGAGTGGTAAGCAGGCTGAGGGGGGCTTGAGGGTCGAGCCAGAGCAGGGCCGCCTGCTCAGTGGCCTTAGGCACTTTCGTAAAATAGCGCAGTGGGGCCTTGGCTGTCCGGCCAGTTGCTTTTCCCTCCTTGCGCAGCACCGCCAGGTAGAACCCTTCGCTGCGGGTGCGGTGGGGGTAAAACTGATAGCCCAGACCTGTAGGCGTAATCCCCCAGTCTTCCGGCAGACCGAAAGAGACGGTCTCAAAGCCGCCCTTTTCCAGGATACGGGCCACCTGCTCGTCGTTTTCCCCCTCATTGTAGGTGCAGGTGCTGTAGATGAGGATGCCGCCCGGCGCGATCAGGGGCAGGGTATTGTTAAGAATATCCTGTTGGCGGCTTTCGCAAATGGCCACATTCTCCGGACGCCACTCCTTTGTGGCATCCGGCGTCTTGCGGAACAGGCCTTCACCGGAGCAGGGAGCGTCCACCACCACCAGGTCGAACCGGCGCGCAAGGGGCGAAAAGCGCTCACTGTCCGCATTCGTTGCAATCACATTGGCCCGCCCCCATTTGGCCAGGTTGTCTTTCAGAATGGCGTAGCGGCTCTTAATCACTTCATTGGCTACCACGATGCAATCATCGGAAAGGGCATTGAGGAGCACAGTGGTTTTGCCGCCCGGTGCCCCGCAGAGGTCCAGCGCGGTCCCGAATTCCTGCTCCTGCCGAAGCTGCTCCACCACATAGGCCAGGAACATAGAACCGGCTTCCTGCACATAGTAGCGCCCGGCGTGGAAGTGCGGGTCAAGGGTGAAGGAAGGGCGTTCCGGCAGGTACTGCGCGCTGCGGTTCCAGGGCACAGGCGAGCCTTCGTAAATCGGCCCATCCGTTTTAGCCCGGTTGTAGTTGATGCTCACCGGGGCCGGGCTGTTGAGGGCTTCCACAAAGGCAGGCCAGTCAGGCCCCAGTTGGTCTTGCATGCGTGCTTCAAAAGCAGCGGGTAATGCCGGCATAATTTGAGATTGAGCGGCAAAGATATAAAAGTGCTATCTTTATTGCCTACTCATACTCCACAAGGCATGAATCCCAACACCATCGCTGTCCTCCCTTTCGTCAACCGCAGCCCGGACCCCGACAATGAATACTTCTGTGACGGCATCACAGAGGAAATTATCAACGCGCTGGCCCGTATCGAGCAACTGAAAGTAACCTCCCGCACCTCTTCCTTTCAGTTTAAAGGGCAGGCCAGGGCGGTGAAGGACATTGCGCAACAGCTTGGCGTAGAGGTGATTCTGGAAGGCAGCATCCGCCTCTCCGGGCACAAAGTCCGAATTATGGCGCAGCTGGTGCAGGCAGAGGAGGATTTCCACTTCTGGTCGGAGACCTGGGACCGGCAGCTGGACGATATCTTCGCCGTGCAGGATGAAATCAGCCTGTTGATCGCCGATAAACTCCGCGAACAGTTCGGCCACTTTGAAATTGAAGACCACCTGGTGGAGCCTCAAACCGACAGCCTTGATGCCTACGCCTACGCCCTGAAAGCCCGGTACTACCACAATCAATGGAACCCCTCCGATGTCAAAAAGGCCATCGAGCTCTTTGAGAAAGCCATTGTTTTGGACCCCCGCCATACCGAATCCTACGTTGGCCTGGCGGACGCCTATGGCTTTCTGGCGACTACGCAGTTTATGGACCCGGGGGAGGGCTGGCAGAAAGCAGCGGCCTACACGCAGCAAGCCTTCGAGCTCAACCCTAAAAACGCCGGGGTACATTATCAGCTGGCAAACCTGGCCTTTTTCACCGAGTGTGATTTCGCGAAAGCTTTCGAGCACGCGCTGGAATCCATCCGGCTGAAGCCCAATTATCCGGAGGCGCAACAGTTTGTCGCTTTTCTGTATACCCTGGAGGGCAGCATGAAGGAAGCGGAAGAACACCTGGGGCTGGCATTGCTCATCGACCCGCTCTCGCAGGAAACCCTGTTTTTCAAAGCCTTCTTCGACTACCGCAACGGCGATTATAAAAAGTCACTGCGCCAGCTGGATGCCTGCCTTCAAAACAACCCCAATAATATTCCGGCTTACATACAGCGCGCTAACTGCCTGCTCATGGAGGGGCGTTATCAGGAAACCCTGGACTTTATCCATCAAATTCCAAAAGACATTACGGTAGAAGGGGATAAGCTGGGCATCATTTGCCTGTCGCATATCCTGGCCGGGCACCAAAAGGAAGCAGCGGCCACGCTGGAATTGCTCCGGACGGAAGCGGCAAAACCAGCTGCTTTTCAGGCGCATTCCTATCTGTTTATGGCTTACGCCTGCCTTGGGGAGGCGGACGCTGCCTTCGAATGGCTGGAAGAGGCCCTCAAGCTCAATTCCTCCGTGCTCCTGTTGAGCTACAGCGGGCAATTGTCCAAAGGGCTGAGCAGCGACCCCCGCTACAAGATTTTTCACGAACGACTCTACGGCAGAGGAGATAGCCGGGAAGTATCCGATCAAAAATCAGCTTTGCTGGACGAGGCTACTACCGAGGAGTACCGTCAGCATCTCCTGCAATTCATGGAAGCCGAGGAGCCCTTTCTCAATCCGGGCTTGTCCCTGCGCAGCCTGGCGGAGCAGATCGAAGTCCATCCTAATAAATTATCCTGGCTGCTCAACGAGAGCCTGGGCAAAAACTACAACACCTTCATCAACGAATACCGCGTGGCGCACTTCAAAAAGCTCGCCCTCGATCCGGCCAATGCCCACATCTCCCTGCTCGGGCTGGCCTATGAAAGCGGGTTCAACTCCAAAACCGTCTTCAATACGTACTTCAAAAAGGAAACCGGTATGACGCCCCGGGCTTTCCTGAAAAGTGCGGATTCCGGTTCGGGAATATAAATCCGAACGTCTGCTTGCTTTTTCAGAACGCAGCGCCCTGCTAAAGGGGCTTTCTTTGCATCATGAATCAGAAAAACACCAATATCATGACTGCATTGAAAATGAAAGCGATTGTGGCAACCGGCTACGGTTCCCCTGATGTTCTGACCTTTCAGGAAGTGGACAAGCCTGCCCCCAAACCCAGCGAATTGCTCATACGGGTGCACGCCTCCTCGGCCACCACTGCCGACGGCATGATGCGGACCGGCACACCCTACTTTGCGCGGTTGATGCTGGGGCTCACCAAGCCTAGTCACCCCATTCCGGGCACAGGCTTTGCCGGTGTGGTGGAAGCGGTAGGGGCGGAGGTGACACAGTTTCAGCCCGGCGACCGCGTTTTTGGTGAAACCACGCTTGGCTTTAGCACCAATGCAGAATATGTTGCCGTTCCGGAATCGGGCGTGATCAGCCTGATGCCCGATCAGTTGAGCTACGCTGAGGGCGCTCCATTTTGCGACGGGGCGGTGACTTCCTGGAATTACCTTCGCCACCTGGCTGATCTGCAGCCGGGGCAACACATCCTGATCAACGGTGCTTCGGGCAGCCTGGGCACCGCCGCCGTCCAACTGGCAAAGTACCTGGGCGCTACCGTAACGGCCGTTTGCAGTACCCGCAACCTGGGGCTGGTGCGCTCCCTGGGAGCCGACGAGGTGATTGACTACACCCGCAAGGATTTTACGAAAGGCCCGGCAACTTACGATTTTGTCTACGATACCGTGGGCAAAAGTTCCTTCACCGCCTGTAAGCCCGTACTGAAAGACAACGGGCAATACCTCTGCCCGGTGCTGAACCTGCCACTGCTGCTGCAAATGATGAAAACCAGCATTTCGGGCGGTAAGAAGGCCATTTTTGCAGCCACTGGCCTGCGGTCGGACGAAGAACTGCGCGGCATGCTGAAGGAGCTCATCGAAATCTACGAAGCCGGTAAGCTCAAAATGGTCATTGACCGGCAATATCCACTCGAGAAAGTCGCAGAAGCCCATACATATATCGCCGCAGGACGGAAGAAAGGGAATGTGGTCATCACCTCCGCCGAATAAATCCAACCCTTCAAATCTTTAAGCATGAACCCCGATTATAATTATGCTGCCATCGCAGGCGGTACTATCGTTGCCATGGCGCTGGCTGCCGGATTTTCCTACGGTTACGTTTGGACGGCGCTGGTTGACTTTTCAGCCCCGGTGCAAACTATCGCCAATCTCAAAAATGCTCTGCCTATCTTCAGGGCAGGTATTGCCGGCTGGTTGTTCAACTCAAAATAAAACAAAATGTCCACATTCTTTAAATCTGAAGCGGGCCGGGCAGCGGTCTTGTCCCTGTACGATCAAAAACTGCAAGACCTGGATGTTGACTACCAGGCGCAAACCGTGCGCACCCAATTTGGGGAAACCCACCTGCTGGTCACCGGCCCCGCCGATGGGCCTCCGCTCATGATAGTGCACGGGTCAAATGGTTGCGCCCCAATCGCCCTGGAAACCTACCCCAATCTGGCCAAAAAGTACCGGGTCTATGCGGTGGATGTCCTGGCGCAGCCCAATAAAAGCCATGGAGATCGCCTGAGTATGGCCGACTTGTCCTACGGGCAATGGATGAACGAGCTGCTCATAAAGCTTGAGCTGGAAAGCCTCACCCTCGCTGGCTTCTCCTTTGGTGGGCTTATTATTTTGAAGACGCTGGCTTTTGACGAGTCCCGCATCAAAGCCGCCTATTTGGCTGCCCCTGCTTATATCGTCAATGGCAATCCCCTGAAGTTGCTTTGGAAGGTTTTTATACCCATGAAGCGCTACCAGAGAACAGCGCATGCCAAACATGTGAGCCGGTTCCTGAAAGAGCTTTTCACCGATGAAGACCCCTTTGCCCTGAAGTTTCTCTCCCAGGTATTCCTCCATTTCGAGATGGACTTTACACCGGTCCCGGTCATTTCAAAAACAGAAGCAGGCCGTATCCGGACGCCGGTTACCCTTTTTGCGGCCAAACAGGATTTGATGTTCCCCGGCGGGAAAATGATTAAACGGGCTCAAAAACTATTCCCAAGCCTTCGGCAGGTCGTTTTGTTTGAAGACTCCAAACATGTGCAGGCCCGTGTCCATAATGATCAGATTGAAGCGCTGATCCTGGAGGCCTGATGGGGCGGATCAGGTAGCAAAGTCTAAACTTTTTGGCGGAACTGTGCGAGAGGGGGTTCACGCAGCGTATCCAAAGTGCCACACGAAGCTCGCAAAGCGCTACTCGAAATCCTTTTGAACCTAAGCGGGGCCTTTTTCTCCTGTGTGTACAACAATTTGTACAAAACAGAAAGTGATCACCAGCTATCAATGCCAGGGGGGCAACCCTTTGCACTTAAGCGCGATAGCTGCTGGGGTAGAGCTTCCCGCTCTGCTCCAGCTTATCCACGAATGGTGCCAGGCTATTCAAGTCGTGCAATTTGATATGCACACTTTTCTCCCTTTGCATAAACTGAGTTGCTCCAAAATGCCTACCTTGAAGCCTAACCAAACCTAAAACCTATGCAACTCGGAGCCTTCTCAGTCAGCCTGAGCGTTAAAGACCTCGCAGCGTCCAAAGCCTTCTAAGAAAAACTCGGCTTCGAAGTATTCGGTGGAGACCAGGAAAAGCACTACCTCATCATGAAAAACGGTGATACTTTAATCGGGCTGTTCCAGGGCATGTTTGAGCAAAACATCCTCACCTTTAATCCTGGTTGGGATGCCAATGCGCAGCCCCTGGATAACTTTGACGATGTGCGCGCGATTCAAAAAGCGCTGAAAACCAAGGGGCTGGATCTGGTACGTGAGGCAGATGAAAACTCGGAAGGTCCGGCGAGTATTGTTTTGGTTGACCCGGACGGGAATCCGATTTTGATTGATCAACATATCTAATATGCTTTACCGGCTTTGTTTCATCGCGCTATTGCTGCCTTTTTGGGGCAGCGCCCAGGAAGATTTCCTCCGGGGTGCCGATTTATCCTACGTCAATGAAATGGAAGATTGCGGAGCCGTCTTCAGCCTGAACGAGGAGGAACAAGACCCCTATGCCTTGTTCGCCAATGCAGGCTGCGATATCGTCCGCTTGCGCCTCTGGCACACCCCAAGCTGGTACGATACCCTCAATGCCGGGAAGCGCTACAGCGATTTTGAGGATGTTTGCCGTTCTGCAGAGCGGGCGAGGGCAGCGGGCATGCAAATCCTGCTGGACTTTCACCTGTCCGATTTTTGGGCCGATCCCGGCCGGCAGTGGATACCCGCCGCCTGGGCACCGGTTGCTGAGGATCTGGCAGTGCTGCAGGACTCTTTGTACAACTACATCCACGGCACCCTCATGGCGATGCACGGCCGCGGGCTGCTGCCAGAAATGGTGCAGGTGGGCAATGAGACCAACCGGGGCATACTGCTGCCCATTGCGGTCAATGACGCCGGCTGGGTGCTCGACTGGGCGCGTAACGGGCCTCTGTTTCAGACCGGATTGCAGGCAGTGGCCGATGTGGAAGCCGCTACCGGGCAAAACATCCGCACCGCCCTGCACATTGCCGGCCCAACCAACGCTCATTGGCTCATGGAGGGCTTCACCGATCATGGCGTTACGGATTTTGACATCATCGGGCTCTCGTATTACTGGCAGTGGCACATGCCTGCGACCATTCAACAAACCGGCAGCATCATCAGCAGCCTGCGGGAGGCCTACCCGGATAAAGAGGTGATGATCTTCGAAACCGGTTATCCCTGGACGCTGGACTGGGCAGATGAGGCTTCTAATATTCTGACCACCGCCCACCCGGACTACGCCCCGGTCAGCCCGCAAGCCCAAAAACAATGGATGCTGGATTTGGACGCAGCGGTCCGCAGCAATGGTGGTTCCGGGCTGTTCTATTGGGAGCCGGCCTGGGTGAGTACGGATTGCCATACGCCCTGGGGGCAGGGCTCACATAAGGAGAATGCCACCTTTTTCGATTTCAGCGGAGCCGTTCTGGACAATGGCGGCATGGACTGGTTTGGCGCGGCTCCGACATCCGTTGAAGCACCGCCTGCACAGGAAACCCCCGCCATTCAGATGAGCTACCTGGGCAACCGCACCCTTTCGGTTGAAGTGCCGCCCGGCCTTTCCGACAGCCTTACCTGCCAGGTGTTTAGTATTGATGGCAAGGGCGTGGCAAGCTATGCCCTGGCACCGGGGCGCAACGCCCTGCGGTTGTCCGAAGTGCCGCCGGGGCAGTATGTGGCTTTGGTACAGGCGGGGCGGGTTGTTTATTTGACGCGGTTGATACAAATGCCCTGATTTGCATTTCAGCCACCCCTGAGTGCAATTCAGCCAGTTGTTTTTGCCCAAACGCTGCATAACCAGCAGTTTTGGATCAAAAGCAACCGAAATGAAACCGATATTTTCCCTTGCTGTATTCCTGATCCTGGCCACCGCCCTGCATGGGCAGTCTATCCTGGCCGGGCGGGTCCTGACTGGCAAAACAGAGCCGGCGGTAGGTGCGAACTTGTACATCAAAGGCACTTTCGATGGCACCTCAACGGATGCGGATGGTCAATTCCACCTGCCTTACCTGCCCGGAGACAGCCTGACGCTTGTGGTGTCCTACATCGGTTTTCAGCAGCTCGAAAAGCAGATTCCCACGGGGCAGGACAGCCTTTGGCTGGAATTCCGCCTGAAACCGCAGGCGAGTGAATTGCAGCAGGTCGTCATCTCCGCAGGAGCTTTCGAGGCGAGCGATGAGAAAAAAGCAGTATTGCTAAAGCCCATCGACATCGTCACCACAGCAGGCTCCAACGGCAACATCGTAGCTGCGCTCAATACCCTGCCGGGCACGCAGTCCAATGCCGAAGATGGCCGCATATTCGTCCGCGGCGGGGATGCACATGAGACGCAGACCTTTATTGACGGGCTTCGGGTGCCCAATCCCTACTCGAGCAATGTGCCGGACCTGCCGGTGCGGGGGCGTTTTTCCCCCTTTCTGTTCAAAGGGACCTCCTTCAGCACAGGCGGGTACTCTGCCGCTTATGGCGATGCCCTTTCCTCTGCGCTGGTGTTGCAGACCAAAGACCTGCCGGAGGCTTCCGTGACGAGCTTGTCCATGATGACCATCGGAGCGGGGGTCAGCCATACTGAGCGTTGGGAAAATAGCGCACTCTCTGCGGGCGTGGATTACACCAACCTGGGCCCTTACACCCGGCTTGTCCCTCAGAATATCGACTGGGAAGACCCGGTCACGGCACAGGGGGCACAGGTAGGCTTCCGCCAAAAACTGAATAATGGCGCCCTGCTGAAGGCCCAAGCCAATGCACAGTGGTCGGGCTTCTCTATGCGGTACCCCTTGCCGGACAACCCCACAGAGCAGTCCCTGCTGCGCCTGCAAAACGACAACTACTACGGCAGCGCCACCTACCATCAGCTGATCAATGAAGTTTGGCAATTGGATGCAGGGCTGGCAGCGGGTTACGATAGCGAGCGCATTGATCAGCACTTTTTGGTTGACCGGTCTAACGCCATGGTGCAGGGGCGCGCCGTTGCCATCCGCTACTTTGAAAACGACTGGGCCCTCAAACTCGGAACCGAATGGATACATAGCGGCTTCGACGAGCACTATCAGGACACAGAATCGGACATCCAAAGTGCCTTTCAGGAGGACTATATCTCGGCTTTCGCAGAAACGGAAGGTTACCTGGGCGAAAAAGTCGCGCTGCGGGCAGGCCTTCGGGCAGAGCGGTACAACCTGCTTGACGCCAACCGGGTTTCTCCACGCCTTTCCCTGGCCTGTAAAGCCGGGCAGGGCGGGCAGTTCGCACTGGCCTACGGGCACTTTTACCAAGCGCCACAGCAGGACTGGCTGCGCTTTACTCAAAACCTAAGTCCGGAACGGGCCGACCATTACCTGGTCAATTATCAGTACCGTAAGGGAGGGCGCACCATCCGGGCAGAGCTTTATCATAAGGAATACCGGAACCTGGTGCAGTTTCCCGCAGGTACCCCCTGGCTGGCTGAAAACTCCGGAGAAGGCTACGCCCGCGGGCTGGACCTCTTCTACCGGGACCGGGTGAGCATCCCCAACGGCGACTTCTGGGTGTCCTATTCTTACCTGGATACGGAACGCCAGTACGAAGATTTTCCGGTGGCCGCTACGCCCGATTTTGCGGCAAAGCACAACCTGTCGGTGGTCTATAAGCACTGGGTTCAGGAGTTGCAGACCAGCCTGGGCGTGACTTATACCCTGGGCAGCCCCCGGCCTTATGACGATCCAAATACCCCCCGTTTTAACGATAGGCGCACCCCCACTTTTCAGGACCTCAGCCTCAACCTGAGTTACCTGACCGAGCTGTTCGGGCACTTTACCATCGTGCACGCCTCAGTGAGCAATGTGCTTGGCTTTGAGCAGTCCTTCGGGGAGCGATTCGGCAATCAGCCGGATGCCAACGGGCGCTTTACGTCCACGGCGATCCGCCCGCCGGCGCCGAGATTCTTTTTCGTGGGCGTCTTTGTCTCTATTGGCGAAGGCAGCACTTTCAGCAATTAATTTTTCACTACATAAAAACCCAATATCATGAGAGCGTTAATGTTTCTTTTCTGTACCGCACTTTCCATTTCCACCTTCGCACAAAGCGACCGCTATGCCGGCGCTATGGAAAAAGCGGTAGGCGAGCTGCAGGCGGCAGAGCAAACCCGCGACTTTTCCACTCCGGCCAACACTTTCGAGCGCATCACCGCTGCCGCACCGGAAGGCGAATGGTTGCCGGCTTACTATCAGTCGTACTGCCACATCATGCAGGCCGTGGGCGCCATGCAGCAGGGCAAGCCGGACCAAATCACGGCATTCCTGGAAAAAGCGCAGGGCGCACTGGATAAAGCGAAGGAAATCTCTCCTGAGAATCCGGAAATTCTCGCCCTGCAAGGCTATATTTACACAGGGCACATCTGGGCCGACCCTATGGGCAATGGCCCAATGTACAGCCCGCAGAGTGTAGCGGCTTATCAAACGGCCATCGAAGCCGGGCCTGACCACCCCCGTGCTTATCACCTCATGGGCATGCACTTGTTTTACATGCCCGCTATGTACGGCGGTGGCCCGGAGCGCGCGATGCCTTATTTGGAAAAAGCAGCGGAACGCTTTGAAAGCTACGAGCCTGCATCGCCAATGCACCCGGCCTGGGGCGGCTACTTCAACAAACAGTTACTGGAACAGGCTGCCGCTAAACTGGAAAAAGAATAAAAGCAATGTCAAAACAAGATGCTAGCTGGACGCGAGACCTGAGGTGGAAAAGCCTCCTCAAACAATTCCTGCTGGGTGGGGGTGCCATTACCCTCACCTTCGGCTGGTATTTGCTTGCTGAAGGGGAGTGGGCGGATTTTCTGTCTAATTTCACGGTGAACGGCACATTATGGGTGCTTATTGGGGTAGGCAGCGGCATGCTGGTGGAGTGGCTGGACACCAAAATCCCCTGGCTGGAAGCTCCCGCCAAACGGGTCGTAGTAAGCCTGGTGCTGATGGTGCTCTATTCCCTTGTCGTGGCGATGCTGGTCCTCTTTCTTTACGCGGGGCTGGTTTATGGCATTGCCCCTTTGCAGGCTTTGAGGAATGTGGGTTATACCTTCCCGCTTACGGTGGTGCTCATCACCTTGTTTGTGGGTACTTTCCTGCACGGGCGCGGCTTCTTTCTGGCCTGGAAAGCTTCATTCAAGGAAGCGGAGGAGCACAAACGGACTGCCCTGGCCGCCAGGTATGAAGCCCTTAAAAACCAGGTCAATCCACATTTTCTGTTCAACAGTTTCAATGTGCTGTCCAACCTGGTGTACAAAGATGCCGACCTTGCGGCGGAGTTCATCCAACAATTGTCCAAAGTGTACCGCTACGTATTGGAAACGCAGCAACAGGAACTAATTTCACTGGAGCAGGAGTTGGAAATGCTGAAGGCTTACCTCTTCCTCCTCGAAATCCGGTTTGGCGAGTCGCTGAAAGTGGAAACCGATGTAGCCGTGGAGCCAACGGATGCCGTGGTGCCCCTGACCCTGCAAATGCTGGCTGAAAATGCGGTAAAGCACAACATCGCTTCCAAAAAGCAGCCCCTGCACCTTTCCATCACCCGGCAAAATGGGACGCTGACGATCAGGAATTCCCTGCAGCTGAAGGGCAACCAACAGGCCTCTCTGGGCGTAGGGCTGCCCAACATTCAGGAGCGCTACCGCTACCTGTGCGGGCAATCCCTGGAAGTGGAAACAGCCGGAGATACCTTCTCTGTGAAGGTCCCTATTCTTCAACTCAACGAACAGTAATGCGTGTACTCATCCTCGAAGACGAAGCACTCGCAGCCGAGCGCCTGCAACTACTCCTGGAAAAACTCCGCCCGGAGATCGAAATCCTGGCTATCCTGGATACCGTGGAAGATGCGGTGGATTACTTTAAAGCAGGAGCAGAACCCGATTTGGCTTTCTTCGACATACAGCTGGCAGATGGGGCCAGTTTTCAGGTATTCGAATCGGTAAAGGTGCCCTGTCCGGTCATTTTCACAACGGCCTACGATCAGTACACCCTGAAAGCCTTCAAGGTCAACAGTATCGACTATTTGCTCAAGCCGATTGGGAAGGCTGACCTGGAGCAGGCGCTGGCGCAGTACGAAGATTTGCGGGAAAAATTTGGGAAACCCGCGGTTCAGCTACAGCAGGTGGAGCAGTTGCTGCAATCGATGCAACGACAGTACAAGGACCGGTTTGTGGTAAAAACGGGGCATCAGTTCCTGAGCATTCGGGCAAAAGACATCCTGTACTTCTTTACAGAGCACAAAACAACCTGGATCCGCCACGCTGACGGAAAAAAACATGCCCTGGAGTACACCCTGGAGGAGCTCGAAGCCCTGCTCGACCCGAAGGATTTCTTTAGGACCAACCGGCAGTATATCGTTCACATTGAAGCCATTGACCAAACGACAGTTTACTCCAATGCCCGTCTGAAAATCAAACTGCAGGACGGGGAAGAGACGACTGTAAGCCGCGACCGGGTGAGCGGTTTTCGGGTTTGGCTGGGCGGGTAAGGCGCAGTGTGGCCTACTGTTGAACGATTAGAAATCAGCATTGGGAAACCAGCGAACCTGCTGATTTCCCAATTGCCGGTTTACCCTTCTTTCAGTACCTCGCGGGAGATGACCAGTTTCTGAATCTCAGAAGTGCCCTCTCCAATGGTGCAAAGCTTGGCATCCCGGTAGTATTTCTCCACGGGGAAATCCTTAATGTAACCGTAGCCGCCGAAAATCTGAACGGCCTCATTGGCAATGGCCACGGAAGCCTCAGAGGCGTAATACTTGGCCATAGCGGACACTTTGGTTACCCGCTCGCCATTGTCCTTCATGCGACCGGCTTTGCGGGTGAGCAGTTCGGCAGCCTGAATTTTAGTGGCCATATCTGCCAGCTTGAACCCGATAGCCTGGAAAGAGGAAATCGGCTTGCCAAATTGCTGCCGCTCCCTGGAGTACTGTACGGATGCCTCATAGGCTCCTTTGGCAATGCCCAGCGCCAGAGCCGCAATGGAGATCCGGCCGCCATCCAGGATTTTCATAGACTGAATGAAGCCATCGCCTACCTCGCCGAGGATTTGGCTTTTGTGCACCCGGCAGTCATTGAAGATCAGCTCGGCGGTTTCGCTGGCGCGCATCCCCAGCTTGTTCTCTTTTTTGCCGGCTTCGAAGCCCGGTGTGCCTCTTTCAATGATAAAGGCGGTCATGCCATGACTGTCCAGCGGCTCGCCGGTACGGGCAATAACGACCGCTACGTGGCCGGACTTGCCGTGGGTGATGAAGTTCTTGGCGCCGTTGAGCACGTAATAGTCGCCGTCTTGTTCTGCCACGGTCTTCATGCGCCCGGCATCACTCCCGGTATTGGGCTCTGTCAGGCCCCAGGCACCGATGAATTCGCCGGTCGCCAGTTTGGGCAGGTACTTCAGCTTTTGCTCCTCATCGCCAAACATCAGGATATGGTTCGTGCACAGGGAGTTGTGTGCCGCTACGGAAAGGCCAATCGATCCGCACACCTTGCCTATCTCCTCGATCACGGTAATGTACTCCTGATAGCCCAGCCCGGAACCGTTGTATTTTTCCGGCACCAATACGCCAAGGAAGCCATACTGCCCCATCTGCTGAAACATTTCAACAGGGAATTCCTGGGACTCGTCCCACTCCATAACGTGAGGGCGGATATAGTTTTCAGCGAAGTCGCGCGCACTTTCTTTAATGAGCTGAAGATTATTGATGGTTTCAACACTCATACAAATAACGATTTGAGATAATTTGAGAATTGGTTAGGGTAGTTGGGCAATATACGGAAAAATAAGCTTTCCTGAAACGGGCTTTGCGTCCAGGTGTGTACAACGAATTGCATAAAACAGAAAGGCAGCCCTCTGCAATTAAGCGCTATGGCTGCTGGGGTAGCGCTTCCCGCTCTGCTCCAGCTTATCCAGGAAAGGCAAACAGCAAATGCTGCCAGGCTATTCAAAAAATGCAATTTGTTATGCAGACTTCGTCCGGGAGGTATTACCCCACCTCAATTTACTAAATGACAGAAACCCTGACTTGGTTCAGGCAGGGGTGTCAGAAACAGGCAATTTTGAAGCGCAGAGCGTGGTAACGTAAGAGGGAGCGCTTCCACCTTCAAGGAAGAGGAGGCGCTCCATCGGGCAAAAATGACTTTCTATTTAGCTTAATCCTTTACCGGATCCGTTACTTCCGCCCGACCGGCCAGGTCAAGCAGGAAGGCGTACTCCATGGCCGTTTCCCGGTAGCGCTGGTAGCGGCCCGAAGCGCCTCCGTGGCCTGCCTCCATATTGGTATGCAGCAGCAGCGGGTTCTGATCGGTTTTGACTTCCCGAAGCTTAGCGACCCACTTGGCGGGCTCCCAGTATTGCACCTGAGAGTCGTGCAGCCCTGTGGTGACCATCATGGCCGGGTATGCTTTAGCTTCCACATTGTCGTAGGGCGAGTAAGACTTGATGTAGTCGTAGTAGGTTTTGTCCTTCGGGTTGCCCCATTCGTCAAACTCACCGGTGGTTAGTGGGATAGACTCGTCGAGCATCGTCGTGACCACATCCACGAACGGGACAGCCGCGATGATGCCTTTCCACAGGTCAGGCCGCATGTTCACCACCGCGCCCATCAGCAAGCCGCCGGCACTGCCGCCCATAGCGAAGAGCTGTTCCTGGCTGGTGTAGTTTTCAGCGACAAGGTGGTCCGCAACGTCAATGAAATCAGTAAACGTATTTTTCTTATTGAGCAACTTGCCATCTTCATACCAGTGCCGGCCCATTTCCTCCCCGCCCCGGATATGCGCAATGGCAAAGGCAAAGCCGCGGTCGAGCAGGCTGAGGCGCACCGAGCTGAAGTAGGGCTCCATGCTATTGCCATAAGAACCATAACCGTACAGCAGCAGCGGCTGCGTACCGTCCTTTTTGAACCCCTTGCGGTAGACCATGGACACAGGCACTTCCACGCCGTCCCGGGCTTTGACCATCAGCCGTTCTGACTGGTATTCCTCCGGGTTGAATCCACCGACGACCTCCTGCTGTTTGAGCAGTTCGAAGGTCCGCCCCTCCATGTCATAGTCGTAAGTGGTATTGGGGGTAGTCATGGAAGTGTAGCCAATGCGCAAAATTTTGGTGTCAAATTGCGGATTGACGGAAGTGTATGCCAGATAGGCGTCCTCTCCGAAGTCGATATAGTGCTCTTCGCCTTCCCATGGCCGTACCCGGAGTTGAGTGATGCCGGCCTTGCGCTCGGAGAGCACCAGATAGTCCTTGAAAATCTCCATATCCTCCAGCAGCACATCTTTGCGGTGCGGAATGACTTCCTCCCAGTTGTCCTTCGTGGTCTTTTCCTCCGGGGTTTTCATGAGCCGGAAGTTTTGGGCATCCAGATTGGTACGGATGTAAAAATGGCCGCCAAAGTGAGCAATGCTGTATTCCAGCCCGCGTTCCCGGGGCTGAATGGTCCGGAATTCCCCCTGTGGGTTGTCCGCATTCAGTACCCGGTATTCCTGGCTCAGCGTGGCATAAGAGCCCACCACGACGTATTTGTCCGACTTGGTTTTGTAAGCAAATGCGAGGAAGGTAGGGTCGTCTTCACTGTAGACTTCGACATCTTCCTCAACCGGCGTGCCGAGGCGGTGGCGCATGACCTTATGGCTGCGCAGCGTGGTCTCGTCCTTGAGGGTGTAGAAAACGGTTTCATTATCGTTGGCCCAGACCGCGCTTCCGGTCGTGCCGGGGATTTGATCGGGCAGCATCTCCCCGGTCTCCAGATTTTTGAAGCGAAGGGTGTAAATGCGCCTGCTCAGGGTGTCTTCCCCATAAGCCAGCAGCTGGTTATTGGGGCTGACTTCCCGCCCGCCAATATTGTAGTAATCGAAGCCCTCTGCCAGTTCGTTGGCATTGAGCATGATCTCCTCCGGTGCATCAAGGCTGCCTTTTTTGCGGCTGTAAATGGGGTATTCCTTTTCTTTTTCGAACCGGGTAATGTAAAAATAGCCGTTATCCTTGTAGGGCACGGATGTGTCATCCGGCTTGATCCGGGCAATGATTTCCTGATAGAGCTTCTCCTGAAAGGTGTCCAGGTGGCTCATCATGCTCTTGGTGTACGTGTTTTCGGCATTCAGATAAGCGAGGACCTCCTCGTCTTCCCGTTGGTTGAGCCAGTAGTAGTCATCTATGCGGGTATCGCCGTGGATGGTAAGTTCTTTAGGTTTTTTGGCCGCCTGTGGCTGTTCAAGCCCGGTTTTTTCGAACATCTTGCTGGTTGTTTTTTCGGTTTGGCCTGCGGGGTCGCTCCCGCAGGACAGCAGCGCCGCAGTTAGCAGGAGCGCTATCAGGAAAGAATATAATCTCATGGTTAAAAATTAAGGTCCGGTGAAAGTTTAGTAAGAGACACGATAAATGAATATGAGTTTCAAAGATTGCAGGAAAATTTTGAAAATTGAGGGTAAATTAGTGCTAATAAATTTCTGCCTGCCTACTTTTGCCACCCATGCGCCTACGCACTTCATACCGGCAGATCCTCTCCATTTCGGCTCCTATCATGTTGGGCAGCGCCGCACAGAACGTGGTGGCCCTCAGCGATAGCGTATTTTTGTACCACCTGAGCGAGGAGGACTTCGCCTCTATTGGCTTTGTGGGCGTCTTCTACCTCGTCATCGCAGCCATTGGCTACGGGTTTTCCCGGGGCGGGCAGATTATGATCGCGCGCCGGGCAGGGGAGGGGGCGCTGGAGGAAGTCGGCCGCACATTCTATTCCATGGTTTACTTCGAGCTGGTGCTGGCAGTGGTCATGTTTTTTATCATGCAGTATGGCTGCTACTACTTCTTCGGGCTGTTTGTCAATTCAGAAGTCGTTTTCACGAAAAGCCTGGAATACCTGGATACCCGCTCCTGGGGCGTCTTTTTCAGCTATACCGGGGTGGCGGTGATTGCGCTGTATACCGGGGTGGCGCGGACCACCTTCATTATCGTGGATACGGTCATTTTGGGCATTGTGAATATCGCGCTCAACTACGGGCTGATTTTCGGGCACTGGGGCTTGCCGGCTATGGGCATTGCAGGTGCCGGACTGGCGAGCACAATCGCGGAGATTGTTGCCTTTGCTGTATTTATGGTGTACATTTTCTTTGACCGGGAAGCGCACCGCTACCGGCTGTTCAAACTGCCCAATGTAGACCTGGAGCTCATCAGGCAACAGTACAAGCTGGCCCTGCCCATTGTGGCGCAGTCTTTTGTCGGGCTGGGCAGCTGGTTCGTTTTCTTCGGTATCGTAGAGAATCTGGGCGAACGCGAACTGGCCATCACCAATCTGGTGCGCATGGTTTACCTCATTTTGTCCATTCCCACCTGGGGCTTTGCCAGTGGGGTGAATACGATGGTGAGCAATTTCATTGGGCAGCGCAAGCGGCAGGCGGTCGTACCGATCATTTGGAAAACAGCTAAAATCTGCTGGCTGACTACCATGGTCCTCACCCTGCCGGTGGTCCTTTATCCGCATGAGTTGCTTTACCCGCTCCTGGGCGGGGCCGATATGTCGCTGATTACCGAAGCGCAACCCGTTTTTTATGTGCTGGTGGGCATTCTGACGGCCTTCAGTATCGGCAGTGTGTACTTCAATGGGCTGGCAGGGACCGGGGCGACTTTTTTCGGGCTGGTGATCCAAACCATCTGCGCAGCGGTTTACCTGGCGTACATCTACATCGTCGTCAACCATACCAATTTGGGGCTGCCCTGGGCGTGGGCTTCCGAGATTCTCTACTGGATTGTCATGATGGGCATCGTCCTGTGGTATATGCGCTCTCAGCGCTGGCATGGGCTGGAAGTATAGCCCGTTGGTTTTTTATTGCCGGAATTCCCCGTACTTTTGCCTCAAAATACAGCTTGCTATGAAACGATCCTTTTTACTTTTTGGCCTGTTTGCCCTGGCCCTGCCGCTGCTGGCACAGGAAATTGAAGTCCCTCAGACCCATCACCCGCTGATCACCAAACGTACAGCAACCTGGTGCCCCAAATGCGGTGGCTACGGCTGGGAGCTGTTCCGCGACCTGCTGGCGGACAATCAGTCAGAGGCGCTGGTCATTGCCGCCCACTTTGGCAGCAGCAGCCTGACCAACAGTGTCTCCAATGAACTCACAACCACGCTCGGTGGCTTTGGGCAGCCGGTTTTCTTCCTGAATTCGGAAAACCTGGGCGTTACGAGCACCAATATTGCGACGGTCCGTCAGGATGCCGCCGCAGCTGTCGACGATTTCAATGAAATGCCACCCGTAGCCCAAACCGGCCTGTTGGCGCAAGCCACGGAGGACAGCCTCATTGTGCAGACTAAGACACATTTCTTTGAAGGCTTTGACGGGCAATCGGTCAACCTGGCTGTCTATCTCATTGAGCCTACGGTCATCGCAATGCAATCCGGGCAGGGCGCTATGGCAGAGCACAAAAACATCCTCCGCCATTCTATGACCGGTACCGCTTTTGGAGAAACCATCGCCAATGGTGGCGCCAATGCCGGCGATGAGGTAAATAAGCGTTACAGCATAGCAATCGCTGATCTGCAGGCGCTGGACATGAATACGGACAACCTGGGCAACAACAGCCTTATCATAGCCGCTGTGCTTTGGCGCGGCAATGCCACAGGGTTTGAGGTACTCAACACCAATCAGGTTCGGGAGACGATGCTCACCGCTGCTCCTGATTTGGCATCCCGCGCTGCTCTTCAGGTTTTCCCCACCCCGGCAGCGTCTGATATGACGGTATCTCTTGCGCTTCAACAGCCTGTGCCCAATGCTCAGGTGGTGCTGCTGAATAGCAACGGGCAGCGGGTGCGCGCGCTGTTCAACGGTGCATTGACAGCCGGGGAACATACCTTTGAGCTTCCCCGCTTGCAGTTGCCCGCCGGTGCTTACTGGCTTCAGCTGACCGATGGGCTGGAAACCATAAGCCGGAAACTGATCATCAAATAGGACTATGAAATCGATCATCTGGATAGGGCTGCTGTCCCTGTTGATTGTGCAAAGCACCTGGTCACAGGATACCTTCTCCATTGTGGCGGTGGATCCGGCCACGGGCGAGGTGGGCAGTGCCGGCGCGACCTGCGTGGAAGGCATTGGCAGCCTGGGCGGGGTGATTTTGCTGAGCGGGATTATCCCGGGCCGGGGTGGTGTAAATGCGCAGGCTTACATTTGCATCAACCCCCATATCAATTTGGATAACGGGATAGCCCGGCTGTCCGAGGGCAATACGCCGCAGGAAGTCATCGACTGGCTGGTGGGTAACGACGCCTGCTTTTCGCAAAATTTCAATCCGGAGTACCGGCAGTACGGAGTGGCTGCCCTGAATGCTATGGGGCAACCGGAAGTGGCGGCTTTCACTGGCCAGAATGCCGATGACTGGAAGGGCCACCTCCTCGGAGCCAACTATGCGATACAGGGGAATATTCTGCTGGGCCCGGAAGTACTGGAGGGCATGGAAGCTGGGTTTCTAAATACAGAAGGCACCCTTGCGGAACGCCTCATGGCCGCCATGCAGGGCGCCAACATCCCCGGAGCGGATGCCCGCTGCCTGGATGCCGGGACGTCTTCCACCTCTGCCTTTTTGCGGGTGTTCAGGCCCGATGACGAGCCGGATAACCCCTGGCTGGAGCTCAATGTAGCCGAAGCGCCCGCTGGGGTGGAGCCCATTGATTCCCTGCAGGCTTTATTTGATGCCTGGCTGCTGACCGCTGATGAGGAAGTGGAAGGCACTTATGGGTTCAGCGTATTCCCCAATCCAACTCAATCGGCTGTAGAGGTATCCATTGCCGGAGTTGGACAGCAGGAGGCGCTTTCAGTCAGCTGGTACAATACCGCCGGGCAACAATTGGGGCAGCAACCGGTGCAGGGCGGCCGCCATACCGTAAAACTCCCCGAGCACCCCGGCGTTTACTGGATTTGCCTGCACGGCCCACAGGGACAGGTGCTGCAACAGGAAAAAGTAATGGTAAGATAACCGGGCTGCATGGAGATACATATAGACTTGCTCCGTTACAAAGATCAGCTCCGGGTAAAGCGGGAAGCCGATAAACGGTATATCTTTGACCGCATCCGCAAAAAGTGGCTGGTGCTGCAACCCGAGGAGATGGTCCGGCAACTGGTGCTGGAGTACCTTTTGCAGGAACGGGGCTACAACAGCAACCGCATCTCCACGGAGCGGGGGCTGAAGGTCAACACCCTGGACCGGCGGTTCGACCTGCTGGTTTATGACAAAGACGTAAAGCCCTACCTGCTCATCGAGTGCAAGGCACCACAGGTGAAGATCAGTCAGGCGGTATTTGAGCAGGTCTCCTGGTACAATTCCAGCCTGCAGGTACCCTATCTGATGGTGACCAACGGGCGGGAGAACTACTGCTGCTGGATGGATTATGAAGCGAAGCACTACCGGTTCCTGGATGCCGTTCCGGACCCGGAATAAGATCAACCAAAACCGCAGCTGTTTTGCTGCGTTATTAAGCTGTGGGCGATTCATCGAATCATGAAAAAGCCGCAGTATTTTATAGCACTGACCAAATTATATGAAAACCGAAACCATCCTCATTACGGGCGCTAATGGCCAGATTGGCACAGTGCTCGGGCAAGCCCTCCGTGAGCGCTTTGGGGCCGCCAATGTTTTGACCACCGACATTCGTGCGCCAGAGGCTTACAATTACCCCTTTGAAACGCTGGACGTACTCGACCGCAATGCCATGTTCGAGTTGGTGAAAAGCCGGGGCGTCACGCAGATTTACCACCTCGCAGCCATCCTCTCCGCTAAGGGCGAACTCAATCCGCAGTGGGCATGGGAAGTAAACATGTCTGGCCTGTTCAATGTCCTGGAAGCGGCAAAGCAATTTGGATGCAAAGTATTCAACCCCAGCTCAATTGCGGTATACGGTGGGGAAACGCCCAAGGTCAATACGCCTCAGCATGCCGTGCTGCAGCCGCAAACCGTTTATGGCATCAGCAAAGTTGCCGGCGAGCACTGGAGCAACTACTTCTACCAAAAATTCGGCGTGGATGTCCGCTCTGTCCGCTATCCGGGCATTGTGGGCTATCAGTCGATGCCGGGTGGCGGCACTACGGACTATGCAGTGGATATCTTCCATCATGCGGTCCGCGGGGAGCGCTATACCTGCTTCCTGGCTGATCATGCCCGCCTGCCCATGATGTACATGGACGATGCGGTCCGGGCTACCATCGAGCTTATGGATGCCCCGGCTGAACAGCTTAAAATCCGGACTTCCTACAATATCTCCGGCATGAACTTCACACCGGCTGAGATCACTGCTGCCATTCAGGCGGAGGTGCCCGGTTTTGAAGTCGCCTATGAGCCCGATTTCCGGCAACAGATAGCCGAAAGCTGGCCGGAAAATATTGATGACTCAGAAGCCCGGGCAGACTGGGGCTGGAAGCCGGCTTACGACCTGCCGGGCATGACCAGGGATATGCTCGCCAATTTGCGGGAAATGGCATCCGCGGCATTATAATTTTTAATTCCTAAAGCACTCAACTTCAACTTATGTATAAGAATGTAGAGCCTGCACTGGAGCAGGAACTAAGCGAAATCAAAGAAGCCGGCCTGTACAAGGAAGAGCGGATCATCACGACGCCGCAATCGGCGGCTATCAAGACACAGAGCACGGGGGAAGTCCTGAACTTTTGTGCCAATAACTACCTCGGGCTATCGTCCCATCCGGATATTCTCAAAGCGGCCAAAGATGCTATCGACACCCATGGCTTTGGGATGTCGAGCGTTCGGTTTATCTGCGGCACACAGGACATCCACAAGGAGCTGGAGCGCAAAATCGCCGACTTCCTGGGCATGGAGGACACCATCCTCTACGCTGCGGCTTTCGATGCCAACGGTGGGTTGTTCGAACCCCTGCTGACCAAGGAAGATGCCATCATTTCTGATGAGCTCAACCATGCTTCCATTATCGATGGCATACGGTTGTGCAAAGCCGCCCGTTACCGCTACAAGCACAGCGATATGGCTGACCTGGAGGAAAAACTCAAGGAAGCCCAGTCTTCCCGCCGCCGCCTGATCGCTACGGATGGGGTCTTCTCTATGGACGGGGATATTGCGAAACTCAATGAGATTTGCGACCTGGCGGAAAAGTATGATGCGATGGTGATGGTGGATGACTGCCACGCTACCGGGTTTATCGGCAAGACCGGCCGGGGCACCCATGAATTCCATAACGTGATGGGCCGGGTGGACATCATTACCGGTACGCTTGGCAAGGCGCTGGGCGGTGCTTCCGGCGGATTCACGGCCGCAAAGAAAGAGATTGTGGACATGCTGCGGCAGCGTTCCCGCCCGTACCTGTTCTCCAATACCCTGGCACCAGCCATTGTGGGGGCTTCCATTGAGGTATTTGACATCCTGAGCAAGTCTACCGAGCTGCGCGACAAGCTGGAGGACAATACCACCTACTTCCGCAAAGAGATGACCGCCGCTGGTTTCGATATTCTGCCCGGGGAGGCGCCCATCGTGCCGATTATGCTGTACGATGCCAAGTTGTCGCAAGACTTCGCCAACCGCCTGCTCGATGAAGGCATCTATGTGATTGGGTTCTTCTATCCGGTGGTACCAAAGGGCAAGGCCCGTATCCGCACGCAGCTGTCGGCCGCTCATGACCGGGCACACCTGGACAAGGCGATTGCTGCTTTCACGAAAGTAGGGAAGGAGCTAGGGGTGATTTAAGCACTCAAGTCTATCAGACATGTCAGGGTTGATGTTGGGCTTTTAGTAGGTTTTTCGAAGCTTTTACATTTGCGCTTCCATGCTTAAAGCTCAACCTCAGCCTTGGCTGTTTCTTTTTAAAAGATGTCTTTAAGTTGAAAACATCCTGAAGTCAGTATAATCCAAAAACAGGCAACTGTTGAGACTTTGTTTTTAGTCTGGAATGAATTATCTTGACTCTATTATAGTTTCAATCAAGTGAATAGTAAATATAAAAATGG
>JANSXW010000085.1 GCA_024742755.1 bacterium | reverse complement strand
CTGATGCTGTCCAGTTGTTCCTGAATCTGATTTTGCACTGTATATAGCATAGTCGGTGATTTATGTTTGATGAATTAGCTTTTGTAATTATTATTTACAAATTTACAGTTCCAACATCAATTTTGCAAATAAAATTTCCCTTCAGCGGCGCTTTCTGTTGCAGGTGTAGTTGATTTGACAGTTCAATGGCAAAGCCCTTCTGAATCGTTAAAAATCTTAACACAACTAAACCATGCGGGGCTTCATTTGTATTTTAGAATGAATAATGCAAAACGGTAAACTTCAACGTTTGGTCTTTTTGCAGGAAAAGCCATCCAATCATGAGCCTGGTTAAAGAAACACAAGATACGATTCTTTTGCACCGCAATATCCGTTTTCTGCGCAAGCAGATGAAGCTCAGCCAAGACGAGCTTGGCAGGCGTATTGGGCTCAACCGGGGCAACATTGCTTCCTACGAGAACGGCAGCGCAGAGCCAAAAATCTGCAACCTGCTCAAACTCTCCAACCTCTTTGGCGTCCCTATCCTTGACCTCACAAAGCGCGACCTGAGCATAGATGACAACCTTCAGGCAGCCAATAAACATTATCAGGCGCCCTCAGCCAACGAGGATGAACTGATCGAGCAGTTCACCAAGCGAGCCGACGAACTCCTCAAGGTAATCAAGAGTATACACACTTGCTTCGAATATAAGACCAATTCGCTTGATGAATCGACGCGCGGCTCAAAAGCTTACCAAATGGCCGCAATGAAGTTTGAAGAGCTCTTCGATGCCTCCGAAGAACTTGCGGGCAACCACAAAGCCTTAATTGACTTCGTGAAATGTCACATCAAGGGGAAATAATTATTTTTTATCCAAATATTTTCCTGCTGCCCTTGACTGTTTTCTGACGTTCCCTTATCTTTATAGTCTAAAATAACCGGAGTCTCAGATTCCACTGCCTCTTCAGAAGGCATTCCCATTCAGGCACTACTTACAACACTCCTCCTGATACTAATCAACACTAAGCAAGGCTAAACGCAAATCACTATTCAACAACACATTGATCAGCTGTGTACTGTTTTCACATTTTCGTGATCTGAGCACAGTTAAATCACAATGAGAAACCTTTTTCCGGTAATAACCCAGCTGGAAAATGAGTTGTGTATTTGAATCTATTTACTCAAACGTACGTATAAATGATGTGCACAAAAACTACACCTGTCAAGATTAGTATTTACCGAAAACCGTATCTCATGAAAACTTTACTCACCCTGGCAGTGCTACTGCCCGGTCTTTGCCTTAGTGCGGCAGACTCAGTCGCGAAGCCGGAGCCAAGTCCGCTTCAGTTCACAGCATCTGATTACCAGGAAATCCCGCAAAGGGCCAAAGCAGAGGGTAAATTGTTCTTCCTTCATTTTACAGCTGCCCATGTTGAGCAGTGCCAGTGGATGGACAAATACACCTTCTCTAATGAGAAACTGGCTGCCTATATTGCAGAGAACTACCTGGCCGTAGCGGTGGACATTGAGCAGCCGGAAGGCGCCCGGTTACAGCATCAGTTCGAGATCAACCAGCTCCCTACTACCTTAATTTTCAATACGGAAGGGGCGTTTATCGGCGGGCTTACCGGCAAGCAAACTGCTAATGAGATGCTGGCGACACTACGCAGCTACGATACACCGGAACACCGCATTATGCCTGCTAAAGCCCGAGGCGGCAATGTACGCCCGGTTGCCTACAAGGCGGTAGACCGTAAAATATCCAGGCCCCGGCTGATCCCCGATGTCGTTTCCGGAAGTGCTCCTGACTACGCGCGGCAGCAATCAGGCCAGGCTCAAAGCACAGAGCAATACCCCAGTATTTACAACCGCCCCAAACCCCATGCAACAGACCGCCCGGAAAGTTCCTTTGCCTTGCAGGTTGGCGTCTTTTCCAACTACCAGAACGCCTACCGGGAAAAGGGCAACCTTGAACGCTACGGAGCACCAGGGCATGTATTCCCTGTAAAGGGCGCAGATGGCCATATCGTATACCGCTTGTGCGCCATTGATTTTAAGACCAGGGCGGAGGCAGAGCAGTACCAGAAGACCGTATCTGCAAGATATCCTGATAGCTTTGTCAAAGAGATGAAAGAGTAATGGAATGGAATAGCTGATCCAGCAGAGTGCCTTACCCCCCGTATTTTCAGGCCAGCTGGCCGACCCAGCTTAACGGATGTTCTTCTTTAAGAGCATCCGTTTTTTATTTTTGCCTTTCACCAACTTGACAACCATGCCCAGCCTCCTACTCCGCAACATCCGTTTCCTCACGCTCGCAGAGGCTCACCCTCAGGCTTCCTATGCCGGCAGTGCCATGCAGCAAATCCCGGTAATGGAAGATGCTTTTTTGCTCGTTGAGAATGGCAACATCGCCGACTTCGGCCTCATGCCTGCCTGCCCGGACCACGCTGACGAAGTGGTAGACTGCAGCGGCCGTGCCGTATTGCCAGCCTGGTGCGACTCCCATACCCATCTGGTCTTTGCCCGCAGCCGGGAAGAAGAATTTGTGGACCGGATCAAGGGGCTGAGCTACGAAGAAATTGCCCGCCGTGGCGGTGGCATTCTCAACTCTGCCCGACGGTTGCAGGAAGCTTCCGAAGAGGAGCTCTTCGAGTCGGCGTGGGCGCGCCTCCGGGAGGTGATCAGCTATGGTACGGGAGCCATTGAAATCAAAAGCGGCTACGGGCTGACTACAGAAAGCGAGCTTAAAATGCTCCGGGTCATCCGCAGGCTGGGACAGAAGGCTCCTATCCCAGTCAAGGCAACCTTCCTGGGCGCCCATGCCCTGCCCCCGGCTTACAAAGCCAACCGGACAGCCTACCTCGACCTCATCGTCAATGAAATGCTGCCCCGCATTGCGGAAGAAAACCTGGCGGACTATGTGGATGCCTTCTGCGAAAAAGGGTTCTTCACCGTTGCCGAGATGGAACGCGTCATGGAAGCGGGTGCCAAATACGGGCTGAAAGCCAAAGTCCACACCAATCAATTCAACAGCATGGGCGGCATTGAAGCAGCGGTAGCCCATGGTGCTGTTTCGGTAGACCATCTGGAAGTCGTCTCGGATGCAGAGTTGGACATCCTAAAAACCGGGCAGAGCATCCCAACCCTTTTGCCCTCGGCCCCCTTCTTCATTGGAGGACACTATCAACCCGCCCGTAAGCTCATTGACGCTGGCTTGCCCGTTGCACTTGCCACGGACTACAACCCGGGGTCAACCCCTTCCGGACGGATGCAGTTCGTGCTGGCCCTGGCTTGCCTTAAGTGTGGCATGTTGCCCGAAGAGGCGATTTGCGCCGCCACGCTGAATGGCGCCAAAGCTATGGAGCTGGAAGGCGAACTCGGCAGTATTGCAAAGGGCAAACGCGGCAGTTTTATCCTTACCGCTCCCCTGCCCGCTCTGGCGTACCTGCCGTACGCATTCGGCACCGATCTGGTGGAGCGCGTCTACATCAATGGGCGGTGCCGGGTAGATAAGCGGTCTGTGTTTATAGACTGACTGACTTAAATCACCTGAGATGTCAATGCTTTATTGGAGTGTTTCCCGGCTTTCCGGCCTTTTCTTTTTCCTCATGAGCCTGCTACCTGCTGTTGCGGCTGCTCAGTTCACGCCAGACTACGAAGTCCTCATTACCACAGTGGACGGGCGGGCCCTAAACGGTCGCAGTGTCCGGCAGGACAGCACCGGGTATCAGTTTTGGCTAAAAAGCGCCCGGAGGGAAACCATGATCAACAACGATCAAATCGACCGCATTGATACCCTGGGGCTGTGGAGCCCGCCGGTGGGCAGTTACCTGAATCAAGTTGGCCCCAATACCGGTTACGGGCTGAAAAAGGGCGAATTTTACTGGCGCTCCTACATGCTCACTGCCAACTTTGCCGCCGTGGGGATAACCGATTACTTTTCCATTGGTGCCGGCTTTGATATTGCTTCCAGTATTTTAACCGCTTCTGACCATACGTTTACCTATGCCATCGCACCAAAGTTTAGCTTCCCCATCCGGAAGGACCTGATCAACGTGGGGGTCGGTGGCATTTTCCTGAACCTGCCCGACTACGAAGGGGGGTTTTCCACCCATAATTTCTACCACGCCACTTTCACGGTGGGCTCGCGGAGCCGCAACTTTTCGACAGGGCTGGCGATGGTGCAGGTGGAGGGCAACCTGCGCCCCTCTCCCGTTTACACGCTGAATATGAATTGGTCTGTCAAATCTTTTTTCGCCGTACAGGCAGAAATCCTAACCGGTGCCCCCATAGAAGGTACTCTGATCCTTCCCGGCATACAGCTCATTGGCAGGCGGTTTGACTTCAACCTTACCTATCCGCTTGGCCGGAATACGGGGAGCTTCTATTACAGCCCATTCCCGCTTGGCGCACTGAGTTTCAAAATCAGCCGCCCGTAGCGAACATCAACATCTGTGCCCTGTCCTTGTTCCAGTTACACATGCATTAGTAACTGAAAATCAAAACAATGGACACACCACGATGTTATTGGGCAGCAGTTTTACCAGCGCCACAAGGCTGCAGGCTGGCTCATGGCGCCCTGTTTCGTGGGTGCGGTGGTCTTCGCCTTTAACAATTACCATATCTATTCAGGTGTACACACAAATAATGAGTGCTTCGCCGCTTCGCGGAAGAACCAAAATTCAACTCGCGTGTTATACTTTCAAAAATTACTGAAAATAACGAATTTTAAATATGAAGAGTGTCATCACCTGCGATATGGAGGGCCGGATAGAGACCTTTAATAAAGGTGCAGAGGAAATGTTTGGGTATTCTGCCGGAGAAGTCATCGGCGAAGAGCGGGTTTCTGTCTTTTCTCCGGGAGAGATTGTGCTGCAGAATGTGCCAGTCTGGCTCGCTGAAGCCAGTAAGCATGGCAAGTATACCGCCAAAACCAAGTTTGTGCGCAAAGACGGTACGCCTTTTAATGCCAAAATCCGCGTTACGCCCACTTTTGCCAATGGGAAGGACAAAGAACAAACTGGCTACTGCGGGGTAACTGAAGTGATTGAGGAGGAGATCAACCCAACTATTAAGTTCTCCACCAAGCTAATCAAAGCACTCGCGATCACCCGTATGCCATTTTTATCGGCGGTGCTTATGCCCGCTTTTATAGGAGGAGCTTATGCTTATCATTATGAGCTGAGCACGCCCGGTGCATTTAACTGGTGGCTGTTTACCCTCGCGGTAATTGGCGTGGCGCTGCTCCACCTTGGCAGCAACGTCATGAACGACTACTTCGATGTTAAAGATGGTACCGATGGGGCGAATAATGATTATTTCCTGCAATTCTCAGGCGGCAGCCGGGCCATAGAACTCGGGCTCATCACGCTCGAAGGTACCAAACGCCTGGGGCTGGCGCTCATCGCCGGTGCTACGCTCATCGGCATTTACCTGACGGCAGTAACCGGCTGGGTGACGTTCCTGATTGGGCTGGCAGGGCTGGCCATCGGCTACCTGTATACCGCGCCTCCGATACGCCTGGTCGCCCGTAACGGGTTAGGAGAACTGGGGATAGCGCTGGCGTTTGGCCCGCTGGTCACTTTAGGGATCGTCTACGTGGTAACCCAGCAGCTTTCACCGATGGCGTTCCTGATTGGACTGCCTGTGGGCCTGCTAACCGCCAATATCCTGCTCATCAATGAGTTTCCGGATGCTGAATCAGATGCTAAAACGGGCAAGAACCACCTCGTCGTTACTTTCGGAAAGGAAAAAAGCACCTACATCTACCTGGCCATACTGATCGTGGCCTTCCTGTCCAACCTGTCAATTGTATGGTTCCTGCCCAATACCAATCCCTGGCTGATTGGCGTGAGCGTTGCTTCGCTGGCTGCAGGCATTTTGATCTTCCGGCATATTCGGGAGCACTATCAGGACCGGGAGTTGGTGGCTTCCAACAAAAATACGATTGCCCTGAGCGCACTGACCGGGCTGCTTACTACCCTTGCCCTGATCATTGGTTGATAAAGAACACGTTTTGGTTTGATCTGAAAGTCCCGGTGCTGTGGCGCGCCGGGGCTTTTTTTATTGGGATACCGTGCTGAAAACCGCCAAATCCCTGACCAAAGTCATGATTTAGCGAAAATTCGCAAAATTTAAGCCCTTATTCTTTACTTTTTGCCGATAAGCCCCTAAATTAGTAGCGAAAATTCGCTAGATGGCATACAAGGCTTTAAAAATCAAGCCTTTTCAGCCTTGCCATACAGCGAAATCTGAGTGGTCCGCACTCAGTACCGTTCAGCAACTTTAACGAAGCATTAGGCTACTAAAATAAGATTCTACCATGCAAGACACGCTCAGCAAAACCGATGTACTCAAGGGAGGCGAATTCCTGATCAGCGATACGCCCGGCCCGGAGGCGACCTTTATCCCGGAAGAGATGAATGAGGAACAGCTCATGATCCGTGATACGGTACGGGACTTTCTGAACACGGAAATTCTGCCAAATATTGACCGCCTGGAGGTGCAGGAAGAGGGGCTGGCCCCACAGCTCCTGGAAAAAATGGCGGAGCTCGGCCTGCTGGGCTCTCACATGCCGGAGGAATACGGTGGTATGCAGCTGGATACCAACACCAACACGATGATTTGTGATGTTTTTGGACCGGCTGCTGCGTTCACCGTTTCTTATGCCGCTCACACTGGCATTGGCATGCTGCCCATTCTTTACTTTGGAAATGAGTCGCAAAAAGCCGCATACCTGCCCCGCCTGATCAATGGCGAACTGAAAGCCGCTTACTGCCTGACGGAGCCAAGTTCCGGTTCTGATGCACTGGCCGCCAAAACCCGGGCAGATTTGAGCGAAGATGACAGCCACTACGTCATCAATGGGCAGAAGATGTGGATTTCCAATGCTGGCTTTGCGGATATTTTCATTGTTTTTGCTCAGATTGACGGCGACAAGTTCACAGGCTTCATCGTGGAGCGCGATTCCGAGGGGCTGACCCTGGGCGCAGAGGAGAAGAAGCTGGGCATCAAGGGCTCTTCCACCCGTCAGGTATTCTTTGAGAACGTGAAAGTGCCTAAAGAAAACGTACTGGGCGAAATTGGCAAAGGTCACCTCATTGCCTTCAATGCCCTGAACATTGGCCGCTTTAAGCTGTGCGCACTCTGTGTGGGCGGTGCCAAGAAAAGCGCTGAGACCGCCGTGCAGTATGCCAACGAGCGCATTCAGTTCAAGCAGCCGATTGCCAACTTTGGTGCTATCAAGCACAAGCTGGGCGAGCAGGCTATTCAGATTTTCGCAGCGGAGAGCGCCATGTACCGCGTTTCTCACCTCCTGCAGGAAAAGAACAAAGCCCTGATGGCAGAGGGCATGACCTTTGCAGAAGCCAAGCGGCAGGCTGCTGAGGAATATGCTATCGAGTGTGCCCTGCTCAAGGTGCTCGGCTCAGAAGTACTCGACTATGTGGTAGACGAGACGGTGCAGGTACACGGCGGCATGGGCTACTCTGAAGAAGGGACCGCTGCCCGTGCCTACCGGGACGCCCGCATTAACCGTATCTACGAAGGCACCAACGAAATCAACCGCATGCTTTCCATCGATATGCTGTTCCGCCGTGCGCTGAAGGGCAACCTCGATATTGTTGGGCCAGCCTGGGAAGTACAGAAGGAACTGGCCTCTATGCCTGCCTTTGATCAGCCCGAGGGCGCCTATGCTGCGGAGAAGAAGGCGATTAAGGAGTTCAAGAAAGCCGTACTGATGACCGCTGGTGCCGCCGCCAAAATGCAAATGGACGGTGAGCTCAACCTCAAGGAAGAGCAGGAGATCATCATGAATGTCTCCGATATGCTGCTCGACACCCTTACCGCAGAATCCATGCTGATGCGGGTGGAGAAACTAGCGGGTATGGACAGCAAGGAGCAGCCACAGGAAATATACGACGCTATGCTGAAAGTCTTTATGACCGATGCCACCGCCCGTATCCACAAAAACGGCACGGATGCCCTGGTTTCCTTTGCCGAAGGCGACCTGCTGCGCACCCTGCTGATGGGCCTGAAGCGCTTCACCAAGTACACGCCGACTAATGTCAAGAAAGCCCGCCGCATGATCGCCGACCGCATGATTGAGGCGAACGGCTACTGCTTCTAAGATTTTTGTAGACAATGCTAGATAGGTTGAAAGCCCCGGTCCGCTTGGATCGGGGTTTTTGTTTTGGTCCGCCCGGTGAGCAGCCTCGCCGGGCGTGCTCTCCGTCCGACGTAGTTTGGAAACGAAGTCGGCACTTTCGCCCGGCGTGCTGACCAGGAGCACACGAAAAGTACACCGGGTGAATGCCCCGGCAATGGCTCAGATTCGTGCACTCGTTGAGGTGGCCTAAGCAGGCTTCACTAAACCTGAAAAGAGCCTGGCTGAGCTTGGGAAACTTTTCAGGTTAGCCCTCACACAACCGCCGCCAGCCAGCTCGCCTGACTGATCGCCCGCTTGGCATCCAGTTCCCGGGCTTCGTCCGCGCCGCCGATGAGGTGGACTTTGAGCCCGGCTGCTTCCAGGGGCTGCTGTAGGGTACGCAGGGGCTCCTGCCCGGCGCAGACCACCACATGGTCGACCTCCAGCAGGCGGGGCTCGCCCTTATGCAGGATGTGCAGCCCGGCATCATCCACCCGCTGATACTGCACTTCGCTGAGCATTTCCACACCTTTCTTGCGCAGGCTCTGCCGGTGAATCCATCCGGTGGTCTTGCCGAGGCCGGCACCGGGCTTGCCTTTGGACCGCTGCATGAGGTAGATTTGGCGGACGGGCGGTTCCGATTTTGGCTTAGTCAATGCACCAGGGTTCTGATAAGCGGTATCCACACCCCATTCCTCCATAAAAGCTTCCACGGGCTGGGGCTCCTCTGATCGAGTATGAACCAGAAACTCAGAGACATCAAAGCCAATGCCTCCGGCGCCAATGATGGCAACGCGCTGCCCCACTTCCTGGTTATGCAGGAGGACATCCACATAGCTCAGCACCTTGGGATGATCAATGCCATCCAGCTGAATCTGCCGGGGAGCAACGCCGGTGGCCAGGGCGACTTCATCGAAGCCCTGACGAGTCAGGTCATTGGCTTCCACGCGGGTATTGAGGTGGAGGTGGACGCCCTGTATTTCAATCTGGCGCTCAAAGTAGCGCAGGGTCTCGTAGAATTCTTCCTTGCCCGGGATGCGCTTCGCCATATTGAACTGCCCGCCAATTTGGTGGCTCCCTTCAAAAAGGTGGACTTCGTGACCGCGCTGTGCAGCTACGGTAGCGAAGGCCAGCCCCGCCGGGCCAGCGCCTACCACGGCCAGCTTTTTCTTAGCCTGAGCGGGCGTGTAGTTAAGCTCCGTCTCGTGGCAGGCCCGTGGATTGACCAGGCAACTGGCTGTTTTTTGTTTGAACACATGGTCGAGGCAGGCCTGATTGCAGGCGATGCAGGTATTGATTTCGTCCGCCCGGTTTTCTTCCGCCTTTTGCACAAAGTCGGCATCGGCGAGGAAGGGGCGCGCCATAGACACCATATCGGCATGGCCCGCCGCGAGGATTTCTTCCGCCTTTTCCGGTGTATTGATGCGGTTGGTGGTGATGAGCGGGATGCCCACTTTGCCCATCAGGCGCTGTGTGACCCAACTAAACCCGCCCCGGGGCACCATCGTCGCAATCGTCGGGACCCGGGCTTCGTGCCAGCCAATACCGGTATTGATGATGGTCGCGCCGGCCGCTTCGATCTCCCGGGCGAGGTGCTCCACTTCTTCCCAACTGCTGCCGTCGTGCACCAGGTCGAGCATAGACAGGCGGTAAATGATGATAAAATTGGGCCCTACTGCTTCCCGGGTACGGCGCACGATTTCAATCGGGAAGCGGATACGGTTCTCGTAAGGGCCGCCCCATTTGTCGGTCCGCTTATTGGTTTTGGCAACGATAAACTGATTGATGAGGTAGCCTTCCGAGCCCATGACTTCCACGCCATCGTACCCGGCTTCCTGTGCCAGTTGGGCGGTGCGGACGAAAGCGCGGATGGTGCGCTCCACGCCACCACCACTCAGTTTCCACGGCTTAAAAGGCGAGATGGGCGACTTGAGGCGGGAAGGCGCGACGGCCAGTGGGTGGTAACCGTAGCGCCCGGCGTGCAGGATTTGCAGGCAGATTTTACCCTCCGCTTCGTGCACGGCATCGGTTACAACCCGGTGGTTGCGCATCTCCCTGCGGTTGGAGAGCTTGGCAGAAAAAGGGCTCACCCAGCCTGCCCGGTTGGGCGCAATGCCCCCGGTGACCATCAGCCCGACACCACCCCGGGCCCGTTCGGCGAAGTAGGCGCCCATTTTTTCGAATCCGTTTTTCTCTTCCTCCAGCCCGGTATGCATTGAGCCCATGAGCACACGGTTTTTGAGGGTGGTGAAGCCCAGGTCGAGGGGGGCAAGCAGCTTTGGGTAGGTTGGGTGCATGGTGAATCATTTTAGGGTGTTGAAGTTAGCGAATTTTCGCTATTTCACCCTGATCCAGATTCGTTTTTTAACGTTGCTCCCCAAAAAAGTACAAACGCCATTTTCTGAAGCCTCTTACCATTGACTCCAAGTATTTATTGCCGACTAACGCCTTCTGAAAGCCTCAATATGCTCTAACGCCCGCAACGCCTGCTCCACCCGCTCACCGGCAACGCTCCGCCGCAGCCCGGCAATCCAGGCATAACGGGGCGTTGGCTTGCCCATTTCCCGGATGAGCCAAAAGGCAAAAGGCAGAAGGGCTATGCTCAGTGCCATTTGCGCGAGCAGCCACTGCGGGTCCCCGCTGGCAAAGAGATCAATGCCGAAGAGCAGCTGGAACCAGAAAAATACATGCGCCAGGTAGAAGGGCACACTGCTCATGAGTATTTGGGTGATGGCCAGGCGGTGTCTGCGCAGGCGCTCCAATCCCTTTTGCACCTCCACTACCGGCCCGTCAAATTGGAGCATGCCCAGCAGGATGAGCTGCCCTGCACTGCCACTTATGCCCACCACGGAAAAGAGGCTTAGCACAATGGCTGATATTTGCGGAGCCGTATGCCCCTGAAAATTGGCTATACAACTGCCCAGCCCTGCAAGGAGAAGGACCCAAACCAGCGTTTCCGCTATCCGGGCTGCCCAGAGCCTCCGCAAAGGGCGGCGGGCGATTTGCTGCTGCATTTGCCGGGTGATCATCAGATGAAGCCTGTTGTTTTGGTCCAATTGGGCCTGATGGCTTTTCCAAAGGGCTTTCCAGTCATTCGTTTCCATAATGGTATTATTTTAGTTCTTTTTTGAGCCGGTGTTTCAGCCGGCTGATTTTCGTGCCCACATTGCTCTTGCTGATGCCCAGCATCTCCCCGATTTCCTCGTGCGGGTAATCTTCCAGATAGAGGAGCATCAGAGCGCGCTCCAGAGGCGGCAGGGCTTGCACCCAGCGGTGCAACTGCTCGCTCCGTCCCGAAGGCTGCCCGGACTGCCCGGCAGGGGGCAGTGCTTCAAAGGCTTCCTGATGCTGTTCACGCCGTTTTTCCCTGCGCAGCCGGTCGATGCTGACATTCAGGGCGATGCGGTAGAGCCAGGTCGACAGGGCATGGGAGGGCTTGTAGTTGCCCAGCGATTGCCAGATCTGTATGCTGATGTCCTGTACCAGGTCTTCAAAATCAGCCTCCCTACGGGTGTACATGCGGGCCACCTTGAAGATGATGCCGCGGTGTTGCTGCAGCACTGCCTCGAAGTTGGGAGCCGGATGTTTAGCTTTGTTTGGCACGATGCGTGTGGTTAAATTGGTTTACATCTTATTATTCGATGCGGGCGGGGCAAAAATCACAGCGGCTTAGTTTTTTTTCTAAAACTGCTTCTTCAGCACGCTCAGGACTTTGACCAAAAAGACCACGTGCTCCTTCATATGACCAGTTTGATTAAAGGTGCCGGCCAGGTAGACTTCCAGTTCCGGGCAGTAGTACATGTAAGAGCCGGTAGAACCGGAATGCCCGATGAGCGTCAGGTCAGGCAGGAGGGGAAAAAGCCCCCTCAGGCGAAATTTGCGCAGGCCAAAACCATACTCCATGCCCCGGCTCTCCGGCACCCACTGTTGCATGGCTTCGTAAGTACTGCGATTGATAAGCTTGCCGGTGTTGAGGGCCTCCATAAACTGCAGGAGGTCATCCGTCGTGGTGAGCAGCCCACCGCCGGCCCAGTCGGCACTCAGGCTTTTGAAGGTGCTGATCTCCATATCGTCTACATAGAGTTCTGCCATCCGCCCGGTATAAGGCTCCAAGGGATCGGAACGGAAGTACATACTCGTCTGAGTGAGCTGCAGGGGCTCCAGGATTTGGGCTTCCAGCACCTCGTGCAGGGGCTGCCGGGAGAGCCGTTCTATAATTAGTCCGAGCAGAAAATATTCCGTATCGGTGTAGTGGTAACCCTGTCCTGGCAAGAAGTGGGGCTTCAGGTTTTGACGCGTATAGTCCAGAATGGCCTGGGGCGTCCAAAACTGGTTGGGCTCGGCCAGCATACGCTCCAGAAAAGCCATGCCCTGCTCCGGGCGGTCCTCAAACCAATCGGGCAGCCCGGAGGTATGCTGCAGCAGCTGGGCGATGGTGATTTGCCCGGTAACATCCACTCCATTCCATACATGGAGCCCGGCGTAGGCCTCTTCCGGGAGGTAGTTGCTTAGTGGCGCATCGAGCGCCAGCTTCCCTTCTTCCACCAGCAGCATAGCCAGCGTGGCGGTAAAGGTTTTGCCGATACTTGCAGAGTGGAAAGGATGGGCAGGGCTGACCAGGCTGCCGTCTTCAAACTGCCCCCCGGTGAAGGTCCACTGCAGGCCCCGGCCCGGCGCATACACGGAAAGGAAGGCATTGTGAACCTTAGCCTTGTCCAGCTCGCGCTGAAACAGTTTTTCGATTTTGCGCTCTGCTTTTTTAAGCCGTTGAGCAGGCCCCGGCTTCGGAGGGAAGAGGAAAGATAACATCATGGTTGCAGTTAAGATCGTTTTCATTAGCGATCGTCTTTGTTTTGTACAAAGGTGCTGCAACCTGCTCCGGGAATCGTCCGGGAATGAAAAAGCGGACCTGACCGTTGCTAAAATGCTCCGTTAGCCTCCCGGTATACAACAGCGAGGACCACCTGCCCAACTGCCCGGAGGGTCCGCTTGTCGATGATGTCGAGGTCATCGTTGTGGGTATGCCAGTGCTCGCCAAAGCCGGTTTGGGTGCCCTGCGCCCGGTTGATGATGTCGATCATCGGGATGCGGGCGATGGTATTGACGTAGTAATGGTCATCGGTAATAGCGCCCCCCTGCTGATTGACAAAGTAGTTGCCATAGCCCATGTTTTGCGCCAGCGCCCACACTTTATTCACAATCTGCGGGGCATACTGCATGGAAAAATACTCTTTGGGGAAGCGCGCGCCTTTGGCACCTACCATATCCAGCAGGATACCGTACTTCGGCTTTTGCGCGCCGGTCACGTGGGGGTTGCGCGACCAGTACTGAGAGCCTAATGCGTAGGTATCAGGCGTTTCTCCACCGCTTTCGCCAAAGTCTTCGGCGTCGAAAAGTACAATATCGACTCCCATTTCGATAGGGTTCGCCTGTAGTTGGCGGGCGACTTCCAGGAGTACCCCAACGCCGCTGCCCCCATCGTCCGCACCAAGTATAGGTTCATCCCGGCGCTCTTCGCTGATTGGAGAATCGGCAAAGGGGCGGGTATCCCAGTGGGCGGCGAGCAGTATCCGCTTTTGGGCTCCGGGGTTGAACTGGGCAATGATATTGGTGGATTGCAGCACCTCCCCGGTGTAGGCCTTAGCTTCAAAGTCCTGCGCTGTGACCTTTGCGCCGAAGCGCTCAAACTGTTCCACCAGCCAGGCCCTGGTTTGGCGGTGCCCTTCGGTATTGGGCACGCGGGGGCCGAATGCTACCTGCCGGGCGACATAAGCAAGGGCCGAGTCGCGCTCGAATTTTGGTACGCTGACTTTTTCTTTCGGCGGAGGAGGCGGGATGCTTTCGCTGCTGCTGTCCGTACCACAACTGTTCAGCAACAGCATCAGGCTGAAACCCAGAACTACAACTATTCTTTGCATGATGTTAACGGCTTAATTCTTAGAAGGATCGAAGTGTTTCCAGCCTTGGGCGGTGATGTCGTGGAGCTTGCCTCCTTTGGAATTGAGCTTCACCCCATCTTCCGCAGGTACAATTTCTCCGGCGATGTAAATATCAGCCATGTACTTCACCTTGTCGAGGTCTTTAGGGTCTACTGTAAACAGCAGCTCATAGTCTTCTCCCCCACTCAGTGCGACCGTAATCGGATCCATATTGAAATCAATGGCCTGAAACTGCGCATCCTCGTGGATAGGCACGCCGCTCTCTTCAATCAGCACGCCTACGCCCGACTGCCTGGCAATGTGGAACAGCTCGGAGCCCAGCCCGTCCGAAATATCAATCATGGCAGTAGGTACCAGGCTGGCTTTGGCGAAAGCCTCAATAATGTCCTTGCGGGCTTCCGGTTTCAGCTGACGCTCCAAAAGGTAATCGTGCCCTTCCAGTGTGGGTTGCAGCTCGGGGTCAGAAAGGTAAATCTGCTTCTCCCGCTCCAGAATTTGCAGCCCCATATAAGCCGCACCAAGGTTGCCGGAAATGCAAATCAGGTCACCAACCTTGGCCGTATTGCGGTAAGTCAGGCGCTCCTTATGCCCCTTCCCGATTGCGGTAACGCTAATGACCAGCCCTTTGGGGGAAGAGGTGGTATCACCGCCTATGAGGTCGACATTATACACGCTGCAGGCTGTGCGGATCCCTTCGTACAACTCCTCCATAGCCTCTACGGAATAGCGGTTGGACAAAGCCACGGATACGGTAATCTGTTGCGGAATGGCATTCATCGCATAGATATCAGAGAGATTAACCACCACTGCTTTGTACCCCAAGTGTTTCAGGGGCGTATACATCAGGTCGAAGTGTATGCCCTCCACCAGCATATCGGTGGAAACGACGGTGAGTGCGCCCTGATGGTCGATCACGGCAGCATCATCACCTATGCCTTTAACGGAAGATTGGTGGTGCAGCGGAAAGCGCTGCGTAAGGTGGTCGATGAGCCCAAACTCACCGAGCGTATTCACGTCGGTGCGTTTGGGCGCATTGGATTGGTTGGCCATAATTTATATCTTGCTGTATTGGCGCGCAAAGGTACGGCCAAACTTACAGACGCTCTATTTTTTCGAGCAGTTCCTTGGTTTCGGTGTAGTCTTCGCCACTTGCTTTGGCCAGTTCGATGGCTTTCTTTGCAGCAGCTTTGGCCGCTTTTTTGTTGCCCAGCTTGTAGTGCAGGGCAGCAAGGGTATCATTATTATAGAAAGTGGACTCGATTTCAACGGAGCGTTCTGCCCATTTTACGGCTTCCTTCAGCATCTTCTTGTCGTCCACGCCTTCATAGAAAGACCAGGCAATGGAGTTCAGCTCATTGGCATCCTCAGAAGGATAATCCGTCAGGTAATCCACTGCAGCTTGTGGGAAAGCGGTCGGGTCGTTGATGCGGTAGTAGTTCATTTTAAAGTTGGCGAACACAGGCCCCGGATTGTCCGGGAAAGCGGCTTTGAACTTCGCCTCCGCATCTGCCATCATTTGCTCTTCCCCGCCCTCTGCATCCAACGTTTGCAGGATGGCGCGCTGAATCTTAGAGCTGATATAGCGTTCGCTAAACAGGGCTTCGTAGGCTTCGCGCCGCTTCAGGATTTCCTTGAAGTAAGGGTCATCCATTTGGGTAGCCGCCTGGAAGATGAGCTGCATTTCGGTCTCTCCTGTCCAGTCTTTCTGAGTGCTCAGGTAGGCAGTGGCAATTTCATTCGCATTGGCCGCCATTGCATCCGCTGCAGCGACAGCGTAGTTCTTCAGGAATTCAGGGTCGCGCTCGCCTGCCTCGAACTTGCGCTCCATCGTGGCAATCTGCCTGGACGGGTCCTGGGCTTCCTGCCCGAGCTGCAGGAAAGCCTCCGCATCCTGATAGCCCACGGCGCGGTGCACCAGCTCTCCATTGGAGTCAATGAACAGCAACGTAGGATAAGCGCGCACCTTGTACTTGCGTGCCAAGCCGGCGCCTTCCCCCTTTTCCATGTCAATCTTCGCATTGACAAAATTGCTGTTGTAGTAGTCGCCTACCTCAGCTTGGGTGAAAACATCACGGGCCATCATTTTGCAGGGCCCGCACCATTCGGCGTAAGCATCCACAAAAATCAGGCGGTCCTGATCGGCTGCTTTTGCCAGGATTTTTTTCCAGTTGCCCTCTTCGAACTGAATGCCATCCTGTGCCAATCCGGCAGTGACAATAGCTGCAATCAGCGCTAAGGCGATGGATAATTTCTTCATTGGTATGGTATTTATTGGATTTGCTTGATGTAGTGTTCTACCGCACGTACCGCCAGCGGGCTGTCAGCAGAGGCCATTTCCAGGGCACGGTTGGCTGCTTCCAGGGCAGCTGTACGGTCTCCGTTTTGCAGAAGAATACTGGAATAGATGAGCACATGCTGGTATTTGGTGGTTTGTGCAGCCGCTGATTCTGCAATATCCTGTGCTTCAGACATCACTTTGTCGTCGTTTTTGAAGGCTTCGGACATGTCTTTAGCAAGGGTAGCCAGTGCATCGGGGTCTTTACCGATACATTTTTTTGCATACTTTTTAGCCGCTTTCCGGTAGTCATCGGCCTGCCCACGGGACTGATAAAAAGCGAGTTGGGCTTCCAGTTCGAAAGCGTCCGCCTCATCGCCCAGGTAGTCTTTGCCTTTGCGGATGGCTTCTTCCAGCAGCATCTCACTGTCGAATTTCACGGCTTTCTCCACTGTGGCCTCGCAGGCCCGGCGCAACTGATCCGCTACGGCTTGTTTGCCCACAATGGCTTCGATGGCTTCCCGCCGTTCTGCCATCTTATTGAAGAGTTTGGAATCCGCTTCGGTCACGGCCTCGAACAAAAACTTAAGGTTCAGCTCGGTGCTCAGGTCCGGCTCGGTGTCAAAGTATTCATTGGCGACGCGAAGGCTGGATTCCCCGGCGTTGTTCAGGGCTTTTACATAGCGGTAAAGGAAAGAGGGGTCGCGCTTGCCTTCTTCGTACTGCGCCTGATACTCCTCCAGGTTATCGGCTTTGGAAAGGGCGGTCTGCCCCAGCTTAATCAGCCCATCCACCTGCTGCGCGCCTTTGGCTTTTTGGACAATCTCTCCATCTGAACCGATGAAGAACAAGGTAGGGAAAGCCGAGACCGGGTATTTCTGCCGGAACTCCAGCCCCATGCCTTTTTCCATATCGATTTTCATATTGATAAAGTGGCGGTTGAAGAAGGCACCGACCTCTTCCTGCGGGAAGACTTCCCGTGCCATCCGCTTGCAGGGGCCACACCACTCGGCGTAGGCGTCTACGAAAATGATTTTGTCTTCCTGTGCGGCCTTGAGCAAGGCGTCTTCCCAGGAACCCTGATAAAATTCAATGCCCTGAGCGGACAACAGGGTGCTGCTGCCGGACAGGAAAAGAAGTATGGCGAAAAATGACAGTATAAAATTGCGCTTCATAAGTTACTCCGTTGCTTGGTTGTTTTGCTGAAATTCTTTGATGACTTCGTTGGCGGACTTACCAGATTGAACGACGGCAAGCAGCATTTTAGCGTCTTTAGCAATAGGATGCTTTGGGAACTGCTGCAGGAAAGCCTCGTACTTCTCTTCAGCCTTCGGCATATTCTCCAGGTCGTTGTCGTAGGTAAAGCCCTGAAAAAACAAGGATTCCGGCACTTTTTCAAAGTCCGGGTAAACGGTGACCACACGGCCCCAGAGGTCGATTGCTTTTTCGTATTGCCCAATGCCCCGGGCGACAGCGCCGGACTTAAACAGGAAATGCGGCGTAAGGGAATCCTGCTGAAAACGGTCCGCGAAAAGGTCTGTTTTATCAATCAGGCTGACTGCCGATGCGGTGTCGATCGTAGGGTTGTCCATCTGCTTTTTCAAGGTCCCTTCCAGGGCCAGAATTTCTTCTGCCAGCCGGTCTTTGGACTTATTTTCATCCGACATTCGGTCAGGGTCGCCGCAGGCTGTAAAAATCAGCGCGACGATGGCAATGGTAAAAATATTCAAGGTTTTCATAATAGGGCGATTGGTCATTTGAGTAATCTGAAAGTAAATAATTCGCGGCAATCTGCCAAGGTTTACACCCCGGAATAACGGGCGATCAGGCGTTCAAACCACGCCCCCGGCAGCAGCCGCTTGAGTACAAGGGATAACCTTTGCAGTGGTTTCCCTATAGCATAGAACGGATGAAGGTGCCCTCTGTTGATACGGCGGGCAATAGTTTTCGCGACGACCTCGGCGGGCAGCCCTTCGTCTACTTCCTGATCAATGACTTTGTAGGCGCGCTCAAAACTCTCGGCGTAAGGCCCATTAGGGTCATAGGCTTTGATCCGGTTCGCGTTGATGTTGGTCTGAATGTCGCCGGCGTGAATACCTGTGATCTGAATGCCCAGCCCTCTCATTTCCAGGCGCAGCGACTCCGTGATCAGATCGACCGCAGCTTTGCTGGCACAATATATGCTCCGGTAGGGCAATCCAACCTTAGCGCCGATGGAACTGATGGTAAAAATCTGCCCCTGCCCCTGAGCCCGCATGATTGGGAGCGCAGCCTTGCATACCCGGACTACGCCCAGGACGTTGGTATTCATCACCCGCTCCACGTCCTCCATACTGCAATCTTCCAGTGGCCCTGCTATGCCGATGCCAGCGTTGTTGACCACCACATCGAGCCGCCCTGCTTCCGCCAATACCTGCTCCACACCGGACGCCACGCTCGCTTCCTGCTGTACGTCCATTGCAATCATACGAATATTGCCCTGATCGCCACCGGGCGAACGGCTTGTGCCAAACACGGTGTGCCCCTGATGGCTTAGCTCGTGGGCAAGTGCTTTTCCCAGCCCCGAACTGGCACCGGTGATAAGGATAACTTTTGACATAAATAGGTTGGGTTAACCGGGATTTCAAATGCAGGAAGTGCATCCTGAGCCCCTACTTTATCAAAGAACAAAAAAATAACGTATGAGTGGAAGGATAGGATAAAAAAAAGCCGGTACAATTGAATGTACCGGCTACCAAAATAAACACCTAAAACCCTATTAACTATTTTTGGCTCCGTTGAACGTCAGGGTGCGGAGCCTGACCCTGATACGGCATCTACTTGATTTCGATGCGCTTTACGGGTTGTCCTTTGACTTCTTCCTTTTTCGGCAGCTCGATAGTCAGCACGCCGTTTTCGTACTTTGCTCCAATGCCTTCCCCGTCTACAGATTTAGGCAGTTGGAAGTTGCGGGTGAAAGAAGTGTAGTTGAACTCACGGCGGACGAAGTTATCTTCTTTTACTTCATCTTTGTGTGCTCGCTCTGCTTTGATCAGCAGGTGGTCATTTTCCACCTGAATGTCAAAGTCGCCTCTTTCCAGGCCCGGAGCTGCCACTTCGATCCGGAAGCGGTCATGAGTTTCCACGACGTTCACAGAGGGCTGCGTCATCGCAAAATCGCCACCCATGAAGTCGGTAATGGAATTGCCAAAGAAGTTGTCAAACATCTTGCTGATTCCTGTCGGTTGATAATTCACCAGATTTTTCATAGCATTTAACATTTGGTTCAACAAAAAGCCTTCTCAGACAGATTTCGTGGTCAATGAGCGCAGTGAACGGTTAATTAATCTGAGCGCTCACTGCTTTCATTGTATCAACCACTGTACTCTACCTAGAAGAACAAATAGGTTCCTGCTGAAATTCACTGCTTTATGTAAAAGCTGTGTAAAAGCAATAATTACGAGATTTCAACCTTGCGGGCAGGCTTAGGCTTGGCTTCCTCTTTTTTGGGAAGGTTGACCTCCAGTATACCCTGCTCGTAAGTCGCTTCCACATTTTCCGTATCGATCAGTTTGCCGAGCCGGAAGGACCGCTGAAAACGGTAGTTGCCAAATTCCTGCCGCTTGACGGTCTCACCTTCGCCGGCATTCCAGTTGCGCTCCACTTTGATGGTGAGCAGACCTTTGTCCAGCTCAATCTCAAAGTCGGACTTCTGCAGGCCCGGAGCCGCTACCTGAAGCACAAAATTGTCTTCCTGCTCGAGGACATTCACCGCCGGCTTGAAAGCCCGGGTGGCTACCGGCCGGTGGGCTGCTCCAAATACTTCGTTGACCACCCGGTCAAAATCGGTGAAAAGCGAGGGGGCTGCAGTGCGGTTTGGCTTAACGGTTACAAGTGTCATGGTTGTATTCTTTTTTGTTGGTTGTCTGATTGATTACACTTCACTATATGCAATTGGCATACCAATCCGGAGGAGCGGACAAACTTGCCGTGAAACAGATTAAAAACATGTCGTTTTGACACCAATGGCTTTTCCAAGATGACAAAATGACTGAAAAGCATGAAACTTTCTTGCAGCACTGCATTTAAAGCGATCAGAAAGCACGCGCTAACAATAAAAAGCAAGCCTACAGACAGCAAAGCCTTCTACCCTGCCCCGGCTTTGTGCATACTTCCCGCGCCCCACGCTGTGCTCTTCGCGAAGTTCCCTTTGCGCCTCTGCGTGAATCCCTATCCGTGAAATCCCTAAGCCCCCAACTCTCCCAATTTTCCTATCTTGCCCCCCGCAAAAAGACGAACGACATGTTTCAGGACAAGATTTTTGAAGGCAAGACCGCCCTCGTCACCGGGGGGCGCAGCGGCATTGGGTACGAAATTGCCCGGCAACTGCTGAGCTACGGCGCAGAGGTTTACATCGCATCCCGCAAGGAGGAGCCCCTGAAAGAGGCCGCAGCAGCCCTCAATGAGTTCGGCACCTGCCACTACTTTGCCCTTGACATACGGGAGCCGGAAAAAATTGATGAGCTGGCGGACTACATCATGGAAAAGAGTGGCAAGCTGGACTTGTTGGTCAATAATGCCGGCGGGCAGTTCCCCTCCCCTGCCGAAGGCATTGCCCGGAAGGGCTGGCTGGCCGTCATCAATACCAACCTGAATGGCACCTGGTTTATGACGCAGGCCATGGCTAATACCTTCTTTCTTCCTCAGGAGTCGGGCAGCATCGTCAATATCATTGTAGACCACTACCGGGGGTTCCCGGGTATGTCGCATACGGGTGCTGCGCGCGCCGGTGTGGACAACCTCACAAAGTCCCTTGCTGTAGAATGGGCTAACCGCAATGTGCGCATCAATTCCGTGGCGCCAGGCATCATCAAGAGCTCTGGGTTGGAAAACTACCCGCCGGAAATGGTGGCTCAGGTCAGCAGCACGATACCAGTGAAGCGCCTGGGTAAGGTGGAGGAAGTTGCAGAGGCGGTCTTATTCCTGTCGCTGGCCGATTACGTGACGGGCGAAACGCTTTACATCGATGGGGGCTCCCGCCTGTGGGGCGATATGTGGCAGGTGTAAATGAAAAGGGCAAGCCCTGGAGCCTGCCCTTTGAATCTTTTTTATTTCAATTCCTGTATTACGCTTCCAACAGTTTAGGGCTCATCCCCATATTAGAGAAACCGCCATCGTGGTAGAGGTTCTGCATGGTCACCATGCGGGTCAGGTCTGAGAACATGGTTACGCAGTAGTCCGCGCAGGCCTCGGCAGAAGCATTGCCGAGTGGCGACATTTTATCCGCATAATCGAAGAACTCCTGGAAGCCTTTGATGCCGCTGCCGGCAGTCGTCACTGTTGGAGACTGGGAAATGGTATTCACACGCACTTTCTTCTCGGCAAAGTGGTAGCCAAAGCTGCGGGCGAAAGACTCAAGCAGGGCCTTTGACTCTGCCATCTCACTGTAGTCCGGGAAGGTACGCTGCGCCGCGATGTAGCTCAGCGCCACAATAGAGCCCCACTCGCTCATCGCATCCATTTTATACAGCTGCTGCATCACTTTATGGAAGGAGATGGCTGAGATGTCGAATGTTTTCTGCATCCACTCGTACTTCAGGTCGGTGTAGGTGCGGTTTTTGCGCACGTTGAGGGACATGCCGATGGCGTGCAGCACGAAATCGATCTTGCCGCCCAGGATTTCCTGAGATTCGCCGAACAGTTTTTCCAGATCCTCCTCGCTCGTCGCATCAGCGGGGATGACCTCTGCGTTCAGCTTTTTGCCTAATTCCTGAATGCCGCCCATGCGCAGGGCAACGGGAGCATTGGTCAGGGTAATAGTGGCGCCTTCTTCCACACAGCGCTCGGCCACTTTCCAGGCGATTGATTTGTCATCAAGCGCACCGAAGATGACGCCGCGCTTTCCTGCTAGTAAGTTGGTACTCATATCGTTTTAATTCTGCTTTTCATTTAACTGCTCTGCAGCAATAATTCTTTAGCGGTATTGATGGCGGACTCGCTGGGCGGGTCCTGGCTGAGCATAGTCGCTATGGCGTATACCCGGCCTTCCATCTCCAGGGGGCGGACCTCCGTGACGGTACGGTCCTCCTTTTCTTTTTTATACACAAAATAATGGGCATTAGCCTTGGAGGCAATCTGCGGGGAGTGGGTAATGGACACCACCTGATGCTCATTGCTGAGCTGCCGCAAAATGGAGCCCATCTTCAGGGCCACGTCTCCGGAAATGCCGGTATCGATCTCATCGAAGATCAGGGTTGGCAGCGGGATGGCACTGGCCACGAGGGATTTCACTACGAGGGTCAGGCGGGACAGTTCACCACCGGAAGCTACATCCTTAATTAATTGTAGGCGGCCGCCTTTGTTGGCTGCAAACAGGAAATTGACCTCGTCAAACCCGGTAGGCTCAAGGTCTTCTGTACGGCTGATGTCGACTTTGAGCTTAGCGTGCTGCATAGACAGTTGTGCCAGCATCTGCTCGACCTTATTCTCAAAACCGCCCACCACGCTATGCCGGCGGGTACTCAGCTCTTCAGCCATGGCTTCCAGCTGCTGCCGCTGCTCCTGAGTGGACCGTTGCAGCCGTTCGATTTCCTGGCTGAGGTCGCCGATATCATCAAGTTGCTGCTGCAAATCCGACTGTATATCCAAAAGTTCTTTGATGGAAGCGACCTGATGCTTGTTTTGCAGGCGGTAGATCATATCGAGGCGCTCCTGCACTTCCTGTGTGCGCTCGGGATCGTGTTCGGTCTCATCTGCGATGGACTCGAATTCCTGAGCCACATCCCGAAGCTCTTCCACCAGGCCACTGAAACGCCCGTAGAGCCCTTCAATACGCCGGTCAAAACTACTGACCGACTTGATGGCCTGCGTCAGTTCTTCCATTTGCCCGATCACCGAGACCTCGCTTTCAGACAACTGCTGAAAGGAAGCCGCCAGCGTGCGCTTGATATCCTCTGCATTGGTCAGGCGGCTGAGCTCTTCCTCCAGTTCTTCCTGCTCTCCATCCACCAGTTCGGCCGTATTGAACTCTTCCAACTGAAATTGCAGAAATTCGAGTTCCTTAGCCGATTGTTGCTGCCGGCCAATGAGGGTTTTGAGCTGCTTTTGGTCCCGCTGATAAGCGCTAAACAAGCTTTGGTACCGAGCCAGCAGCGGGCGGTTCTCCGCCAGGGCGTCCAGCAGCCGGAGCTGAAAGGATATCTTGTGGATGTCCAGGTTGTCAAATTGCTGATGCAGGTCGATGAGGGTGGAGCTCAGGTCCTGCAGCACATTGAGCGTTACCGGAGTATCATTGACGAACGCCCGGGATTTGCCGGAAGGCGTAATCTCCCGCCGGATGACCACCTGCGGATCGAAGTCCAGGTCATGCTCATCAAAGAAGCGCTGCAGGTCGTAGGCTTCCACATTGAAGAAACCCTCGATGGTGCACTTAGTGTCCAGGTTGTAGAGAGACTTGATGTCCGCACGCCGGCCCATGACCAGGCCCAGTGCGCCCAGCAGAATGGACTTGCCGGCCCCGGTTTCACCAGTAATAATGGTGAGCCCCTTCGAGAAGTCGATCGTCAACTCCTCGATGATGGCGTAATTCCGGATGTGAAGGCGCTCAATCATAGCGAATGTTAAAAATTTGCAGGGCAAAGGTACGGCTTTTCCCGATTATTGGAGCCCGGTTAAAAGATGGTGTTTGGTGTCCTGCTGCTGCCCGTTTCCGGCGCGTTGCCCGAAATTGGTCAATTGCGGCCGCTTATCAAAGCTGTTGCTCAATAATTTGTCGGCAAATCCGTTATTTTGCCCCGTATTGATCCATGAAATTCGAACAAAAAGAAACCAGATAAAATGAAAAAAGTACTCTTTACCTTACTGTCTGTTGCTTTACTGTGGAGCTGCCAGACCGATGGCGGTTCAAATTTGGTGGAAACCGACCTGATGGAGCACGGTGTGCCGGTCACGATTATGGCACCGGACAGCGCAGTGGTCAAAGCCCGCAATATGGGCACGCTTATGAAGGACGTCACGGTCAAAGGCGAAGGCAACTACGACCTGCAAATCATGGCCTCCAGCGCGACGACCAGCGATTTGGCGCGTGTGAAAGCTGAGCAGCTCGCCACGGTCAAGACCAACCGCTACTTCTCCCGCATCGTCACCGAAGAGGAGAAAGGTTTCCTTTACGAAATGGCCCTCGACAGCAACAACCTGAACTACAACTTTCGCTACATCCACCTGCAGGGCGATCAGGAGATCATTTTCTCTGCCGGCATGGCCAGCACGCTGTCTCAGGAAGAGGCGGAGCGGATTTATGAGGCAGTGAAGCAGTAAGGGGAGAAAGAGAGAGCGGTAAGCTTCATGAGCAAACCTGATACGCATCTCACCGGGTGCATTAACCCAGGCCGGGGTGTTGGAGCATTCAGCCGGCGTGCTGTATTTCAAAGGCAAGTACGTCCGGCGAAAGAAGTGCACCGGGTGTACTTGCCCCAGACAGAAAAAAGGCTTTCGCAAGTTACCGCGAAAGCCTTTTTTTCGTACATGTGAGTTTCTAAGTGGGACCCTAAAATGCTTCTTTTAGTACATCGACATTGAAGAAGATCAGGATCAACAGAAGAATGCTTAGAATGATCATGGGAAAAGGGATTAAAAATGAAAAAATGGGGTTGATATCATTCTTCTCCCGACCTGACAATCCAAGTGACCGTCAGATCGTTTTTAGCATGTTGTTTGTAAAAGAACATCTTATTAACTTTCTCAAAGATACGGGTTTTGGCCGCTCGCCGCAAGGTGCCGATTGTCTCTCTGCCTGCCAAACGACAATATCGAATTTCGTTAAACAAGGTACGGGCAAGGGATAAACCACTGAAAGACAGGACCTGTAAAAGAAAAAGGTGCTCTTCCTGCACCGGAAAAACACCTATGTCAAAGTTTTCTTAAAATGGCAGCTTAGAAGGATGAGGCCCCTTCGTTCGCGTCATTGTAGTTCTCGCTCACCTTGCCCCAGTCGATGACATTGAAGAAGGCCTCGATGTAGTCCGGGCGGCGGTTCTGATAGTTCAGGTAGTAGGCGTGCTCCCATACGTCCAGGCCGAGGATAGGCGTGCCGTCAGCGTCCACCACATCCATCAGCGGGTTGTCCTGATTTGGGGTGGAAGTAACGAACAGCTTGTCGTCCTTGTCTACGCACAGCCACGCCCAGCCGGAACCGAACTGTGTGGCCGCAGCATTGGCGAACTCATCCTTGAACTTCTCAAAAGAGCCAAAGTCGCGCACAATCGCTTTGTGGATATTCATGCGCTCAGATGGCTCGCCGCCACCGTCTGGAGACATCACTTCCCAGAACAGTTTGTGGTTATAAAAGCCACCGCCGTTATTGCGTACGCCTGCGCTGTGCGCTGATACATTGGCGAGAATCTCCTTGATGCTTTTCTTCTCCAGGTCTGTGCCTTCAATAGCGGCATTCAGCTTAGAGGTATATCCTGCGTGGTGCTTTGTGTGGTGGATTTCCATGGTGCGCGCGTCGATGTGCGGCTCCAGGGCGTCATAGGCGTAAGGTAACTTTGGCAATTCGAAAGCCATAATTTTGGAGTTT